>JAGXIE010000088.1 GCA_024635765.1 Flavobacteriaceae bacterium | reverse complement strand
TCAAAACCATTATCCACTCGAATATTTTCTCCAACAGGTAATTTGTAAACTTCCAGATTCCCAACACTTGGTAAGAAATCGTTCAATGGGTCTTCGGCGTAGACACGCAATTCCAGCGCATGACCTTTAATTTGTAAATCGGCCTGTTTCATTGGCAATGCTTCGCCACGAGCCACACGAATCTGTAATTCTACCAAATCGGTTCCTGTGATTAATTCGGTCACAGGATGCTCCACTTGAAGACGCGTGTTCATTTCCAAGAAGTAAAAGTTATGTTTTTCATCCAATAAGAATTCAACTGTACCAGCGCCGAGGTAATCACAGGATCTAGCTACTTTTATCGCAGCGTCTCCCATTTGTTTTCTTAATTCAGGCGTTAACACACTAGAAGGTGCTTCTTCAACCACTTTTTGATGTCGTCGCTGAATACTGCATTCCCGTTCGAAAAGATGCAATATATTGCCATGTGAATCGGCCATTACCTGAATTTCAATATGGCGTGGAGACGTCACATATTTTTCTATAAATACAGAACCATCACCAAAAGCAGAAGTTGCTTCACTAATGGCGCGATTCATTTGAGATTCAAATTCGGATTCTTTTTCAACAATTCGCATCCCTTTGCCACCACCGCCTGCTGAAGCTTTTATAAGAATAGGAAAACCTATTTCCTTGGCAATTTTCTTCGCGTCAGAAATATCTGTAATGGCATTCTCCGTACCCGGAACCATAGGAATATCGTAAGCTTTTACGGCCTCTTTGGCTGCCAATTTACTTCCCATGATTTTTATCGCTTTGGATTTCGGTCCAATGAAGATGATGTCGTTTTCTTCACATGCCACGGCAAAATCAGCATTTTCGGAAAGAAAACCGTAACCTGGATGTATCGCATCTACATTCAAACTTTTGGCAACCTCAATAATTTTTTCACCACGTAAATAAGATTGGTTAGAAGGTGCTTCTCCAATCAATACAGCCTCATCAGCATATTTGACGTGCGGCGCATTTCTGTCGGCAGTAGAGTAGATGGCAACGGTTTTGATGCCCATTTTTTTCGCCGTTCGCATCACGCGAATTGCAATTTCACCTCTGTTTGCTATAAGTATTTTTTTCATAATGCTACTATACGAAACAAGAATCAAGATTGTTTTCACTTCTGGAGCCAAGAAAAATTATCACCTGTTTGTCTTGGCTCTAGGCTCTTGCGTCTTTGTTCTATTTTCTCTGTTTTTTTTCCTTTTACTCAAACTCAATCAACAATTGATTTTTCTCAACGGCATCTCCTTTTTTTACTGATATTGATTTGATGACACCATCCCTAGTAGAAGTCAACACGTTTTCCATTTTCATGGCTTCCAGTATCAGCAAAGTATCGTTTTCCTTTACTTCCTGCCCAACACTGACACTCATATCTAAAATCAGTCCCGGCATTGGCGCTTTTACATCATTGATTTTTTTACTGGCACCCACTTCAAACCCCATGTCTTTTATCAGTTCATCCAGGGCGTCTTGAATTTCTACTGCATAGGAATTGTTATTGATTTTAACGGTATATGTTTTCTGTTTGAATTGACTATCGGTTATTTCGGCAGTGTAGGTTTTAAAATCTTTGAGAATATGAAATTTGGAGTCCGATAGTTTGATGGCATCCATTTGCGATAGTGCGTCGGTGTCAATATCCAGTTCAAATGAATCGTTGACCTTGACTTTATATAATTTTGACATATTAATTGATTGAATTGTAAAGATAAATATTAAATGATAATTATGCTCAAACTTTGAAAACCGAATTGTTTTGATGGATTTTGATGGCCATTCTTGCTAAAATAGCTCCAATAAATAGAGCTATAAATGCACCAACCCAAATACCAGGTATAAAATCAATAAACAGAAAGAAATCATAAGCGCCGTGAAACAAAGCTGCAAGAAACAGCCCTGTAAGGTTCACAATAACACGATTGTTTGAAAACTTCGCCTTTCCCATAAAATAACCCATTAAAATACCAAATGTGGCATGGGCAGGGACAGCAGTAAAGGCTCTGATAAGAGCGGTTTCCATTCCGCCGTGAAATACATACATTATATTTTCTGTAGCTGCGAATCCCATGGAAACCATAACCGCATAGATGATGCCATCAAAAGGCTCATTGAATTCCTCATGCGGCTGCGAATAATAACGAATGATTATATATTTGCTGAATTCTTCACTTATTCCAACTACAAAAAACGCCTTAATGAATTGTTCAAATACGCTTGTTTTATCGTGTAAGGGCAATGGAATATCTATAATCACGTATAAAACTGTTGTAATAATGATGCTTACAACAGCACCCAATAAAAAATTGAAAATCAAATGACGAACAGGTTCCTTTTCATGTTTATCCATAAAATAGATGAATATTAACACGAAAAAGACAGGGGCAAGGGCGGAAAGGAGTAGTATCATTGGAAAAAAAAGTCTCGTTTAATAATTAGGTTATTTGTTCCAATATAGCATCCATGACTGCGTTATAATATGACTTATTGCTTTCTACCAAATGAAGATTCTTACCACAATGGTCTATGATTTCTGAAAAATCGTACATACTTACTAGTTTTAAATTTTCAACTTCACCTTCTTGAGGAATTAGGTCAGAAAGGAAATAATCAAATTGTACGAGATATGTATGGTGAAATTCATTATCTACAATACCAGTTTCATATGACTGAAAACATTCAAAAACACCAATTTTTTGCAACTGAATTTTTTTGATTTTCAATCCTATTTCCTCCTTCACTTCTCGGATTGCAGCGTCTTCAATCGTTTCACCAGCATCTACATGTCCCGCAACGGAAACATCCCATAGCAAAGGATGGATGCTCTTAGTCGCAGCGCGTTGGGCCAATAAAATTTCACCATCCATGGTATAAAACCAGACATGTGCAGTATTGTGATAATATCCCTGACTATGAATTTCGGACTTTGGGGCTGTTTTGCCAGTGGGCTTGCCGTCTTTGTCAAGTATGTCAATTAACTCCTCCAACTTAAACTTGTTTTAAAACCGTAGACATGCATGAAACTAACTTTTTAAAATCACCTTCAGTATTAAATAGATGACAAGAAATCCTGATATAGTCTCCTCTGAAAGACACAACAATGTTTTGCTCTGCCAAAGCGGATTTCATATGTTCCATCTCTAAATCTTCTGGTAGTTTGATGCCAAAAAGATGATGTGCGCGATAGTTGTCATTTTCAATGATACAACCCAAAGATTTTAATTCTTTTACAGATTCTGCGGAAATGACTCTGCAATAGTCTTGGATTTTTTTGGGAGTCCAGTCATTAATTTGTTTTAAAGCTGCGATTTGCATTTTCACGTAAATGAAATTACCGCTTTCGCCAACAGAATATCGATTTGCCAATGGTTTGTATTCAGATTCATAATTGGTTAACCCCGTAAAATTATTACTGTTTAAGCGGTTGGACCAATTTTCTTCGAGTGGCGTTCCATTATCGAAATAAGGTCCGTAATAGGCGTAACCACAACCATAAGGACCAAATAGCCACTTGTAGCCCGCACAGATAAGAGCATCTGGTTGAATCTCTTTCACTGAAAACGGTAAAGCTCCTATGGACTGACTTCCGTCAACTATAAGTAAGGCGTTATGGATTTTTGTTTTTTGTCTGATAGCTTTCAAATCAAACAAGCTTCCGTTAGACCAATGGACATGTCCCATCGCTACAACAGCAGTCTTATCATTAATGGCATCCAGGATTAATTGGTTCCATTCTTTAACCCGATTGGTAGTAATGTCTGGTGCCTTAATGGTTTTTATGATAGCATTATGCTTATCTGCAAGCTTTTGCCATGCATAAATATTGCTAGGGAATTGTTCGTGCAACACTACTATTTCGTCGCCAGCTTTAAGTTTGATGTTTTTAGCGACTGTAGCAATTCCATAGGATACTGAAGGAATTGTAACTACCCGGTTGTAATCGTCAATAGCAACAAGTTGAGCGAATAACTTTTTAAGCTCTGTGACAGGCTCAAAATAATCTGATAATGCAATGGTTTGCGGTTGGTTTTTTTGCTTCAATCCCTCAAGACCTGCCTCAAAAACAGCTTTAAAAGAAGGTGATTGAGCTGCAATGTTCAAATAGGTAATATCTTCAGGAATGTCGAAAAGATGTTTTTGATTCTGCATTAGATATTATTAATGTTCATTCGAGCATAGTCGAAAAATTTTAACAATTCTCGACTACGTTCGAACAGACAGTTTTTATTATTTATTAAAATAACTAAACGTTTCCCCGTCTTTTATATTCAGAAGAGTTTCATAAATCAACTTAATGACGTTCTCCACATCATCACGTTGCACCATTTCTACCGTTGTATGCATATAGCGTAAAGGCAAGGATATCAATGCACTTGCAACACCGCCATTACTGTAGGCAAAAGCATCTGTATCTGTCCCTGTAGCTCGCGAGCAAGCGGAACGCTGAAATGGTATTTTATTCTTTTCGGCGGTATCCGTAATTAAATCACGTAATTTTTGCTGTACTGCTGGTGCATAGGCCACAACTGGTCCTAAACCAAGCTCTAAATGACCTTCTTTTTTCTTATCGATCATTGGAGTAGTGGTATCATGCGTAACGTCGGTTACGATAGCCACATTTGGTTTAATGCGCTGTGTGATCATTTCGGCACCACGAAGGCCGATTTCTTCCTGTACGGAATTGGTAATATATAATCCGAATGGTAATTTTTTCTTATTCTCGTGAAGCAAGCGTGCAACTTCTGCAATCATAAATCCACCCATTCTGTTATCAAGTGCGCGACACACAAACTTGTCATTATTGAGAATATGAAATTCATCAGGATAGGTTATGACACATCCTACGTGAACGCCCATTTTTTCAACCTCAGCTTTGTCTTTTGCACCAACGTCTATGGTTATATTTTCAATTTTAGGAGATTCTTCTTTTTCCTTATTTCGGGTATGGATCGCTGGCCAACCAAACACACCCTTTACGATTCCATTTTTTGTGTGAATATTCACTATTTTACTTGGAGCAATCATATGGTCACTTCCACCGTTGCGGATGACATAGATCAGGCCATTATCAGAAATATAATTCACGTACCACGAAATTTCGTCAGCATGTCCTTCAATAACTACTTTGTATTTTGCTTTTGGGTTGATGACACCTACCGCTGTTCCGTATGTGTCGGTAATAAATTCATCGACGTAAGGTTTAAGATATTCCATCCAAACTTCCTGACCCGTCCATTCATATCCCGTAGGTGATGCATTGTTTAAATATTTTTCTAAAAATGCTAATGATTTTTTGTTTAAAATGCTCTTCTGTGCCATGTATAATTATTTTCGACTAAATTAATAATATTAATACTATTTTAAGGTTATTGAGTATGTAAATTCTTAATTTTACCATCGTTTTTGGAACGATTTTAGAGGTCATTGAAGGCATGATGAAGTTTATCTATATACTTTTACTTTTCCCAATATTGATGTTTGGACAGATAGAACCTATAATTCAGGATTCTACTGCGGTCGAGTATTTCATTATCGATGGAGACTCTGTGGCTGTTTCAGTGATACAATTAAGGGAGGTCTACTTACTGGGTAAACATCGTTTTGCAACTAAAGAAGAACGTGTTCGATATTTAATTTTAAAGCGAAAAACGTTGAAAGTATATCCTTATGCTAAATTGGCGGCTGAACGTTTAGTAGAACTTAATATGCGTTTGGAATCTCTTCAACGAAAAAGTGAAAAACGTCAGTATTCTAGGATTATTCAACGTTATATTGAAGATGAGTTTTCGGAAGAATTAAAAAAACTTACGCGAACAGAAGGACAGATCTTAGTGAAGCTGATGCATCGCCAAACTGGTAAAACAACATTTGAATTAATTAAGGAATTACGAAGCGGTTGGCGTGCTTTTTGGTTCAACAATACTGCAAGTCTATTTGATATTTCATTGAAACGTGAATTTGACCCAGTAAACGTGGCTGAAGACTTTATGATAGAAGACATCCTTCTTCGAGCATTTCAAGATGGTCGCCTTGAACGTCAAAATCCTGCGTTTCCTATAGATTATTATGCTATAAAGGATAAATGGGCCGCGAAATCAGATAAAGATTAAATGAAGAGAGAACAATCGGCTTTCGAAGAACGATTAAACGCTTGGACACATGGCTTAGGTGCTTTGATGGGAATCGCAGGGTTGGTTCTTTTGATAAGTTATACAAGACAACAATCAGACTGGAGCTTGTTTAGTGTCATTCTTTATGGGTTTTCCATTATTCTCTTATTTTCGGCGTCAGCCTTTTATCATTCCGTAAAAGGAGAGAGGCGCAAGCATTATTTCAGAATTATTGACCATATCAGTATTTATATATTAATAGCTGGAACCTACACACCAGTGACATTGATAGGGTTATCGGAAAGTTTAGGTTGGCAATTGTTCTGGATTGTATGGGCAATAGCAGGATTCGGATTGATTCTTAAACTATTCTTTACAGGAAAGTTTGAAATATTCTCAACCCTACTGTATTTGGTGATGGGCTGGTTAATTATCTTTGATTATTCAAATCTTTATAACCTTATAGGAACTGATGGTGTAACACTTTTATTTGCTGGAGGCACTTTTTATAGCATCGGAATTATATTTTACGCTTTTGAACGCATTCCGTATAATCATGTGATTTGGCACTTGTTTGTTCTAGGTGGTGCCATTTGCCATTATTTGATGATATTTTTATATGTGGTTTGAGGGATTTTTAAAATCAATATCACTTTTTATGCATCACCTCTTCGGCCTCATAGCCAAATAAACATTTCTCTTTGATAATTTTCGCAACCCCTTCAGGTAGCATCGATTCCCAACCATCATTTCCTTCAGATATGGCTTTGAGAACCGTTCTAGAGAAAATAGAAAGTATCGAGTGGTCATAATCTGTAATATCGACTACTTTTCCGTTGTATTTGAAGAATTTGTACAACTCTTTCATTCGAGGATGTACTTTAAGGTTTTCGCTATTGGTAACTGTACCATCTTCATTCTCCATTGGATAAAGATACACACGCAAATCTTTAAAGAACAATTTACCAAAGGCCTCGAGAATACCACCGCTCAAATGTCGATAATATTTCTCATCAAAAATATCTACCAGGTTGTTGACACCCATTGATAAGCCCATTCTGTTTTTTGAGTATTGCGAAAAATATTCAACCAGTTTGTAATACTCTTGGAAATTAGAGATCAGTACAGTGTGACCAAGTGAACATAGCAGTTTAGCCCTGTCCATAAAGTCTTGTTCGTCTATCTCGCCTTCTGCCCTTAAGTTAGAAAGTGTAATCTCAAAAACGACTTGTGTATTGTCAACATCCACTTTATTCTCCTTAACGAACATTTCGTAAGATTTCTCGTACATGTCAATATTTACCTTGGTAACAGGTCTAAAGCTACCACGTAAAGCCAAAATATTTTTTTTGTAAAGTACCTTCGCAGGTAATACATTATTACCATCTGCTGCAAACATAATCGCGTCTGTCATAGAGTTTTTTACTAATTGCAAACTCATCAAACGATTATCAACATTTTCAAACGCAGGGCCTGAAAAATTGATGGTATCAATCTCAATCTGGTCTTTATCAAGATGGTCATAAAGATAGCGTAACAACTTCTTTGGTTCATGGTGCTTGTAATAAGCCCCATAAATAAGATTTGTGCCTAAAATACCTAATGTTTCTTGCTGCAAGCGAGCATCATTTTCCCTGAATCGAAGGTGCAAAATAATTTCATTATATTCTTGTTCAGGTTCTATTTGGTATTTAATACCTACCCAACCATGACCTTTGTATTTCTTTGCAAAATCGATAGTTGCCACGGTATTGGCGAACGCAAAGAACATTTTGTTTGGATGTTTCTCCCTAATAATGCGCTCCTCTATGAGGTTTATTTCATGACTAAGCATTTTTCTCAAACGTGCTTCAGTCACATAGCGTCCATCATCTTCAATCCCATAAATGGCATCACTAAAATCTTTATCATACGCCGACATGGCCTTTGCAATTGTTCCTGATCCACCACCAGCTCTAAAAAAATGCCGTACGGTTTCTTGGCCTGCACCTATCTCGGCAAAGGTTCCATAGATATTCTCATTAAGGTTGATGCGTAGAGCCTTGGTTTTTAAGGATGGAATTTCTTCAAATTCTTTGTCTCCTTTTAAGGTGATTTCCATGTTGTAGATTCAGTATAATATACCACAAAGGTATTAATTTGCTAACTGAAACAAAAAAATAAAACTACTTTTGTTACAAACTAAATTAACTTGAAGATTACGTTTTTAGGTACAGGCACTTCACAAGGAATTCCAGTTATAGGAAGCGATCATCCTGTTTGTTTAAGTACTAATTCAAAAGATAAACGACTGCGTGTTTCTATTTTAGTGGAATGGAACGACTTTACGTATGTTGTAGACTGTGGACCGGACTTTCGACAACAGATGCTCAATGCAGGTGTTGTAAAACTAGATGGCATTATTTTCACACACGAGCACGCTGACCATACTGCAGGAATAGATGATATTAGACCGTTTTATTTTAGACAAGGAGATATTCCTGTGTATGCTCATGAGCGCGTTATCAAAGCATTAAAACGTCGGTTTGATTACGTGTTTGAAACCAAAAGTAAATTTGCTGGAGCTCCTGGTGTTCAATGTTTTGAAATAGAAAACAAGCCTTTCACTATAGGCAATTTGAACATCGTGCCTATAAACGGATTACATTACCAATTACAGGTGTTCGGTTTTCGTTTCAAGGATTTTGCCTATTTGACCGATTTTAAAACAATTGCAGAAGAAGAAGTCGAAAAACTCAAAGGTGTGAAAGTGCTTGTAGTAAATGCATTGAGAGAGAAAGAACACATCTCACATTTTACTTTGCAGGAAGCTTTAGAGCTAATTAAAAAAGTGAATCCTGAAAGCGCTTATTTAACTCATATTAGCCATTGGCTCGGGTTTCATGATGAAGTGGTAAGAACCTTGCCGGATAATGTTTTTTTGGCCTTTGATAATTTACAAATAACACTATAGATTGATGAAAAGTAAAATTTTTATGTACTTATTTATATTCACCGTTTTGTTGGTGATATTTCAATATGTAAATTCGAAACATATATTAGTAAGCTATGAAATAGACATAAAGAAATCGGAAGCGAGGGTGGAGCGTTACAAAGATTCGATTGTAACTATGCAAGAGACTATTGCCGAAATGCGTCTATTTGATCTTGAACATGATGATGATGCACTAGATTATTTCGAAGACCAAGGATATAACTCCATTCAATTGATCCCATTTATTAAAGATGAACTCTACAAGCTAAATAATTACGAAGGTGATGACCATCCAATAGTCCCTTATGCGTCGATGACTAAAAACAGGATGCTCATCAATAGTATACGATTGCTTAACCATAAGTGGTTGGTTGCGAACTTTACCGACGGAAAACATTGGGGACAATTGTTTTTGACGTATGAATTGCTGGATGGTGAAAAACTGAAATTCAATTTGGAGCAATATTTTATGTATCCGTTGAACTAGTTTCGTGAATGTTGGCTTAAAGCAATTTCATGAAACTTTCTACAAACCCAAACACCGCAAACCCAACAGCGCGTACAAAAGAATCTGTAAAACGATAAAAGTGTTGGAATGTGGGGTAGTTTTGCATTATTATAATTCTATCCTAACATTAGAACAAAGTCTGAATCCTAAACAATACTCCCCTCAAACACTTCTGTAATCTTCGAGTATGAAAGGTCTTTAAAGTCACTTACCACTAGGTCAGCCAGCGAATAATCTTGGTCTTGGGAGTGTAGACTATCATAGCCTACACAGTAGATGCCAGCATCTTTTGCAGCTTTAATTCCATTGGTAGAATCCTCGATAACAATACACTCATGACGCTCGTGGCCAGATGCCAATACCGCTTTTTCAAAAATCTCTGGGTGTGGTTTGGAGGCTTTCAAGTCAGCACCACTCAATTTCGCTATAAAATATTTGTTGAGGTCAAAACGATTAAAAATATTGTTGATGTTCTCCATTGAAGCAGAAGATGCTAGCACTAATTTCAATCCATGCTTGTGATACTCCTTTATAAGGTCTAAAACCCCATCAAGCAAAGCCAATTCAGAATTAGTTTCAAAGAGCACTCTGAAATGGTCACGTTTAAGCCCAACTAACGTTTCAGGCCCAAGTGGTAAATTAAAATGGTCGCACAATCGTTTGCAAATCTCCAGTGTCGATTGTCCCGTAAACGACGCATACAGCGCGTCCGAAACATCAATATTCACATCATTAAACATTTGGCAATAGGCCTTGTGGTGAAGGGGCTCAGTGTTCACGATTACACCGTCCATATCAAATAATACAGCTTTAAGCATCTAGTATGTAATTTATTAATAGCGATACGAATATAAGGGAAATCACTTACAAAGCCTAATAATCATTTTTAAGATTGAATGAAATTTTGTAGAAATAATTCATTACCATAGAAAAGCATTTAAGTATTGCAGATTATTTGTAATTTTAACCCAAGACCATTAGAAGGCCAAATGCCAATCTCAAATAGCTAAAATCGAAACTAAATCATGTCAAAATCAAAATATGGTATAAACACCATTTGTACCCATATCGGTGAAATTAAAGACGAACAATTTAAGGGTGCGGTGTCGCCCATTTATATGTCGACCTCTTATCAGTTTGATAATGTGGGTGTCAAGCGATATCCACGTTATTTCAATACTCCAAATCAAGAGCACTTATCAAAAAAGATAGCGGCACTGGAACATACAGAAACCGCCATGATTTTTGGTAGTGGTATGGCAGCTGTGAGCACCACGTTATTGGCGTTTCTTAAAACAGGTGATCACATTGTTGTGCAAAATACATTGTATGGAGGCACGAGCAATTTCATCAAAGAAGAATTCCCGAAGTATGGTATCGAATTCACCTTTACGGATGGCTATGAGGTGACAGATTTTGAAGTGGCGATCAAACCAAATACAAAGGTGATTCATATCGAAACGCCATCAAACCCATTATTGACCATTACGGACATCAAAGGAGTGGCTGATTTAGCAAAATCAAAAGGATTGATTACAACCATCGATAATACCTTTGCAAGTCCAGTGAATCAAAATCCAGTTGATTTTGGGATAGACATCGTAATGCATTCAGCAACTAAATATTTAGGAGGACATTCCGATATTCTTGCAGGCGCAGTAGCTTGTAGTAATGCCCATATGGAAATCATTTGGAATGTTGCAAAAAATCTAGGCGGGAGCTTGAGTGATTTCACAGTTTGGATGCTCGAACGTAGCATGAAAACTTTGGTATTGAGAGTCAAAGCCCAAAATAAGAATGCCAAAAAACTGGCAAAGTTTTTAGATGGACATAAAGATGTAAAAAACGTTTACTATCCAGGATTGAAATCCCATCCACAATATGAACTTGCAAAGTCACAAATGAAAGGATTTGGAGGGATGCTGTCTTTTGAACTAGCCGAAGGATTAGACGCTATGCAATTTCAAAAAGAATTGAAGCTGATTAAATCATCCATGAGTCTGGCAGGAGTAGAGAGCACAGTTTTGTCACCGCACAAAACCTCACATGCACTATTGACTCAAGAGGAGCGTGACGCCATTGGTGTTAGTGATCGTTTGATTCGCTTTTCTGTGGGAATAGAATCCAAACAAGATTTAATCAGCGATCTTGAGCAAGCAATAAGCAAGGTGAAAAAATCAAAGTTACAAACTCAAGAATTGAAAACAAGCTAAAAGAAGCCTCAACATAACAAATCAACTGTTTGCACAAACATAATCTTCATAATAATAAGTACAATTTTGGTGAATTAACCAAAACATGC
This sequence comes from Flavobacteriaceae bacterium, assembly GCA_024635765.1. Lineage (GTDB taxonomy): Bacteria > Bacteroidota > Bacteroidia > Flavobacteriales > Flavobacteriaceae > JBPOFM01. The sequence goes on along the minus strand of JAGXIE010000088.1, from coordinate 30,321 downwards.
AAAGCATTAACACCCTTTGTTTTTGAGAATGAATTCAAAACACAAACCATAGATTTCTCGAATCCTGAAGCTGTTAAATTATTGAACAAAGCTTTACTGTATAATCATTACAACATTACCTTTTGGGAATTTCCCGATAAGAATCTGTGCCCTCCAATTCCGAGTAGGGCAGACTATATACACCATTTGGCAGACCTATTGAAAAGAAGTGAATTAGATGCTGATGTCAAAATATTGGATATCGGTACTGGTGCAACCTGTGTATATCCATTGCTCGGGCATGCTATTTATAATTGGCAGTTCGTAGGGACTGACATAGAAGCACGCTCTTTAGAAATAGCTCAAAATATCATTGACAAAAACGATTTAAATAATAGGATAGAGCTACGTATTCAAAATAATGAGATGCACATTCTGAAAGACATTATAAAACCTTCAGATAAGTTTACTGCAAGTATGTGCAATCCGCCGTTTTTCAAAAGTGAAGATGAAGCTATAGAAGCAACTAGAACAAAGTTGAAAGGATTAGGCAAACAAAACGATAAAGTAGTCAGAAACTTCAGCGGAACAGCAAAAGAGTTAAGCTATAAAGGTGGTGAAAAGGCTTTTGTGCATAATTATTTGTATGAAAGTTCACATTATAAGCAACAATGTTTCTGGTATACATGTTTGGTGTCTAATATTAGCCATGTGAAATCTATGAATGCTTCATTAGAAAAATTAGGAGCAACAGACATACAGGTATTAGATATGATTCAAGGAAATAAGGTGAGTAGGGCAGTAGCTTGGACTTTCTTAACTCCGATAGAGCAGAAAGAATGGAAAAAAATAAGTAAAATGTAGTAAAAACGATGAAACTAGACATATTAGCATTTGGTTCTCATCCTGATGATATAGAATTGGGATGTTCGGCAACAATTGCAAAAGAGGTACATAACGGAAAGAAAGTAGGAATTATTGATCTTACCCGAGGTGAACTTGGAACACGAGGTACAGCTCAAACTAGAAAAGAAGAAGCAAAGGTGGCGGCTGAAATACTAGGAGTTTCGGTCAGGGAAAACATGAAATTTGCGGACGGTTTCTTTGTGAATGACAAGAAACATCAGTTAGAGATCATCAAAATGATTCGCAAGTACCAACCAGAGATTGTGCTATGTAATGCCGTCGAAGACCGACACATCGACCATGCAAGAGGCAGTCAACTAGTTAGTGATGCTTGTTTTTTAAGTGGCTTAATGAAGATAGAAACCGAAGTAAAAGGTAAGAAACAGGATCATTGGCGACCAAAACAAGTGTATCATTTTATCCAATGGAAAAATTTGAAACCAGATGTTGTCGTGGACGTTACAGGATTTATGGATGTAAAAATGAAGGCTGTTTTAGCATATAAAACACAGTTTTACGACCCTAAAAGCAAGTTGCCCGAGACTCCAATATCGAGTAAAAACTTTACTGATAGTGTCGATTACCGAGCGCGAGATTTAGGGCGCATTATTGGTGTTGAACACGGCGAAGGCTTTACCGTAGAGCGTTATTTGGGTGTGGCAAGCTTGTTTGATTTGAAATAAAAGCAAAATGCAATTTTTTATTTTTTAATTTGATTAAAAAGTTTTGTAGAAAAACGGAAATAATTTACATTTGCAGTCCAATTGAAAAATGGTGGTTGTAGCTCAGTTGGTTAGAGCATCGGTTTGTGGTACCGAGGGTCGCCGGTTCGAGCCCGGTCTTCCACCCAGAACTAAAGTCTTCAAAGAAATTTGAGGACTTTTTTTGTACGATATCATGAGCCTTGAGAATAGGGCGAGACATAGTACTTTTCATAGGAGGCAGTGTCGGCTGGCATTAACGTTTAATATTATTGAACCAAAACTTCAGTCGAAATATGAAGTTTGGTATTTAGTTTTGTGGGCAACGTTTTGTGTGTATGAGAGGTAGCGGATTAAAAAGCACTGACCTTTGATTTTATCACTGAACCCGTTATTTCTTATACACGCTGTTATGGATTTGGTTTTCGATTTCGATAAATTTTTCAGCAAATCTTTGTCCTATTTTTCTTTGTCCTTCAGAGTCAAAATGAACTCTATCACCTTTATGGTTCAAATCATTTGTCTTTATCAAATATGCATTTGGATCTGTTTTAATATATTCTTCAATTTTAGAATTTATTGCTTTCCAATTATCATCGGTTTTTGAAAATGACCCTAATTCTCCTAAAATAATTGGTAGGACCTGGTTGTCTGTTTCATTTCTAAATAATGCGAATAATTTTTGCAGTTGTTCATCATATATTTCAATTGTCTCTTGTGCAGTTGCATCAGTTTCTCCTTGATGCCAAAGTATTGCTTTTACTGTTCCATACGTCTTTCCAGTATCTATCTTTTCTTTGAAATTTGAGAATAGGGTTACATTTCTAAAAGTTTCATCATTTATCCATTGACTAATTGAACTGCCACCAACTGCTGTTGGAATAATTAATAACAAAATGCTGTCCGGAATGTGTTTTAGTAATTCTTTTCCAAATGATAGACCGCTGTCCAATCCTGCTATTCTAGGTTCATAGAAATGAAGTGGTTCTTTTGCAATTATTAAATTTCCATTTTTATTGATTGTTAAAATTCTGGAATCCGGTATAGTGTCCATTGGTTCAACTTTTCCACGTCCTGCCATATTTGATTGTCCTGCAAGAATAAAAACCCAAACGTTTTTTTTGTCAGGAATTTCATTGGGTTTTAGTTCAAGCCTAGGTGAAAAGGATTCGGTTCTGTTATCTTTCACTTTTATCCCACACCCAAATAAAATGAATACGGATAGTATTATAATGTATATTTTATTTGTCATCGTTTTGTTTTTTAGCTTGTCCATAACCCTTTTCTTTATATTAAATAACTTTACATAGGAAAGAGGAGAATTTTAACGTTTTTATGATGGAATAAATTTACGGTTCTCACTGGCTGCTAGGTTACTTTTCGTCATTTTGCAAAATAGGACCCCTTGTACAAACTTGTTATTTGGTGGGGAAATGATCCTGAAAAGGATGGTCGAACCATTTTTGCAATTCTAGTTTGACAAATAAATTTAATCTTATAAAGGCCACCAAGTTGGACAAATACCATTGGTGCTTGGCCATTGACTTTATGCTTTTAGGACAAGTATGGTAATTAATGCTGTCCAATATTGTATCATTACTGCGTTTTCACTGATGCCAATGAAAGATTTGATGTTCAGGAGCTGCTTTATTTCCCTAAAGAAAATCTCCACCTCCCATCTCATGGGGTTAATTAATATTTAAAATCATAAAAGAATTTATATCATATAGTCATTTATCTGGTCAAATTGTTATTCTATATTAAGAAGATTTTTTATTGCACCTATAAGTATGGCTTCTGCTTGCGGTGTAACCTTTGAAGCCCTGACTTCAAAGCCACCCTGGGGAAATGCATTAGCTGTTGGAATATATCCAGGACTGTAATCACCATAAGCCACCATGGCCACAAATTTATCAGGCAGCATGCTTTTGGCCGCAAGCTGGTATTCAACAAAGAGCTCTCCGGGCATAAACAAAACCCTACCATCATTTAGCGTGAGGCACTGTATATCAATTTTTGCCCCTATTTTGTATCGCTCAACATAATCATTATTTTTTGTTGTATCCGCAGGTAAAGTAATTTGTGTTATATCCCATCCTAATGAGGATGACGAAATTGGCTGAATTTTGGATGATTCCCAGGCGCGCTTCATGCCATCAGCTAAACGTTTGGCTAATATTCCCCGATTCTCTTTTGATCCATCATTATACTTTCCAGCGGCAACATTACCTGCAGCACCTGTAAAATGAATATGAAGTGCCTCAGGAACTGCAAGTTGACGGTGAAAACGGGCAACTCCGGGAAAGTCAGGGTTTGGTATTCCTGTCCGGTAATAGCTTTGGGGATGAGTGGCATAAAAACTTAAAACAGCCAAGGGCTCTTCCTTGTTCCAAAAACTAACCACAGATACGATGGGATCAATTACCCCTTCCGGCTCGGCACGCAGTAATGAATCACGGCTTGTAGACATACGACCTGCCCTAACAGTATAACCATTCGAATCCAATATTCTTCTATTTGAAGCAATTTCAAACACTTCAGCCTCACCAAATCCTACATGCGTTACATTTCGAGTTTTGTTTAATGATTGCTTTATAGCCTCCTCTAGGCGATTTAATACTGACAGAACATATTCGTTTAAATTTTTGCCTACAGGTGCATCGTGCTGGTGTAAAGCATGAATAGCTACATTTTCAGGAATTGTTCCTGCCGCTGAAGCTATCGTGCTTTTAAATGTGTCATAAGCCTCGAAGGATATGCCAAGCCAGTCTATACCAATTAAAACTATTGGGTCCCCTGATCCTTGTATAACAATGCCCTTGGCCCTTAACCCTAAATCCCAGGTATTCACAACAGGCTCAAAAGCCATTTGTTGTCCTATTCTTGGTGTTACATCAATATCAAAACTTGAAAGTTTTATTTCTACAGATTTGTGTATCTGTTTCTTATTTGAAGCATCTGCAACTTTTGGCAGGCTCAATAGTATTATGAGCGTTGTATAGAACAATGAATTAATAATCCTGAAATAGCTGGTACTCAAAATCATATTTTGCCATTTATAAATTATATATTTTACTGAAATGTACGAAAGTTTTTAAAAAAATAGCCAGAGAAGGAGGTGTATTTGGGCTTTTTGATATTATAAGCAAAGAAAGGGATGGAAAAGAAATTCAAAAGATTATTGAGCCGCGGTTCTTAAAAACCCTAGGATCTCAAAAAGTACGGGATGAGTAAGAAAGGCTGTTTTTATACGTTCGGATTTTGCTGAAGAACCAATGTCCCAAAAACTCATTGAGGAACTTTTGGCTCTCGAACTCGAAATTCCAATAGAAAAATAAAAGCGCACCGTCAGGATTTTTGATTTGAGCAGATTAACATTTTCTACCAGGAAAACAACCTTTCTCCTTTTCTAAACGTTTAGAGCGCTATTGATTCAGAGTAAATTATTTCATGATAATGGATAGAATTTAGTCGGATGAAAAGTTCCGTTTTCGAAAAAGTACTGAACCGTCAGAATCAACATAATCCTATTTAATTCCGCTACCAATTTTTGATTTAATTTTCTCCTTTTTATAGACATATTCGGTGTGGATTTCTCGCGCAATCACAATGTTAGCCAACAGACTAAAAATTAATATTAGAAGCGTTTTTTCCACCCAGAACTAAAGTCTTCAAAGAAATTTGAGGACTTTCTTTGTGAATATAAATGAAGTGGATGTAAATGAATGAAACTAACAAAGGGAACTATAATCTTTAAATTGTAAGTTCCCTTTGCTTGTCGTATTCCTATGCTCGGCATTATCCGAGTAAGTACTATGAGTATAATCTCAGCCACAATGATCGGCACCTCAATACAACTTTAAATATAAGAAATTTTTTATCAAAAACCTACTGTTTAGTATAATTTTAACTTTGATAAAAAAAGCCTTTCCAATCAAAAATTGGAAAGGCTTTTATAAATTAAAAGTTATTTAGTTTTGGCTTTGATGGGGCATCTACCATAATTCTGTTGTCTCTATTCGCTAATTCCCAGGCGGTATAAAACACTAAACGTGCTCTGTTCTGCAATAAATCGTACTCAATTTTATCTGGAGTGTCCGTTGGTTTATGATAATCATCATGGGTTCCATTATAATAAAAAATTACGGGAATATTGTTTTTAGCAAAATTATAATGGTCAGAACGATAATAATAACGATTAGGATCGGTTTCATTATTGTAAGTATAGTCTAAAGTAATGTTAGAGTATTTTTTATTTACATCTTCAGAAACCGTGTGAAGTTCAGTACTCAACATATCAGACCCTATGATGTATACATAATTTCTATCTTCTTCATGCCTTGCATCAACTCGTCCAATCATATCCAGATTTAAATTGACCATTGTATTTGCCAACGGGAAAATAGGGTCGATATCGGTATAATATCTTGAACCCAAAAGCCCTTTTTCTTCACCAGTGACATGCAGAAATAAGATAGAACGTTTAGGTGTATAACCGTCATCGACAGCCTTTTTGAACGCTTCTGCAATTTCAAGTATGCCAACAGTGCCAGAGCCATCGTCATCAGCTCCGTTATAAACCTCTCCATTTTTAACACCTTCGTGGTCTAAATGGGCAGATATCACAATGATTTCATCTGGTTTTTCGGAACCTTTAATGAAAGCAGCTACGTTTTCCGAATCCAATTTCTCTGGATTACTCACCAAATCAACCGATACTTTAGAAGCAACAGTTTGTGGTTTGGAGTCCGAATTGATATTTTTGAACAATGCTTTGCCCATAGCTTCACTGATTATAAATGTAATCATGTCCGGTGTGTCGTTTGATAGGGAAATCCTTCCGCTAGTTCCAGAGGTATCTTGTGCTTTGTAATAAGGCAAATATCTAGCAAACATACCATAGTCCAATAAGAATATAGCTTTCGCACCCTTTTTCATTGCGGCATCTCGTTTTGAGGAGAGTCCCTGACGACCGTTGGACCATTTGGATGTCTCTGTGGTGCCGGAAACATTGAAAATACCATCGCTACTTTTCGGCTCTCCATCTCTTGCAACGACAATTTTACCTTTTACATCAAGATCGGTATAATCAGAATAGTTATCGCTATGGATTCCGTATCCTACATAAACGATTTTATCTGCAGAAAAGTTTTGAGTGTTTGTTGATCCATAAACTACAAAATCTTCATTTTTCAAAAATGGTTTTTCATTTATTGACAAGGTAACATCTGGCGATTTCTGTTTTTCCAATGGCACCTCTTGGAAGTAGTCATCATTGGGAAGCGCAGATGGAATGCCCATGGATTCATATTTTTGCTTCAAATATTCCACAGCCATCTTTTGACCTTTCTCACCTGTTTCACGACCTTCAAACTCATCTGAAGCATAGGTGTAAAGCATTTCTTTTAGTTCTGCAGAAGTAATGGTTGTTCCATACGTGGTTGGATCTACATCGGTTAAAATTTCTTTTTCAACTTCTTCCGTTTTAGTAATGGATGCAGTTTTTGTTTTGTTACTGCCACAATTCAGGAGAACTAATGTGACACTAACAAACAGGAGCGATTTTTTCATTCAATTTGCTATTAATGGTTAAGGAATGCGATATTACAAAAAACTAAAGAAATAATGTTTTGAATGAATATACATTTAACACACTTTAACTAAATTAAATTTTTTCTGGATTTAGTCGTTTTTCGCTGTTGGCAATGTACCATGCGGTGGTGAAGATCAGTTTGGTACGTTTTTCCAATAATGGATAATTGAGTTTATCTGCGGTATCAGTAGGTTGATGATAGTCCTCGTGCTCACCGTTAAAATAGAAAATGATAGGTATATTGTTTTGTGCAAAATTGTAGTGGTCAGAACGATAGTAATAACGATTATGATCGTTTTCTGCATTGTATTTATAGTCGAGATCTAACTTTGTGAAATTATTATTTGCTTTTTCTGAAATGTAATGTAACTCAGTACTAATACGGTCTGATCCTATGAGATACACATAATTCGGGTTGTCCTTATGGAGCTCATCAACACGTCCAATCATATCAATATTTAGATTTGCAATCGTATTATTTATTGAAAAAACAGGATGTTCAATATAATATCGAGAACCATATAGCCCTTCTTCCTCTCCGGTAAAATGTAAAAACAGGATGCTTCGTTTAGGGCCAAACCCTTTTTCTTCAGCGAGTTTAAATGCTTCGGCGATTTCCATGATGGCAGAAGTTCCCGAACCATTGTCATCAGCACCTGGATTGACCAAAGTATCTGTTATTCCCAAATGATCGGAATGTGCTGAGATCACTAGTACCTCTTCGGGAAATTCTGAACCTTTAATATAAGCCATCACGTTTTGAGAGCTATTAAGATCATTTGACAAATATGACTTTGGAATATGTTGGTAATAATTATCACCTCCCATTGGAGATGCAATACCTTGGCTCACATAAAAATCTTTTAAATACTTGCATGCCCTATTATGGCCGAACTCGCCCGTTCTCCGTCCTTGGTTATCGTTGGAAGAAAGCTCAAGGACAATAGACTTAAGTTCTTTAGAGGTAATGGTATTTGCAAACTCGTTGATATTGCTTTCCTGTTCAAATTGGACATTGTTCTTAACATCTTCAAGTTTTTCACTATGTCTTTTGTGTGAACAAGTTCCAACAATTGTAAAAAAGGAAACAACTATTAATATTTTCATAAATAAGCCTTCATTTCAGACAAATAAAATAAAAAATAAGAGAATACCGAAGCATTCTCACTATTTAATTGTGGTTAGATATTTTATATTAGTGAATTAATTCTTCAATATTTGATTCATTAGATTCCTCAAATTCAAATTCAATGTCTTCAGGATTCAGGTCTTCCAATTCCTCAATTGCTTTCTCTTCCGATTCCTTTTCCTTTAATTCTAAGCCTTCAACATTACCAACTTCTACTACATTAAAAATGGTTTTGTACGTAGTAATAGTTAACGAAATTATAGTGAGCAAAAAGATGAGCTGAATTGATTTTTTAGGATATCGCTTTTGCCTGGAAAAATAAAATGCGATTAGGCCAAAAACCAAGGCAGCAACAGCCGGAATGTAAGCTATTTTTGATAGCGGAGTGACGGATAGAGCCACTGCTGATATGGAAGTAATAAAGCCAAGAATAATAAATAATCGTCTCATAAAATTAATTTTTTAAACCAGTTGCTGATGTTAATTTTAATTCTCCAGTACCAACAGCTATCTTGAATTTTGCGTAAACAGGCAGTTTATTGCCATCAGCTGTCAACCATAACAAGTTCTCGTTCGTACCTTTAAGTGCATCGTCATTTTTTAAGCTCACAGCTAGCTTATAGCATTCTTTTTTCCCAAGATTTGTATTGATTGTTTCTTTTCTTAAGTAGATCACATTGATAATTAATTCTTCATTATCAAAGAGAAAGGTGAAGTTTTGGGCATCACCAGGAGTAGCTTTGTCGATGTCTAAATTTCTAATATGATATATGGTGGATACAATATCTCTAGTACTAGAGCCGATTTTTACCGTTTTGTTCTGTTCTGTCTTTTTCTTTTTCATCGTACTGCTGACAGAATTGGTTTTTCGATTGTACTTATATTGTTCAAATTTATAGTAATTCCCTTCATTGATATCCCGTTTGTATAAATATGGAGTCAATGAGGTTGGATTCACATAGCTTTCGTACAAATCTCTTATTTTAAAATAATTATCAAAACTAGAGTAGGTTGCTGCGGTACATTTTAATTTTAGCAACGTCGTTTTGGATGTATTGACTTCACTAGTTTCCATTGTTACCTGGGCAATTTCGGTCAATAATCCAGACATATTATACGATGCAGAAAATATTAGTTTTTCATTACTCCCAATAGACGTGTTTTGGGCATTTAGAAATGTGTTCGATAAAACAGCGCAAATGATTATAAAATATCTCATAGTTTAATATTTGGAATCAAAGATACAAGATATCAGCATTTTTTATACCGATATTACACAACAGTTACTGTTTTTCTTATTTTGGTAAATGTTAAACATTTATTAAATAATGTTTTGAGTTAAAATCAAGAGTTTTTAGGTCATTTATTAATAACTATATTTTGTAAATTAAACAAAATGAAATATTAACTCTAAAATCTCAATATTATGAATACAGACACGATTGAAGGCAAATGGAAACAAATCAAAGGTGATTTCAAAAAGAAATACGGAAAAATCACTGACGATGAATATTCTGAAGTAGAAGGCAATTTCGATAAACTTGCGGGAAAAATGCAAGAGCGTTATGGAAAAACGAAGGAAGAATTGAAAAAGGAAATCGATAATTGGTAATATAATAACAGTGACTGATTACTATGAAAAAGTTCCTACAATTAATTTTGTAGGAGCTTTTTTTATTGATCAGCAGTTAAATAAAGACATAAAAATTCTTTATAAAAAAACAGATAAAAAGGTGGTTGCAATCAAAAATTCATTTTATATTTGCAACCGCTAAAGGAGAAATGGCAGAGTGGTCGAATGCGGCAGTCTTGAAAACTGTTGAGGGTCACACCTCCGGGGGTTCGAATCCCTCTTTCTCCGCATAATTAAAACCTTAACAATTGTTTACCAATTAGTTAGGGTTTTTTATTTTATAAATATCCCCACATTATCCCCGCTTTGTTTAAAAAGCATAATCTTATATTTGTCATTAATTTAGCACAACAGGCTTAGCTTTTTAAATAAGAATGAATACATGCCTTATTTCGTTAAGGTTTTTTGTTTTTATATTTAGTCCATTATTAGCCCATGTTAAGATAAAAAATCTAAAACACAAAATGTACCTGAGTCTTGTTTAGTAGAGCGAACAAAAAAATGTCGAACCTTTTAGTATTCGAATTATTCTGTATTATCTTTTAGAAGGTACATTTGAATCTAACTAATTTGAGGTATACCTTACCGAATTTTTAGTCAGTAAAACTTATAATTTCACTAGGTTTCAGTTTAAATTAAAACTGTTTTTTTGACATTAGCTTGGATTGCTGTAAATGGTCTTAGAGAAGGTTAGTTCTAAAAAAATTAATGCCTTGTATATTTATCAAAAACATTTATAACTGGCATTACGTTTCCTTCTTCATCAAAGAATGTTCGTGATTCAAACCCTCTATTTGGTGCTGCAGGTTCCCACCAAAATATACCTATCCCCCTTCCATTGGGAACACTTAAGATTATATTGTTAACTTCTTCTAGAAATTCTTTTTGTCCTTCTGGAGTTTCAGGAAATGGTGCTTTATTATTTTTATATTCTTGTAGCCTAAAATTATAAGCTGTTTCAACGAGAATCACATTTTTCTCATATTCATTTGCAGTAAAATTAAGGCATTCCCGTAAATCCAATAAACTACCATGCCACCAGGGGTAATAAGACTGACCTATAACATCATATTTGATATTGTATGAATTTAATTTATCATAAAAATATTTTGTAAACTGTTTATCACCACCTTTATCAATATGAATCATTATTTCAGGGCAGGGATTGTTCTCGCAGCTAGCATAAACACCATTAATTCCTGCCTGTATGAGTGCTGCAAAATTATCCCAATTCTCAGGTAGTTTGCCGTTTGGCCACAACATGCCAGCACTAATTTCGTTGCCTATTTGAACCATATCGGGAAATACATCGGCTTTACGAAATTCTGCCATTGTAGTTTGTGTGTACTCATAAACCAGTGATTCTAATTCACCCTGTGTTTTACCCTCCCATGCTTTTGGCAAGAATTGCTTTTGAGGATCAGCCCAAGTATCGGAATAATGATAATCTAATAAAAATTTGAATCCTCGTTTTTTTGCTTCTTTTGCTAATGCTATAGTGTATTCTAAATTGTTAGGAAGTTCTGTTGGTGTGTGAAATAATCTTAATCTTACCCAATTGTAGCCATGGTCTTTAAAAATTTGGATACCTGCTTTGGGCTGACCATTTTCTTTAAAAACAAAGCCATTATCTTCTGCTTCCTTAACAAAGGACAGATCTGCACCTATCATATAATTTTGAGCATAAGAGACTTGAATAGCAACTATTAAAAGGACTCTAATTATGTTACTACTTGTTTTTGAATATTTTTTAAAATTCACCATAGACTTAAATTAAAAATTTATATAACCTCTTCTACACTTACAAAATTAAAACCATGTGATTTACCATAAGCCAGCATTTTTTCCAAGGCAATTAGCTTACCATCTGAATTCCCAAAATCAAAATCGTGTAGAAGAACAATAGCTCCGTTATGTAGCTGATTTTTGAATTTTTGAAACAACTCTTGTTCAGTGTTTTGTGTTGTATCCCAATCCATAGTAGTAATAGACCACAAAACAGATGTAATTCCTTTTGTTGCTAAATAATCTATTTGTTTTTGGGTTATAGCCCCAAAAGGTGGTCTGTAATATTTTGGTTTACCTGCACCATTAAGCTCAAAAGCCTCAATAGATTTTAAAACTTGATTCTTCCAAATATATTCAGCTGGTAACTCCCAACCATTTTCATGGTCCCAACTATGATTAGCAATAAGATGACCATGTTTTTTTGCCTCTTTAATAATGTTCTTATTTTGTTTTAGGTTTTTACCTAACCAAAAAAATGTTCCCTTGGCATCATGCTTATTTAGAAGCTCAATAATTTTTAAAGATAAATCTGTAGGGCCATCATCAAAAGTTAGTGCTACTTGCCTTTTCGAGGAATCTCCTTTAACCAAGCAAAACCCATTACTGTTATTATGATGTGTTAAAAAAAGTTTAGGAATTAGCGCTGAACTATCCATAATTATTCTCTGAAAAGCACTATCACTTGTTACGCTATTAGTCTCAGGTGTTAAAAACTCTTCAGCACTGGCTGTAATTTTAATGTCTTTAATATTAACATTTGTTTTAACTAAGATTGAAGCAATTCCTGCAGAGGCATTTGTTGGGTTTTCACCTATTAATTCGGCGTCACCATCAACCTTAAACATAATTTTACCCGAATAATTTGGTATTACTGTTCCGTTGTTATCGGTAACATGGGCATGCACAAAAAATACATCGTTAGCTTCGTTTTGTAGATGCTCATAATCAGCATCAATTACAATTTTAATTTTTGAAGGTGTTTCTGGTGTTTGAACACTATGAGAGCTCACTATTTTATCACCTATATAGCCCTTGGCTTCTAACTTGCCTTCTATAAAACGGTCTGTTTTAAAGGTAAAAGGCGGATGATTTAAGTTTGATGATATCCGGTTTTGATCTGGTTTTTTACGCCCTAAGCTTTTGCCATTTAAAAACAACTCCACTTCTTCACAGTTGCTAAATATGCGCACATCTAACGGACTGTTTTTTTGCCAATTATTAGCAATATAAACCATAGGTTTTCCAAAAGGATCGTCGGCATCTCTTTGGCTTTGATAAAAATAATAGGATGGTTTTGGTAATCTAAAAATATCCATAATGCCAGAGGCTTCTAAATCGTCTGCATAGCCTCTATTATAATCATACATTACCCAATAGCCATCTGCAAAGGCCGGTGTATTTAAATTATCATTATGGGCTTCTTGTAGGTTTGTAGCCTGTTGTAATAGTGCGTTTTCGCCGACAGATCTTAATTGTCTGCTAGAGCGATCTTGTTGCAACAACCCGCTCCAAGAATCTTGATTTAAACCTGCATTCATGGCATAATATTCCCAATCGCCATATTCTGAAACATTGTATGGTTTTTTTAAATTAGCATCATAATGTTGTAATCTATGTTGGCGCGCTTGCAAATAAATATCATATCCATAAGATTGCCAACCCGCAGTAAAACATTGACTTCCTGGATATTCTTGATGTGCTATGGTGGTTAAAGAATCTATAAACGCCTCTGGCATCCAAGATTCGTTTAACGAGACTTCCCATGCTATTACGGAGGCATGGTTTCTATCGCGTCTTATTAAATCTCTAGCTGTTTGAAATACGTGTTTTTGAAAGGTTGAATCTTCACTAAAGTATTGCCAGCCCAAAATAGCATCAATGGCTATAAGTCCTAATTCATCACAGGCATCCATAAAAGAAGGTGCATGCGGATAATGTGATAAGCGTACATAATCAAAACCCGCCTCCTTTATTTTTTTGGCGTCACGATAATTAGCATTGTCGGAAATTGCATAGCCAACATACGGATATTCTTGATGCCGATTTACGCCTCTTAAAAATGTTTTTTTACCATTTAAATAAAAATATTGACCTACAAACTTCATGGTTTTTATGCCAATTCGAGTTATTTCCTGATCAATAAGAATACCATCCTGAATGATTTCAGTTTTTAAACTATATAGATTAGGAGTACTTGGAGACCATAATTCTGGGTTCTCAACTTGCATTTCAACTACTACTTCTGTGTCCTTATCTGTTTCTAAATTCTGTTCATTACTTAATTCAGTTAAAATGACATTGTTGCCTTTTAGTAGCGTATTTTTAACTATGAATGACACAGCATTACCATAAGCATTCTTAACATGGGTTTTAACTTGTATGTTAGCAGCTTTTTCAGATACTTCTGGATATGTTACAAAAACACCCCCACTAGCTCTTTTGTTTGCTCCAACTGGGTCTGTAATGTGAAGTGGGTCTTTAGCTATAAGCCATACATTTCTATAGATGCCACCATATGTGTTAAAATCTAAAATTTCAAGCGGTTTAGGCCCAGTAACTGGATTATCTCTATTATTTAATCTTACGGCCACAATATTTTCCTTATCAAAATTTGCGACATCAGTAAAATTCACAATAAACGGCAAATACCCACCATGATGCTCAATTAATTTTTGTCCATTTACCCATACTTCCGCAATATTCATAGCTCCCTCAAATTTTAGAAAGAGTTTCTTACCTAGTAAATTATTAGATAAATTAAAGTTTTTACGATACCAACAGATTCCTTGCCATTGATCATTTACTATTACAGGTTCAATTTTTGGGGTATGGGGTAATTGTACTTTTTCCCAATTATCATCATGTAATTTGTTTTGGAAATAGGTACTGTCAACTTGTGCATCTTTTAATAATTTAAAAGTCCAATTATTATTGAAATTCTGTTTCTCAACATAAGTTGTTTCATTTTTACCACATCCTAGTAATAAGAAACAAATACTAGTAATTAAAATATATTTGAAATTATTCATTTCCTCTAAAAATATATCTGCATTCATTTAACAGTCTATTGTTCAACAATTTCATTCATCCAATTGACACCATCATGAAGGTTGTAATTAAAATCCCAAAAGGCTTTATTTTCCCATGATGAACCTGCGCCAAATTCATCTGGAAAAATCAACGTGTTAGAGCCAACCCATTCACCTCCCCAATAAATAATTCCTAAACCACCTGCATCATATAATTCTTGCCCAAAATCCTTTAGATATTCTTTTTGGGTATTTGCGGTTGGAGGATTATCATACCCAACAGGAATATTTTCAGTACCCAATATATCAACATGCGCATCATTACCACCAGTTCTAAAAAGTTGTGCAGTTTCCATAATTAAAAAATCTTTATCGTAGGTGTTTTTTACAAATGTTACTACATCTGTCCAACTTGTGAAACTTCCTAAAGAATGCCAAGCATGATAGTGAGACAAAGCCATAATATCAAAATCTAATCCATTACGAACATGCATTTTCATCCAAGTTTTTAAATAAGAAGCATCAAACATATGACAGGCTATTTGAATATTTAAACCATATTTAGTGTTTAGATCCCTTACTGCTTTAGTTCCTGCGTTTAATAACTTTACAGTTCTAACAACACTGTAAGGAGGTAAGTCACTCTCTAGCATGTTAGGTTCTAAAAATCTTTGGTTGGTTTCATTACCTATTGACACAATCTCTGGTACAAGTCCTGAATTTATATAATCTTCTAAAACAGCTTTGGTATGGTTATATACGGCCTCTTTTAACTGTTCTACATCGTTTGCAATACTTTGCCAAGCTAATGGCGCAACATAGGGATTTAATCTTTGATTATCTTCTAATGCCACAGATTGGTAACCAAAAGTTAACAACGTTTTTAGCCCAGCATTTTGAGCTCTTTGCATCTCGATTTTAACTTTTTCAGGGGAGCCATAATCTACATCTGCATAGCCATTAGTGTAGCTGCTGCTATAAGGGGGATTATCAATTCTAAGTCGAGCGATATTTGCGCCATGGTCAGCGATACTTTGAAAAGCATCTTTTGGAACACCATTTTCTTTAAAAACCACATTGCCGTAGGTTTCCTGATGCTTTACATAAGCCATGTACGATCCCTTATAAAAAACATCACTAGGGACAGGTACGTAAGAGACAGGTGTTGGAATAGGATTCTCCGTTGTACAACTGAATTGTAAAAATAGCGTTAGAATTCCAATGATATTTAGTATTCTGTATTTTATAAACATCTTATTGGTTATGTATTAAATTAATTATTTTATCTACCCAAACGGTATATCCGTTTTCGTTTAAATGAACACCATCTACTGATAATTCCATATTCATTAGACCACTATCATCAGTAAAAAGGTTATGTAATGAAATTATTTCATAAGGTTCTGAAACCTCAGAATTAATTAGCATGTCATTTGTTAGCTGAATTTTTTCATTAATGGTTTGTGTGGTCGTAGGTAAAATGCTTTGAACAAAGATTTCAGTTTCTGGAGAACCATTATGAATGTCATTAACTATTTGTAATATATTCTCAAAAACTTTTTCTGAACTCATATCATCTCTAAACAAATCGTTAATGCCTATTAAAATAAAAACTTGTTCAGGCTTGTAATAAATTAACTCTCCTAATCTTGCTAAAACACCATCCGTAGTATCACCAGCAATACCTCTGTTTCTGGCTTTAGGATTGTTTACCTGAAGGCTCCAATCTCCAGCTTGCTCGGTAATGCTATTTCCTAGAAAAACGATGTCACTTTTAACTAATGGGTTTTCTTTAAATTCTTCAATTCTTTCTGGGTAATGCGTTCTTGTGAATTCAGAATGTGTTGATATCACCAAAGCATGATCTGGATAAATACTATTCTGTATAGGCACAGTTGTACTATTTTCTATTTCATTGCTAGTTTCATTACAATTGAAATTTAGAAATAACAATACAATGAATGCAATAAAAATTTTAAAAGGGTATGTCATATTATGAAGTTTTAATTTTGACACGTACAGTTTATGTTTAAAAATGTTCTATGGGTTTAACGAATAAGTTCCTGATTTAAAATTGACTGTAATAGTATAAGAACCAGTACTTGGTGCAATAATATCATTTCCACCCCAAGCAGGTGTTGTCGCTGACCCAGAAGCTATAAAATCCCCACCCAATGGATCTTGAGAAGCAGTTTTAGCTTTATATGCAGGATCACTATAAGCCGTTGATGTAATAAATGCAAAAGCCCCACCTTCTACTAAATCTATTGTAATTTGAAATGTGTGATCATTAATTACATTAAACTTTTGAGTGTCATCCACATTTGCTGCCCAACCAAGAGGGGTTGCATCTCCTATGATATATAACTCTGTTGGAGGATTTAAAATAGATGGCTCAGAAGTTGCTGAATATTTTCCGGAAGTAAAATCAAAAATAACTTTATAAATACCAGTAGTTGAAGGCGAACTCATAGGACTACCTCCCCACGGAGGTACTGTTGTTGAACCAGCAGGTCTAAAATCTCCTTCCATTGGTGCTTGCTGATCATCTATGGCTACATAAGCAGGATCTGACCAAGTTGATGGAACTGATATCGCTGCATAATTTTTACCACCAACTAATGACGTGATGAGACCAAATCTATGATTATCAATTTGAGTCATTTTTTGAGAATCAGGAATCGGTATTCCCCAATTAGAAGGTACTGCGTCGCCTTGAAGATAAAGTTCTGCAGGCATTGGATATAAAAGATTTAAAGTTTCATATGGCGTAACCGAAATTGTTTCAATATTTGAGTAAGATGGTAAAGCCCCATAATTTAAAGTTGTTTTTAATCTTACTTTTAGTTGCCCTGAAACATTAGGAAGTAAATTAAATTGCAAAGCAAAATAATTTAGCTCTGCATGCGTAAACATTTTTTCATTATTGGAAACACCAAATACCACGGGGTTGGAAAAATCACCATCTGCTAAATCCATTTCTAATGAGTATGTTAAAGGTGTATTTGCACCGTAATCCGCTATTTCCCAAGTGAAAGAAACAGCTATTTGATTATCTGCATCTTCATTGTTTAAAACGATATTAGTAGTGCTAGCTGTGATTAAAAAGGAGCCGTCAGCTGGGGAATTTACAACGGATATTGCTTCGTTATCCGTACACGAGTTTAAGCTAATTGTAATTAATACAAACGCTATTATAATTTTAATACTATTTTTCATAATGTTTGATTTCATCCTATTATTGTTATTGATTACTCTGCGAATAGACATTAGAAACCATCTATCTGCTCTAAATTTGGATTAGCTAGAAGATCTGCCGTTGGTATTGGAAATAAATTATATTTATCGTCAACTGCAGTACCAGCTTCAACATTTCCTTTCCATGCCCATAAATAATCTCCTGTTGTAAACTTGTTAAACCTGATAAGATCTGTTCTACGATGCGCTTCCCAATATAATTCACGAGCTCTTTCATCAAGGATAAAGTCGAGTGTCAGGTCGGAAATGGAAATATTACCAGCTGCGCTTGAAGGATTATCTGCATAAGCACGCCCCCTTATTCTATTAATATAATTAAGAGCTGTGCCTGTACTACCCCCAGTACCTCCTCTTAAAACAGCTTCCGCATAAATAAAATAAATTTCTGCAAGACGAAACACAGGGAAATCAATATCTGAAAGATTGCCAAAATTATTATTTTGTTCAATTGGTAATCCATCGCGGTTTTTGTTTCTATACTTATACGCAGAATACCCATCTGTACTTGTAGTAACAGAATTCACTTCCAAACTTTGACCATTAGTGTAAAACATAGCACGCTTGTCTATAGAAGTATTTGAGGTTGGAAAAAGAGCCGGAATCTGTTGAGTAAACCTAAAAGCATTCCAACTGCTAGACATACCATTTATGGAACCTGGAACACCAGCTGGACCTAAGGCTAGAAAGTTTGTTCCGTACCATGTTTGATTGGTATTATCATAATTTATGGTGAAAATAAATTCATTAGTGTTTAAATGATTATCCCCCAACATTAACCACTCGTATTTAGACTCTAAAGTATATCCTGCATCAATTACTTTACTACTATAAGTAATAGCATCTGTATAACGCTCTTGCCCAATGTAAACTTCTGCATTAAGATACATTCTAGCTAATAATGCCCATGCTGCTGCTTTATCTGGTCTTCCCCACTCATTAGATCTAGCATCAGCCAGCAAAGGTTCTATGTTTATCAATTCTTCTTCAAGAAATACAAATAAATCTGCCCGCTGAATTTGAGAAGGAGGTGTTGTTCCTAATGTTTGCTCTGTAGGAAAGGGAGGGTTTCCATAAGCATCCATAAGAATCCAGAAGCAGTAAGCTCTTAAATATCTTGCCTCTGCTTCAAATTGTTTTATTTGATTAGCTTCAGCAGCAGAAAACCCTCTGTCACTTATATTTTCTGGTGAAGCTTCTTTAATGAAATTATTACATAACGTAATCATGTTAATTGTTGCATTATAAACATTTGCAATAGCTGGTGAATCAGCACTCCAAGCAAGTTCGTGGTAAATACCATCTCCACCATCATTCCAGGTGCTTACTGCCATATCTGTAGAATACTCTTGCATACTCCAATAAAACCTTAAAAAGGTACTATACGCTAAATTAGAATAAACTGAAACTAAGCCTTGTTTGTAGCCATCTACGCTACTAAATTGTCTATCAGACGTTGTTGTATTCAGAGGCGTTTTGTCTAACTCGTCCGTACAGGCATTAAAGTTTAAAGTAAAAACTAATACAAGTATTACTAAAAAAAATCTGTTGTGTATTATTTTTTTCATGGCTTTCTTTTTTTATTGTTAATTCAATTTTTTTTAAAAATTCAGGTTCATCCCTAGTGCGAATACCCTTGGTACAGGATATCCGTTTTCACTACCTCTGTTAGCTTCGGGATCTAGTCCTCCATAATTTGTAATTGTAAAAACATTTTGAATGGAGAAATTTAACCCTAAACCTACCGTATTGTTCACTAATGTCTTGCCAAAATCATATCCTAAACTCACATTATCCATTCTAAGAAAAGAGGCATTCTGAAGATAAAAATCACTATACCTTTGTGCTTCATCGTTGAAGTTAAAAAGAGTATCGTAGTAGAGCGTATTCAAATTTTGAGATACTTGGAAATCAGTAATTGCCACCGTACTATTATAAGGTTGAAAAAATAAATAATGACCTAAATTAGCGTGAAATGCCACATTCAAGCTCCATTTTTTGTACTGTAAACTTGAACTAAATCCTAAAAGATATTTCGGCAAAGCAGATTTATTGGTTATATATCTATCTTCTGCGTTAAGCATACCATCGTTATTTACATCTAACATTTGTCCTTCAATTGGCATACCATTAACATCATAGACTTGATGATATAAATAAAATGTATTACGTGGATATCCGACAGTATTTACCAATGTAGCATCACTAAATAATCCTACTCCTGTATCATCACCTTGTGTAAGCTTGGTAATCTTATTTTCATTATATGTAGCATTGAAATTTAGGTCCCATGATAGATTTTCATTTTGGATTGGCTTAGCATTCAAATTAAATTCAACGCCCTTATTTTCCATAGTTCCAATATTTAAAAGCAACTGATTTCCAAAATTTACACCCAATGGAATAGTGGTTGTGTTCAATAAATCTTTGGTGTCTTTTTTATAAAAATCAATACTTCCAGAAATTCTATTTTCTAAAAAACCAAAATCTAGACCAATATTATAAGATGCTGTTTGTTCCCATTTAAGATCTGGATTAAATGGTTGAGGAAAAACAGTTATATAGGAAGTATCACCAAAAGTGTATTGATTGTTTAAATTTCCAGCATTATAGCCTGTTTGATAGTAATAGTTTGCAATTCCATCTTGCTGACCAGTCACCCCATAACTCATTCTTAACTTAAGATTTGACAATGATTTACTATTTTTCAGGAAATTTTCCTCGCTTATTTTCCATGCCAATGCTATTGAAGGAAACAAACCCCAACGGTTTTCTTCTGAGAATCTTGAAGACCCATCCTGACGCAACGAAGCAGTTAACAAGTACTTGTTGTTTAAGATATAATTTAAACGACCATAAAAGGAAACTATAGCATTACTAGGCTCATCAAATGGGAAAACAGGATCACTATTAGGAAACTGAATACCGTCTGCACGGTATGTAGGATAAAAATAATTGGTTCTGAAAAAATTATTGTAAGAATATCCTGCTGTTATATCAAATTTACTTTTTAAAGATTCTATTTCTTTACCATAAAACAAATAAGATTCAAACAGCAAGTTTTCGACCTCTTGAGAAGGATCTGCATGATAAATATACCCTCCAGATAAATCACTTGGAAAGTAATTTTCTTGAACTGAATCTGTATAAGTTCCTCTGCTTATATCATAACCTGAATTTACATTAATGTGCAAATCTGGTAGAAAATGAAATTTATAATCTAACTGAATATTACCGATGCTTCTGATATTCTTATTTACTGATCGTCTTTGTTCGAGCATGCTTAATGGATTAATCAATGCAATGGCAGGGTTATCTGCAAACTGTGTGTATTGAAAATACCCACCATAAGTTTGATCCTCTACATATACTGGTTGTGTTGGGTCAAAGGCTGTCGCCGTCCATATAGCATTTTCATTTGCTATTCTATCGTTTTCTATAGAGCCCTTTAAGTTTATATTTATTTTTAGATGATTATCAAAAAATTTTGGATTGAGATTTAACAGGGCGGTTAATCTTTCATATTTTCCTGTTTTTAAATTCCCGTTTTGTTCTAGATAACCTAAAGAAACTCTATATGGTAACCAATCAATTCCGCCGCTAATACCAATATTATGTTCTGCCGCATGTCCTACTTGAAAGATTTCATCTTGCCAATCTGTATTTGCGTCACCCATTGGTGTTCTACTTGTCCCTATGTCATTTACAACTTCTCTATATTGGTTTGCTGTTAGTACGGACATTTTTTGCACTATAGTAGATACCCTAGTGTTGGATGTAATATTTACTTGAAAATCACCTGATCTTCCTTCTTTAGTAGTAATAATCACCACTCCATTAGAAGCTCTTGATCCATAAATTGCTGAAGCTGAAGCATCTTTTAAAACGGTAAAACTTTCAATGTCATTTGGATTTAACTGGCTTAAGAAGCCTGGGCCATTGTTAAAACCCTCCAATGGTACTCCATCTACTATAAATAATGGATCATTTGTGGCACTCAACGAAGAACCACCTCTAATCAAAATGGAACTACCAGCACCAGGCCTACCACTAGTAGGTATGACTTGAACACCTGGTAATTTATTGGCGATTAAACCCTCCACATTAGTTACCGGAACTTTTTGAAAGTCTTTTGAACTTACAGTAGCAACAGAACCTGTTAAATCCTTCTTCTTCTGCGTACCATAACCAATAAGTACAACTTCATCCAAAGTACTGACATCTTCTCTAAGGACAACAATAATATTGTTTTTGCTTCCTGTAAAGTTTACTTCCTGCGTCGTATAACCCAAAAAAGATATTACCAATATATTGGAATCTGTATTTGATGTTATATCTAAATTAAATTGACCATCGAAATCAGTAACTGTTCCAATTGAGGTGCCTTTTAATAATACTGTTGCTCCGGGCAGGGGCTGATTTGATTCATCAGTTACAATACCTGATATACTTTGTCCAAAAAACAAAAATGGGATTAAATAAAAAAGCGTAAAACAACTTAATCTGTATGGTATAAGTTGTTTAATTCTTAATCGTTTTTCATTCATATTAGTTCAGTTTTAGTATAGTTTAAAATCAATCTTAACAATGATTTGTTTTGTGCTCGTTGGCAGAGCATAATACATTGCAATTAAAGATTAATGTAGAAAACTTTAGGTAGAATAATTCTTTTAATAAAGGGGTGCGTTTTCATTTCTAGATTAAAACCCCAGGTTTAAAAAAATTACTTGTTTTTATTTAGATAATCTGAAGGAACTTTACCAAAATGATTCTTAAATAATCTACTAAAATATTTTCTATCAGAATAGCCAACATGGTAAGAGGCATCTAAAACTGAAAAATCCTGTTCTTCAATAAGCTTTTTTGCTGTTTTTAGTTTGAAGTCACGAACAAATTCCACATAACTCATATTGGTTAAGCTTTTAATTTTTTTATAGACCACCGAATGACTCATTCCTAATTCATTACATACAAAATTCACATTAAGGTCAGTCGAGTTTAGATTTTCTTCTAAAATATTCATTAGTTTCGACAAGAACCTTTCGTCAGACTTATTAAGGTTAAATTCACTTATTGGTAAAAGTTCTTTCATCCAAAATTTTTCATGTAATAAGTTCCTGTTTTTTAAAATATTTTTAATTCTACTTCTTAATAATAATTCATTAAATGGTTTTGTTATATAATCATCTGCACCAATTTCAAAACCTTCAATTTTGTGAGTAAATGAGGCACGTGCAGTTAATAATAAAATAGGTATATGGCTTGTTCTTACGTTTGCTTTTAATTCTTTTGTTAAGGTTATTCCATCCATTATAGGCATCATGACATCACTTATAATTAGATCTAAAGGATTGTCAAAAACTAATTGTAATGCTTCCTCCCCATTAGAAGCTTCAATAATATTATATTCATTTGACAAAATTCCGACAATATAATCTCGGATATCCTTATTATCCTCAACAATTAGAAGGGTTGGGTTTCTGTTGCTAGCATTTTTAATAATTAATTCATTATTTTTTTGATTCTCTGGATTTTCTATAAAATAATTGGCTAATAATTCATTATTGGTTTTATTTCCATTAATCTGTTCTTGAGTAAAATGGCTTTCACCCTTTTTTAATTTAATAACAAATTCTGTCCCTTTATCCTTTATGCTATCAACCACTATTTCGCCGTGGTGTAAATCAATGATCTCTTTTGAAATTGATAGACCAAGCCCAAATCCATTAGTATCAGTATTCTCTTTTGTTTGGTAAAAACGATTAAAAATTTTATCAAGTTGACTTTTTGCTATACCTATACCCTTGTCTTTAATCCGAATTTCTACAATATCTTCTTTCTCAAAAACAAAAAATTCAACAGCCCCAGATGTTTTAGTGAATTTAAAAGAATTTGACAATAAGTTATATATTACTTTTTCTAGCTGATTTTTATCAAACCAAACTAATAATTCATTAGTGTTTGTTTTAAAGTTGAATTCAATCCCTTTTTCTAATGCCATTTCTTTAAAAGACAAATAGATTTCTTCACAAAATTCAACTAAGTTTTCATTGACTACATTTAACCTGATTTTATCAAATTCAAGCTTCCTATGATCTAGTAATTCGTTAACTAAATTAACTAATTTATTGCCATTCTTTTTGATGGTTTCTATTGAGTTGGATAGTTCATCATTTACCTCATCTTTTCCACGTAATAACCTGTTTATTGAGCCTAAAATCAAAGTTACTGGTGTTCTAATGTCATGAGATATATTTGTAAAAAATTGTTGCTTAAAGTTGTATAACTCTATATCCTTTTCATGTGTCAGCTTTTCTAATTTTAAATTCGTTTTTAACTGTTCCCATGCCACTGTATACTTTCTAAAAAGATATAAAATAAATAATGTGAATAAAATGTATATC
This sequence comes from Flavobacteriaceae bacterium, assembly GCA_024635765.1. Lineage (GTDB taxonomy): Bacteria > Bacteroidota > Bacteroidia > Flavobacteriales > Flavobacteriaceae > JBPOFM01. The sequence continues at coordinate 5,904 of JAGXIE010000088.1, read as the reverse complement.
GCAATTGCCCACCATTCTAACCAAAAAGGCTTCTGGATATAAATATTTATTGATGTAAAATTATCTCCCCAATTACTACCAGATTCTTTGCTTTTTACTTTAAAGTTATAATTACCTGGGGGAAGATTTGTGTAGGTTACTGTGCGATCTGTTCCAATATTTCTCCAATCTTTATCAAAGCCCTCCATTTGAATGGCATACTCACATCTATCAGAAGACGGAAATAGTAATGCTGCAAATTCAAAGGTTATTACGTTTGAATCATGCTTTAAAGATATATGATTTGTTAAAGTAATGTTTTTAGTTAAAATTTCGTTTTTACCTATTGGCAAATCTTTATTAAACAGTTTAAAGTTTGTTATTTTAACCTGTGGTTGTATGTTCTCATACAAAATATTTTTTGGGTTAAACTGTAGCACCCCATCAGAACGCCCAAAATACAATATCCCATCCTCATCCTTAAATACGGAATTAATACGATATGATCCTGCAAAATTTGGAAAACTTATGAAATCATTGATATCATAATCATATTTACCAACACCCTTTTCTGTACTAAACCAAATATTTCCATCGTCGTCCTCTATAAGAGCTACTTCAGATTGATTGTTTAACTCATCATTTGTTTCAAAACGGTTAAACATCTTTGTATCAAAATCAAAACGATTGATTCCTCCTTCAGAATCTCCAATCCAAATGTTTCCTTTTGAATCTTTAAGTAAACTTAAAATATTATTACTATCAATTGAATTATGGTTTTTATTAAGATTTTTTAAACGCGTAGCTTTTTTAGATTTGGTATTAAAAAGATTAATTCCTCCTCCATAGGTGCCTAACCATAGAGTGCTACCATCTTTAATCATTGAAACTATATTATCGCTACTTATTGATGTAGTGTCATTTTTATTTTCTCGAAAAGCAGTAAATTCATTATTACCTGTATCGAAATAGTTAAGACCTCCGCCCCATGAGGCTATCCATAAATTGTATTTATCATCTTCAATAATACTTCTTACGTCATTAAAGCTTAATGATTTGGGATTATCAGTTTCATGTTTGTATTGTATAGATGACTTTGTTTTTGGATTAAATTTAATAATACCGTTCGCATAAGTTCCTATCCATAGTATTTTGTTTTTACTCTCATAAATACATTGAATATAATCTCCTCCAATAGAGTTTCTAAAATCCTTATTAAATTGTTTAACTACATTAGTTTCAGTATTAAATACCGTCAAGCCTTTGCCATCAAGACCTAAATACAAGTTTTCTTTATTTTTATAGATAGATAATACCGGGATTGGATTTAACCCTAGAATATCACTTGGCATCAATTCAAAATTATTTTTTTGTGGCAATATATTAATACCATTCCATGCTGTACCAATCCATATATTAGCTTGTTCATCTTCCGTGATAACATAAACAGCATTTCCTGATAAGGAAGAATCTAATTGGGGCTTATGAGTGAAATTGTATATTTCAGGGTTTTTACTGTTAGGTTTTTCAATTTTTATTATACCATTTCCATCTGTCCCTATCCATAAATCATTTTTTTTATCAATATATAGTGAGCGCACTATAGTTAATTCTTTACTTAATTTATTTGAATCTATAAAAAAATTCTCAAATTTATGTGTCTTTAAATCAAACTTTAGTAAACCACTACCACTAGTACCTACCAATAATACATCTTCGTTAAGTTGAGAAATCGTATGGACAAAATCGTTAAAAACTGAAGTGTCAGCTTCTATATGTTTAAACATTTTTGTGGCCATTGAAAATCTACTCAATCCGCCACCAAATGTACCTATCCACAAATCACCTTGAGTATCTTCGTAAATACTCGTTACTATATTTTGACTAATAGAATCATCGTTATTTTGTTGATGGTAGGTGATAAATAAATTTGATGCTTCTACAAAGAGGCATAATCCATTTTCAGATCCAATCCATAAATTCCCATTTGAATCTTCAAAAAGTTTATATAATTGATTTGAAGGAAGTGAGGTTAAATCTTTGGAATCATTTTTAAAAACTACAAAATCATCACTTAAATTATCATATAAATTCAAACCGCCACCTAAAGTGGCAACCCAAATTCTTCCTTTGCTATCCAACAGTACATCACTGATATTATTAGAACTAATTGAACTATTTTGACTATTATAAATCTTGAATTGCTTACCATCAAACCTGTTCAATCCATTCTCTGTTCCTATCCAAGCAAATCCATTGTTTTCTTTAATTATACCCGTAACCCTATTACTTGAAAGTCCATTAGATTGATTTAGCTTATTAAAAATTACTTGTGACTGACCAAAACAATTAATTGCCAATAGATAAAACCCACATAAAAGAAATAGCAATTTTCCTTTTTTATATCGAATCTTCATATATAAGAAGTTACTATTAAACAGAATTAATTTTCGAATTCATTAAAGTTAACAAAAACAAAAATCATATGTTATAAAATAAAAAATCGAAGGTAAAGTTTCCTTCGATTTTTTCACTATTAATCCTAATTCAAAACGAATAATAAGAAAAACTTTTAATTTAGTTTATTAAAATTTTGCTAGTCTTTACTCCTTTTCCATCAACTTTTAGCTTGGCAATGTAAATTGCAGAAGCCAGATTTACAGTATTATTGTCTTTAGTTATGCTTTTCACTTCTTGACCCAACAAGTCAAAGATTTTTAGTTCATATTTATCTGAGGTATTAAGACCTTTTATATGAATTTTATCCTTGGAATAAAATATATTAACGTTATTCATTTGATTAAAATCTTCAGTCCCTAATGATGAATTTGTTAAATTTATTTGTGTAGAAGGATAATCACCAGCTTGCCAATTCCATCCAGCATCACTTAATTCAATCACTAGTTTATAATTATAAGGACTAGTCAAATCTTCAGTTTGTGTTGTCCCAGGCGGGATAGTAAAATCAAATGACCCCGCTACATTAGTGCCTGCCGGAGCTGGGCTTAAAGAACCATCAGCAACCATTGAAGCCCATGTCCAATCATTGTATAAATTGATTGCACAATAAATATTGCCGTCAGCAGGAATCGTATATTCATAATTCACAGTGATAGTAGTTCCAATTTGAGCCTCCGTTAGTGTTGACGTAAAAGTAATTGACTGCGCAGTAAACACTTGTGAAAAGCTAATAAATGCGACTAATAATAGTAGTTTTGTTTTCATAATATAAAGTTTTATTTAGTTAATTCAACAATTATACAATGAATCACAATATATTGGGGAGCACAAAAGCGTTAGAGTTAGGGTGGTAAATTCGTTTTTAACTTAGCTAAATGATTTTTTAATAACATATAAAGGCAATTTAAGGCTATTGACCAAATAACGACTGCGCCTCCCGATGAATCTGTTTAAAATTCCTTTTCAGGTCTTTTTTTACAATTCTTATCGCCCAAAAAATTACTATCTAGAATTACCTTATCAGGATTCTATATCAAACAGAGTAAATAAAATTATTTATCTTTTTATAAGAAAATTAGTAATCTAAAGAAACTAAAAATTGCTGTTTAAATATAAAGCCTAACCCGTTTTGGTTACAATTCATAACAATTATAGTTATTGATTATAATTATTTTGATTAAACGGTTAGGCCTTAATATTCAAGCGGTCTCTAGAGTGAATTTTTTCAGTGGTTTTATTTTTATAGAGCCAAAACCGTCTCAAAAAATATTCTATTTCTATAGAATCAAAAAATACAGCGTAATGCTCCCCTTCATTTATTTGGTTAAAATGTCAAAATAATATGTATGATAGTTTTTACCATCAATAAGAAATACAATCCTACTTTGGTTTGTGATTTTCAGTTCTGTACAGGATACTATTTGATTTTTATGCAAACTACCTATGTCCTGTAACACCTTCAACTTAAAAGGGGTGTGTAACTTGATAATTCTGTTTTGACCATTAACAATGTAAATGATGTGAGGTGAGCAATGTTTCAAAAGCTCAATCAATTCTTTATTGCTCATGTTTATAAAATAATTTGATTGAGAAACACTACACTATTTCATTTTTATGAAGGAAATAATTGTCCTCGTGGTTTTTAAGAGACTTACCAAGATGATTGACAAACTCGTAGGTGTTGCAATTCCTACTCAAAAAGTTGTCTATGTAAATGCTTTTAGAGCTGTCTGTAAATAGATTGTACAAATTCCATAGAGTGATGTACCCATTGGAATCAGCACCGAAATTATCATCATCCACATAATTTTTGATAATGGTGTTGATTTGAGAATCTGTAGTGTTCAACTCAAATAGTCTTTGCTTCTGGGTTTTATCCAAATGATGGTACAACTTCATTTTCCCTACCAAATGAGCAAACTGTTCCTGGTTAATACAGTAGTCCTGCATTTGTCTCAAAGTATCTATTTGTGCATCTTGATTGTAGCTTAAAAACAGTTCTCTGCTCTTGGATTTTAGCTCGTCGATACTACTTACCCTTAAATCATCCTTTAATCCATCTGTGGCAATGCACAAATTACAGCAAACCATATTTTTAAAACCGATAAAGATTTTAAATTTCTCGATGCTTTTCTTGGAAAATAGATTTTGTTCAGAATAGGAGCGTACACCTCCAACTGTCAGGTTTAGCTTCTGGTTATTGATATGGGTATGGATATGTGGTATTTCTACCATAAAGGCCATACGCTCGTAGTACAAGGTTTTTTCGTGCTCTAACAGTTCCTTCGCGGGTTTGCCTATCGCAGAGGGAATGCGTCCCTTAATCATGTGTGATGTCCTTATATTGGGCATCATAACAGTTCCTTCCGGAAATAGCTTTTGTGCTTCAGACCTTACCGCATCTATAAATTCAAAATGCGGTATAGTGTTCTCGTTATCTTTGGCAAAAACAGGAATCAGGCACTCTTTTTTAAGATGTGAAAGACTTACCTGTTGTGTATTTGCCTCAATAAAATTGTTGTTATTTGAGATGGAGGATTCTATCTCGTGGTTACTTACCAATTGTTGTGTCATTGCAGTCAATTCCATTGTTTTGAATAGTTTTAGTTTGTATAATGTTTTTGTTGTCTATAATTTGGGTATTGTTTTCGATTTCAGACTTCCTATCGATGATGAGTGGCTTGATTTGCTCATTTAAAGCACCGTATTTTTGATACAAATGCCTCAAGCCCTCTAATGTTGTGGTGGATTCAATCTCTCGCTTTATGGTATCTATTGAGACCCCTTGATTGCACCAGGACTTTAGTTTTTTGCCCACCTCACTGTTGATAACGAATTCAGGCTTTCCATTGAACAAATTAGTACGGTCCTTACTGACCTTGCATAAATGGTTTTCGTTGGTGATTTCAAAATTTACCGATAGCTCGTATTCAAACCCTTCAGAAGTGATTTCTTTGGTACCGTGCTTCACCACTTTGGACTTACCGTTAGAGCCTATATCCAATGAATAATCTGTTTTACGTCTGGTGGTGGTAATGATGTGACTTTTGGATTGCAGGATTTTATCGATGATCTTATTGATGCCTGCCAACAAGCTATCAATAATTTTACTGGAAATGTAGAAGGTGTACAAAAAAGGCAAATTTATGATGATATTGCCTTCATGCAAAGTGAAGATGGCTATGCAGCTCCTATTGAGAAAAGTAAAATTGGCAGAAAAGTATATTACTTCTATTCAGATATTAATTTTACCATTAATAACCAACCCTTAACAGAATCTGAAGCGCAAGAGTTAAAAGAAACTTTAATCACATTAAATCGCTTTAAAGGTCTACCACAGTTTGAATGGATTGAGAGTATGACTACAAGATTAGAAGCTTCCTTTCAATTGCTAAACTTAAAATTACTCTCTTCACTGTTTAAAGTTTAATTGTTATTATTCTATTACTTGTTTTACTTCTCCAC
>JAGXIE010000008.1 GCA_024635765.1 Flavobacteriaceae bacterium | reverse complement strand
GATGTTATGATAGTTTGAAGTAATTGTTTTTCCGTCGAATACATTTTCGTAGGCAGTAGCCCACATCCCACAATCAGGAAATGAGTTATATAGACCCTTGAGACTTTCTAAATGATTGGGTTTCCATACGTCATCAGCATCCAAAAATACGACAAGTCCTGAAGCTGCTTTATTCACGCCATAATTTCGTGCAGAAGAAACACCTTGGTTTTCAAAAGTGAATAATCTGATGCGTTCATCCTTCATGTTGGCAACTTCAGCGAGACTGTTGTCAGTTGAGCCATCGTTCACGACAATGATTTCAAAATTCTGCAACGTTTGGGCCAGCGCACTTTTGAGAGTGTTCTTAACAGATTTCTCCTTGTTGTAGAGCGGTATGATGATTGAAAAAAAGGAATTTAACATGCTTATATTGTTCCATAAAGGATAGCATAAAAATACTATTTTTATAAAGGTTAAGTTTAACTTTCATTAAAAAGGATTAAATTTCCAAACTCATGTCATTTAGGCCGAAAACTTTTTTCGATGATTTCAATTTGTATTCCGATTTATAATTATGACATTTCAAGACTCTTGGAAGCACTGAACTTACAAGTTGAAAAATTGACGATTTCATGTGAAATCATCCTAATTGACGATTGTTCATCGGAATATTATAAACGTTTCAATGAAGCAGTTATTACCAAAGAGAATTACATTGAACTTTCAAAAAATGTAGGGAGATCTAAAATCAGAAATTTATTTTTGGTCCATGCAAAATATGAGTATTTACTTTTTTTAGATTGCGATTCACTTATTATTGATGAATCTTTTCTCAATAATTATATTCAAGCTATTCGTAAAAACCCTGAATTTTCTGTATTATGCGGAGGAAGAGTTTATCAGGCAGAAAAACCAGAGCGAAATAGATTATTGAGATGGCTATATGGAATTAAAAAAGAAAGTAAGCCATTTGACATTAGAAATATGCAACCCAATAAATCATTCATGACTAATAACTTTCTCATTAAAAAAAGCACATTTGAGCAGCATCCGTTTGATGAGAGAATTACAACTTATGGCCATGAAGATACATTATTTGGATATGAACTTTTGAAATACAATATTGCCATTCAGCATATTGATAACCCAATTCTTAATGGTCATTTAGAAACTAATGATGAGTTTCTAGATAAAACTGTAAATGCGGTAAAAAATTTAAATCATATTTTGCTCTATGTCAATTACGATTCTCGATTTATTGATTCTATTGCCTTGCTAAAATATTATGCAAAGCTTGAAGAAAAAAAAATGATTCCGTTAATAAGGGTTTTGAGTTTTTTATTTAGCTCGTCAATCGAAAAACTACTTTCAAATGGCTGCGTGAATCTCAAACTTTTTAATTTTTATAAGCTGGGAGTTTTTGTTAAGCGTCAACAAAAAAATATATAATAACCTTGTTTATGCATGGCTCATTCCTTTTTATTCTCATAAATTCCAAACACAAAATCGCTCGGATGCTCCTTTAAATAATTATCTTCAAATTCGAAAAGTGTATTAAGCACTTTTTCTTTTTCGGAATCGATATCTAAAAAATGATGAGAAATATCCTTTAAAGCGGTCATTAAAATATTTCCTCCATATGGTGTCTCATATATTGTTTTGAACTGACTGTGAATTACAGGTAAAATCTTCTGGGACTCGATACACTCCGATGGATCAGCGAGAATCATCCTTATCAATCCTGAACCATGTACTTTGTTCTTTATTAACTTTAATTTGAATCGTGTTCTAAATTTTTTCGGTATTAACCTTATGGCTTCATTTATGGCTTTAATTTGGTATTTTGGGTATTGCAGTCTATTAGGACCTACATATTCGTTGATAATCAATTTTCCATTTGGCTTAAGTGCCTTTCTTATTTTGCTGCTTATTAAATCTTCCATATCCTTAAAATGATGCAATGAAGCATGAAAGAAAACAATATCAAACTCATTTTCTGGAAACTCATAGTCATAGATGCTTTGCGCCCTGAATTTTATATTTTTTAGGTTTTCTGTCTCACCAATTTTTTCGGCTTCCTCTAAAAGTATATTACTAATATCAATACATAAAATAGTCTCAAAATAATCAGAAAACGAAGCGAACCGCAACTCATGGCTACACACACCACTTCCCAATGACAGCATTTTCAGTTTCTTGTTGGGTTGCAGATAATTTTTAACCACAAACGCTTCATAATCCATGGCCTCATCATTGGTAATTAATTTGTTCCATCTCTCTTGAACTTTAGGAATGATCCACCAATTTGAGGATTGAATATCCACCTCATTAAAAGCACTTTTGGTTCTAGCGACTGAATTAAAATTGAACTTTGATGACACAAATTGAAGCCCTCTTTGCTTTACTTTGGCGTACGTATCGATAAAGTCATCTAAAGTGATAAGACGGGTCATATTATTTTAGGATTTTAAAAACAGAGGTATTTTTAATTTTTTATTCTCGTCCAAGATATAATAAAAAAAATAGTTTTATTCACAGTATCAAAATCAAAATTCCGACATATCTATGGATTTGTAAATCTTACTTGGCACATAAATTGCAAAACCCAATCCATGAAACAATCAATCCTAAATTTCATTTTTTGTCTTATATGCTTATTTACCCAAGCACAAAAGGAATTTCACGTCACAACAAGTGGCAAATCGTCTGGCAATGGTACACTTGAAAACCCATGGGACTTACAATCAGCGTTGACCCAAAAGCCAGATGTGGTAAATGGTGGTGACACTATTTGGTTGCATGGAGGCAGCTATAATGGGCGCTTTACATCGACCATTCAGAGCACAAAAGAAAATCAATTTATAGTCGTTGCTCCATTTCATAAAGAAAAAGTGATTCTCAATGGCAATGTCAAATCTGATAAAAACGCTGTTTTGAATGTTAGGGGTAAACAAGTTGTTTTCAAGGATTTTGAAATTACTTGGCTAGGCGATTTTTCAAGAGATGAAAATGACAAAAATTTTCAAGTGTGTGCAGGAATTAGTCATACTTCTGGCGAAGATTGTAGATTTTATAATTTGATAATACATAATAATCCAGGGTTAGGAATTGGCTCTTGGAAACATTCAGGTGGGTCGATTATTGAAAACTGTATGATTTATTTTAATGGATTTGTAGCTAAAAATGGCAAAGGAAGAGGTGAAGGGATATATGTTCAAAATAAAAGTGATAAAATAAGGTTGATAAAAGACAATGTCATTTTCTCTAATTATTATAAAGGTATTGAAGTCTGGTCGGCAGGTAGGAATGCGGATTTTCAGTATGTTAAAAATATTCATCTAGAAAACAATATTATATTCAATAGTGGCTTTCCTTCTGGGAATAGTTATGATAATGTCATCGTGGCAACCGATGACAGAAATGGTATCAATATTGCAAATAATATTAAGGTTATAAAAAATGTGCTCTACCACAATACTGATTATTTAAATAATCAAGTCAATGGCGATGCACCTTCATTAACAATTGGCTACATCGATAACGCACCCGCTGAAAATATCACAATAAAAAACAATATTATTTTAGGAAGAAACAATGCTCTACGCTTACTGCATGTAAAAAGTATGAACTTTACGGATAACATTATTTATGGAGGCTATGTGTTCCTGAATGATACTGAAATGCAATATTCTAAAAATTGGACTCTGAGTAAAAATCATTATTACACTAAAAAGGGTACACCTTTTAGAATAAACAAAAATAAAAACTATAATCTTCAAGATTGGCAATCGACATTTAAATTGGATATGGATAGCGAATGGAGTCGAATCAATGATTTTAAATTAGAACCAATATTGAGTGTAACAAAAAATTCACACAAGCGAAACACATATACTGTTGCACTTTTCGATAAAAAAGGTGATGATGTAGAAGTGGATTTTTCTGAACAAAAGTTTGAAAAAGGAACCTCATACAACATTTATGATGTGGAAAACCGAAATCAAATAGTGGCTTCAGGAATCGTAAATACATCCAATAAAGTGATTTTCCCTATGAATTCTATCATTTTTGAAAAACCTTTGCATAACAATATTGCTAAAAAAACAGTGTCAAACTTTGGAGTATTTATAATTGAATTTGAAGAAAACAAGACAACTTCAACTGAAGCATTGAGTGGCTTTCAGGAAATTATTAATTGGCTTGGGCTTTAAGTAGTCACCTTCCTCTGTACTACTTCAAAAACTTTATTCTCATCACATTTCAAGGTTTTACTTGGATATCGAAGCAATAGAGCATAATCATGCGTTGCCATCAATATGGTGTTGCCGTTTTTATTAATTTCCTGAAGTACTTCCATGACTTCAATGCTTGTTTGAGGGTCGAGATTACCTGTTGGTTCATCAGCAAGTATCAATTCCGGATCGTTCAACAGGGCTCTAGCAATAGCAATACGTTGTTGTTCACCTCCAGACAACTCATGTGGAAATTTAAATCCTTTGGTTTTCATGGCGACCTTATCTAGCACTTTTTCAATACGTTCAGAAATTTTTGTTTTTTCGGTCCAACCTGTTGCTCTTAACACAAACTCTAAATTACTATTCACAGTTCGGTCTGGCAAAAGTTTGAAATCCTGAAATACGATGCCTAACTTCCGTCTTAAAAATGGAATGTCCTTCTCCTGTAAGGTTCTCAAATTAAAATCCACAATATGGCCTTCACCTTCGTTGAGTTCTAAATCGCCGTAAAGTGTTTTCATGAAACTGCTTTTTCCACTCCCAGTTTTTCCAATCAAGTACACAAAGTCACCTTTTTTCATTTCAAAATTGACATTGCTCAATACCAAGCTTTCCCCTTGATAAATGGAGACATTCTTTAATTCTAAAACAGTTGTGGACATTTTTTATTGAGAGTTTTTATGATGATGTAAATGTATTATTTTAAAATCCAATAATCAAATTGCGTTGAGAAATTAGTCTTCAGTCGGCAATTGGTAGTCTTCAGTAAAAACTTTTTGGGTACATATATTTATTTTTCGGCTTTGCGACTCTACGACTTTGCGAAAAATAAAATTTTGAGACTCATCTAATAATGAATACTGTGGAATTTTTTTAATAACTCCGTTTATAATTAATAAAACATTCCATCGTTATATAGATTAAGATTCACATATCTTTGAACTTTCAAACAAAAAACGGGATTAATGGCTAACAAAAAATTCATCATTTTAGTCAGTTTTGTACTGCTAAATTTTTACACTTTCGCACAACAATCGGCTACCTATACAAACGATTTGGTCGATTATCAAAAAGCACTTACACTATATAACAATAAACAATATCAAGCTGCACAATCACTATTTGATAAAATCATTGATAACACAGAGGATGAACAATTAGAATCTGATTGTACATATTATTACGCCAATTGTGCCGTTAGACTCAACCAGTTAAATGCTGATAGTTTAATTGAAGATTTTGTCTCGACATACCCAACCTCCACAAAGAAAAACACGGCTTTCATGGATGTGGCAGATTATTATTTCGATAACGGAAAATACGCATACGCCAGAAAATGGTACGAAAAGGTAGATGAAGGAAGCATTTCTAGAAGCGAACGTGATAAATTTTCTTTCAATTATGGTTATAGTTTATATTCTACAAAAGATGAAGCTGGTGCGCAAAAATATTTAAATCGAGTAGTTAATTCAAAAGAATATGGCTCTCAAGCCAAATATTATATTGGATTTATGGCCTATGAAGGTGATGATTACAACAAAGCAAATGAATATTTTGAACAAGTCAGTGATGACGAAAAGTATAAGGAGAAGCTTTCTTATTACCAAGCCGATTTAAATTTCAAACTTGGAAATTTTGAAAAAGCAATCACCATGGCGAAAGAACAAATGCCAAAAAGTAGCCCAGCTGAAAAATCGGAATTGTCAAAAATTATAGGAGAAAGTTTATTCAACTTAAAAAAATATGACGAGGCTATTCCATATTTAAAAGACTATAAAGGAAAAGGAGGCAAGTGGAGTAATACTGATTATTATCAATTGGGATATGCTTATTATAAGCAAAATGATTTTGAGAAGGCCATTTCAGAATTCAATAAAATAGTCAGTGGTGACAATAGTGTAGCTCAAAACGCCTATTACCATTTAGGCGAAAGCTACATTAAACTGAACAAAAAACAGGAAGCCCTGAATGCGTTTAGGAACGCATCTCAAATGGATTATGATTTGAAAATTCAAGAAGATGCCTGGTTGAACTATGCAAAAATCAGTTATGAAATAGGGAATCCTTACCAATCGGTACCGCAAGTGTTGACCAGTTATCTTGATAAATATCCAAAGACAGCCTATAAGGAAGAAATAGAAACCTTATTGATCGATTCTTATATCACTTCAAAAAACTATAAGGAAGCCTTGAAGCTCTTGGAAGGTAAAAGTAGTTTTGAGAACAAGGTGGCCTATCAAAAAGTGACATTTTATAGAGGTATCGAAATCTATAACGAAGGGAATTATGCTGAAGCAAAAAAAATGTTCGAAAAATCTTTGAAAGAGTCGAAAGATGCCAAGTTTACCGCTAGAGCAACTTTTTGGAAAGCAGAAACGGATTATTTATTAGGCAATTACAATGAAGCCTTGATTGGCTTTAAACAGTTCCAACAACAATCTGAAGCAACTACGACACCAGAGTACAAAAATTTGGATTATAATTTGGCTTACACCTATTTCAAACAGAAAAATTATCCGAAGGCAACGGAGTTGTTCAAATCATTTGTTAATAATAAAAAAGAAGACAAACTTCGTTTGAACGATGCCTATTTAAGACTAGGTGATGGTTATTTTGTGTCTAGCGAATATCAAGAAGCTATTTCGGCTTACGAAAAGGCCATTTCCATAAACGAAATTGAGACCGATTATGCAGCTTTTCAAAAGGCCATGAGTTATGGTTATATTGGCAAAGGCAGTACAAAAGTTCAGGAATTAAACAGTTTCATTGATAGATATTCTAAATCATCATTGCGTGATGATGCCATGTATGAATTGGCAAATTCCTATGTAAAGTCAAATCAAACGGACAAAGCTATGTCCACCTATGATCGATTGAACAGTGAATACAAAACGAGCATCTTTATTCCGAAATCTTTATTGCGTCAAGGTTTGGTGCATTACAATGCGAGTCAGAATGATCAGGCACTAAATAAGTTCAAGAGGGTAACAAAAGAATACCCAAATTCTGAAGAAGCAATTCAAGCAGTTTCTACAGCACGTCTGATTTATATAGATTTAGGTCGTGTAGATGAGTATGTAGCTTGGGTGAAGACATTGGATTATATCAACGTGACTGATGCAGAATTGGATAATACGACTTATTTGGCAGCCGAGAAACAATATTTGGATGGAAATACAGACAAAGCCATCATACAATTCAATAAATACTTAAATGATTTTCCTAATGGGAATTATGCCCTAAAAGGACATTTTTATTTAGCGGAGTTGTATACTAAAAAGGCCTTGCCAGAAAATGCACAACCTCATTACGAATATGTCGTCACTAAACCTAAAGGCGAATATACCGAACAATCATTGGTAAAATTATCTGAAACTTACTTGAACGCTTCGCAATGGAATAAAGCACTGCCATTGTTAAAACGTTTGGAATCAGAAGCTGATTATCCGCAGAATATTATTTATGCACAATCTAATTTAATGAATGCCTACTATCGACTGGATAATTATAAAGATGCCGAAGCGTATGCCGAAAAAGTATTGGCCAACTCAAAATTGGATACAAAAGTGAAGAGTGATGCACAAATCATTATAGCACGCTCGGCAATTAAAACAGGCAAAGAGGATAAAGCTAAATTGGCTTATGCTGAAGTGGAAAAAATTGCCACTGGCGCTATAGCAGCCGAAGCTTTGTACTATAACGGATATTTCAAAAACAAGGAAGGTAAATATGAGGCGTCCAACACCGTTATACAGAAATTGGCAAAAGATTATTCTAGCTATAAATATTACAGTGCCAAAGGATTGATTGTCATGGCGAAGAATTTTTATGCCTTAAAAGATGCTTTTCAAGCAACTTACATTCTTGAAAGTGTCATCAAAAATTTCACAGAATTCGATGATGTTGTGGCCGAAGCCAGAACCGAACTCAATAAAATAAAAACTGAAGAAGCCAAAACCAATTCATCAATCACAACCGAGAATTAAGTGAGAATTTCTGTCACTTCGAGCGTCCCGAGACATTCGGAAGAGAAGTTATTGGAATTTGGAATTTAAAAAATTGGAATTTATTAAAATGTATATGCAAAATCAAATCAAATATATCCTCATCATAGCTTTCTTATCAAGCATTACGGGTTTCGCCCAAGAGCGCACTAAAGATACCTTGGACCCAGAGGTTGTCAATGTCGTTAAACCGTATACGCCCACGATTTCCGACGCCTTTAAAATAAAGGAGACGCCTACGCTTGATGATGCGACCACAGCGACCAAAAAAGAAATTAAATACAATATTTTCTCTATTCCGGTAGCCTCGACATTTACGCCTGCCAAAGGAAAGGCTGCTACTGTAAATAAGGCAAAACAGGAAAAATTATATGATAATTATGCGTCACTTGGCGTAGGTAATTATACCACCATTTTAGGCGAAGTGTATCTCAACCACGAATTAGGCAGGGGAGAAACTGTAGGTGGTTACTTGAGTCATCATTCTTCTGGCGGTGGTATTGATGGACTCCTATTGGAAGATGATTTTATGGATATTAACCTGAATGCCAATTACACCAAAAAAGAGCGTGATTATTCATGGTCTATTGATGGAGGTGGTTTGTTTAAAAACTATAATTGGTATGGTCTTCCAAAAGATTATTTTGATGCAACTACCGCTGATACGTTGGATGTAGGCCACAATTTCATTGGAGCCAATCTTGGTGGAAAAATTAAATTTGAAGACAGTTATTTTAAGCAAGCGTCTGTTCGTTTTCGTCATTTTGAAGATAATCAGGGTAGTGGAGAAAACAGATTCGTAGTAAAAGGGAATGTAGATGTGCCAGTTCAGGATGAAATTATATCCACAAGAGTAACACTTGATTATTTGGGAGGCTCTTTCGATAGAAATTATTTTACTGATGAAGAACTTAAATATGGCAATATTAATTTCGGAATTGCTCCACAATATCAATTGACGGAAGATGACTTAACCTTAAACCTAGGTGTCAATTTAGTGTATTTGAATGATACCGAAGCTGGCAAAAACAAGTTTTATGTCTATCCAAATATCACGGCAAGTTATAGATTGGTTGACGAACTATTGATTGCTTATGGAGGTGTCGAAGGTGGCTTGATTCAAAATTCATATGAAAGCTTTGTACAAGAAAACCCTTTTGTGTCCCCAACCTTATTCATTACTCCAACTGACCAACAATACAATGTTCACGCAGGTATCAAGGGCAAACTATCCAATAGCATGAGTTATAATGTCAACGCGCGTTATTTTGCAGATAGAAGTAAAGCTTTGTTCAAAGTAAACAGTGTGTCGGGCGAAGCCACAGAAGACTATCAGATGGGTAATTCTTATAACGTTGTTTATGATGATGTCAACACCTTTTCATTTTCAGGAGAATTAAATGTCGATGTCAACCGTAATTTTAAGTTGGGAGCGAAAGCCGAGTTTTTATCTTACAACACCACAAATGAAGAAGAGCCATGGAATCTGCCAGATTTAAAAGCGTCTTTATTTATGGATTACCAAATCGATGAAAACTGGTTTGCAGGTGCAAATTTATTTTTCGTAGGCGAACGTAAGGACCAATTTACACAAGTTGGCACCTTGACCTTGCCGGTCCCTCAAACCATTACACTTGATAGTTATTTTGACGCCAATGCACACGTTGGTTACCGCATTACCAACCAAATTTCAGCCTTTGCCAAGGTGAATAATATTGCCAATCAAGATTACCAACGCTGGTTGAATTATCCAGTGCAAGGCATTCAGTTTTTGGTAGGAGCGAGTTATCAGTTTGATTTTTAAATTCCTGCGAAGGCAGGAATCTCATCAAGAGAATCTCAATCATTTTATATAATAAAGCATTCCGATCGGAATGCTTTATTAATTTCAAAATTTCAAAAATTAATATCGGATAAGTTAATAATACGATATATCCGATAAAAAATGTACTTTTGTGATGTGAAAAATTTAGATTTAACATATCGCGAAGAGTTGATGCCATTTTTTGAGCGTCTTGAGATGAAATTGGGTCAGTTGAACAAACATCGACCAATCCCTTCAATCGCCTTACATAAAATAAGGGAAGCTTTGACTGTTGAGTGGACTTACAATTCTAATAGTATTGAAGGTAATACTTTGAGTCTACGCGAAACACAGATGGTGCTTCAAGAAGGAATTACTATAAAAGGTAAATCTTTGAGAGAACATTTTGAAGCAAAAAACCATGAGCGTGCCATAAATTTACTGTATAAGTTGGTAGAGAGCACTGAAGTTCTTTCTGTACATGAAATCCTTTCATTGCATGGATTGGTTATGAACTCTATTGAAGAGGAGTTCGCTGGAAGGCTGCGTAATGGAGGCGTTCGCATTTCTGGATCAAATTTTGTACCTCCAAACGCTTTGAAGGTTTCTGGTTTGTTGGATGAATTATTAGACTTTTTAAATGATAATCCACTAAATTTAAATGTTGTTGAGCTTGCAACAGTATTTCATCATAGATTTGTATGGATACATCCTTTCTTTGATGGAAATGGGAGGACGGTACGATTAGCCATGAATCTACTATTGATGAAAGAAGGGTATCCACCTGCCATCATTTTGACCAATGACCGCACAAAATACTATGCTGCGCTAAATGATGCAAATAAAGGTAGCTATGGAAAGATGATGTTGTTGATGGCGCAAGCTATGGAGCGCACCCTTAATATATATCTTAATGCCCTGCCAGGTAACACTTTGGAATATACCGAGATTTCTAATTTGGTTGAAGAAGAAACTCTTCCTTATGGTCAGGAATATATTAGTTTATTGGCACGTACAGGCAAAATAGACGCTTACAAAGAAGGCCGAAATTGGCTTACTACCAAAGAAGCTGTAGAAGCGTATATTAAAAATAGAAAGCGTAAGCGATAAGCATCTTAATTGGGATGCTTTTCTTATTTTTACATGGTTGTCCGGTCGCGCGCAGTCGAGACCTATTTAAAATTAAATAACGATGAAGAACCTCCTTACTCTAATTATTCTGATATCACTTTTCTCCTGCAAAAAAGTAGAAAAAATCCAAGTGGATACAATTGTCATTAATGCAAATATTTACACGGTCAATGCCAGTTTTGATAAGGCGCAAGCATTCGCTGTCAGGGATGGGAAATTTTTAGAAATAGGACGCAACAGCGATATTGAGGAAAAATACGACTCACATAACATTATTGATGCAGATGGTCAAACCATAATTCCGGGGTTTATCGATGCACATTGCCATTTTCTAGGTTTGGGATATAATCAGCAACAAGTAAATTTAGTGGGGACAAAAAGTTTTGAGGACGTGGTGGATAGTGTAGTGGCATTTCAAAAACGCAATAAGGTCGATTATATATATGGTCGAGGATGGGATCAAAATGACTGGTTAGTGAAAGAGTTTCCAACAAAGAAAAAATTGGACTCATTATTTCCGGATACACCTGTTGTGTTAGAGAGAATCGATGGTCATGCTATAGTGTCTAATCAGGCTGCGCTTAACTTGGGAAAAGTAACTGCAGATAGTAAAATCGATGGTGGTGAAGTTGTTTTGAAAGATGGTAAACCTACAGGTGTTTTAATTGATAATGCAGAATCTTTTGTGATGGAACATTGGCCAAAACGCAATCGGGCAGATATCGCAAATGCGTTGGTTACTGCTGAAAAAGTCTGTTTTAAGTATGGTCTTACTACAGTGGATGATGCCGGATTAGATAGAAAAGCCATTGAAATTATTGACAGTTTGCAACGAGCGAATATTCTTAAAATCCGAATTTATGCTATGATTTCTGCATCCAAAGAAAATCTGGATTATTATTTGAACAAAGGAATTTATAAAACCGATAAATTAAATGTACGTTCCTTTAAATTTTATGGCGATGGTGCTTTAGGTTCGAGAGGTGCTTTATTGAGGAAACCTTATAGCGATAGACCGGGTCATTATGGATTATTGACCACCAGTTTAGAAGCAATGGACTTGGCTGCACAAAGAATTGTTAATTCCAAGTTCCAGATGAACACACATGCCATTGGTGATTCTGCGAATCATACTTTGTTAAACATTTATAATAAGGTTTTAAAAGATAAAACAGATAGGCGTTGGCGTATAGAGCATGCCCAAATCATTTCTCCAAAGGATTTTGATAAATTCAAAAACATTATTCCTTCTGTACAACCAACTCATGCCACAAGTGACATGTATTGGGCAGAAGAGCGTTTGGGTAAGGAACGTGTCAAAGGTGCTTATCCCTATCAACAATTGTTAAAAGCATATGGAAAAATTGCTCTCGGAACCGATTTTCCAGTTGAAAATATAAGTCCATTTTTGACTTTTCATTCAGCGGTTGCTCGACAAGATTTGGAAGCCTATCCTCCAAAAGGTTTTCAGATGGAAAATGCATTAAGTAGGGAAGAAACTCTTAAGGGCATGACTATTTGGGCCGCTTATTCGAATTTTGAAGAGAATGAAAAAGGAAGCATTGAAGTCGGAAAATTTGCCGATTTCATCATTCTCGATAAGAATATCATGGTGATTGATAATAAGGAAATCCCCAAAGTAAAGGTGGTAAAGACTTTTGTTAACGGAGTCCTTCAATATGAAGTGCCAAAAATTGAAGAGGCTAAAATTTCTGAAGAACAAAAAAAATAACTGTTACGATAAGGTCAATTTCGCCAAATAGTCGAAATAGTCACCTATCATCACTAATTCGCATCTCAAACCGACGTGGTCACAAGCTGATTTTAAGGTGTCAAAATCAAGATAAAGCCATTTCATTGGCAATTCATCTTCACCTTTATAACTTAAAAAATAATCGAGTTCACCATAGTAAGTGGCATTCATATCTTGCCAATATCCACCATCTTCATCCTCGTACATGTATTTGATGTCCGTAGAGTCAATCAAAATCTGCCCATCAAGGTTGAGAAGTGATTTTAAATGGCTTAAGTATTTGGAAACTTTAGATAATTCCTCAAAGATTCCTGTGCCATTCATCAACAATAAAATTGTATCATATTTTGATTTTTCATCAATCAGATCTTTTAACATTACATCGATAAGCCCTCTTTTTTTAGCCACATCAACAGCACCCATAGAAACATCAATTGCGCGCACATCATAACCTTTCTTTTGTAAATACAAACTGTGGCTACCTGCACCACAGCCTACATCTAGTATTTTTCCTTTTGCCAACTCTAAAGCTTTTTGCTCCAATTTAGGCATATCCTTATAATCTCGGAAGAGGTAAGGTAAAGGCAATTCGTCTTCATCTGATATATTGGTAGATGTGATGAGGTCTTCGGAATAATTCCCGTTTTGATAGTCTTGTAATGCTTTTCCGAAAAGATCTTTTGAATTCAAAGTTCTACATTTAAAGTTTTGAGTAAAATTTGTTTTCGTAATTTTGTTATCATTCCAATTTTTGAATTTTGAACGTCGAACCTAAACTAGAAAACCTTCCTAAGCTCGCCAAAGATAAACATAAGGAAAATAAATCCTTCTTTGCGAAGCTCAAAAAGAAACCACCAAAACATTTGGATTATTTGATGCAGGAATTACATGAGGAAGAATTTAGGCGAACTGATTGTTTAAATTGTGCCAACTGCTGCAAAACAACGGGACCATTATTTACAGATAAGGATATTGAACGCATTGCCAAACATTTCAAAATGAAGCAACAGCAATTTATGGATCAATTTTTGAGGCTCGATGAAGAGAAAGATTATGTGTTACAAAGTGTGCCCTGTACGTTTTTAGGAGCCGATAATTACTGTTCAATTTATGAAGTCAGACCTAAAGCATGTCGGGAATTTCCGCATACAGATCGAAAAAAGTTTCAACAAATATCAAATCTGACGCTAAAGAATGTAGAAATCTGTCCAGCTGCATTCAATATTATAGAAAAAATGAAAAATAGAATAAAAATTTAGAATAATAGTTATAATATATATCCAAAAGATATGAAAAGAATCATCTTAATATGTGTATTCTCTTTAATGGCGAGCGTGTGTAATGCTCAAGAATGGTTCACTTCCTTTGATGTTGCCAAACGTTTAGCACTAGTTCAAAACAAAATGTTATTTGTAGTTTGGGAAGACTCATTCAATTATTCCATTCCCGTTTCTATAAAAGTGGACTCAAGGCCCACAGTTATTATTGATTTGGCTAAAGACACAAGTTTAGACCCAGTCATTTGGAAGTATTTCATTCCTGTCAGACTTTCAGAAGCAAAATATTCAGATTTTATTCAAGATGCCAAAGGCAGAGGGTATAAATATATCAATAAACTTGATGACGATAGTATTAAGATCATGGATGTAAACGGTGCTATTTTAAATGTTAATGAATCATCGGGTGAAATGGTGAATTTCTATTCATTGATAAATAAATATTCGGTGGATACGTCATTTTTAAATTTCGAACTGAAAAATTATTTGGATGAGAAGAATTTTTTGACTTCGACTTTATTGGCTTTAAAATATATTGATTATGCAATATTTACCACTGAAGAGTTAAGACCTGAAATTATAAGACTAGCTGATATTTACCTTGACGAGTCGGAGGAGTTTTTATCGGAAATGGATGAGAATAAAAGAGAAACCTTTTCCAAAAAAATAGAATTAATACGAATTAAAGAACTGTTGATTTTGAATCAACATAAGAAGGCCTACAGACTAATTAAAAGGATTAATGAGAATGAATTGGCGCCGACAAATTTGCCCATGTTTGAATTCTTAAATTACATAATTTTCAAATCATTAAATGACGAAGCGAATGCTGATTTGTGGAAAAGTAAAATTTCTTTAGTAGATTTGAGGAAGGCTGAATTAATTTTAAAAAACAATATGGATGGAAACTCTAATTAACTATTTCGAAACCATTCCTTCGCTTCATCGCAGTATTATCTTGGTAGGGGGAATTACTTTTTTTTGGTTATTGGAAGGAGCTTTGCCATTATTTCAATTCAAATATAAAAAATGGCAGCATGCCATACCTAATCTTTTTTTCACACTTACAACTGTTATAATCAACTTTGGATTGGCCTTTTTGTTATTGAAAACAGCTGATTGGGTTACAGCAAATGATTTTGGAATCATCAATTGGTTACCAGAAATTCCTTTATGGCTATACGCACTTCTCGGTGTTTTGTTATTGGATTTCTTTGGAGCATATCTGGCTCATTTTGTTGAACATAAAGTCAAACCCTTGTGGATGATTCACCTGGTGCATCATACCGATCACAATGTTGATACAACGACCGCTAATAGACATCATCCATTGGAAAGCGTGATTCGTTTTACATTTACTTTGTTGGGAGTGATCATTGTAGGAACGCCTATTGCACTTGTGTTCTTGTATCAGTCACTATCTCTGGTCGCCACACAATTCACTCATGCCAATATCAAATTACCAAAAAGAGTGGATGAGGCTATGAGCTATATTCTAGTATCCCCCGATATGCATAAAGTCCATCATCATAATGTGTTGCCTTATACAGATTCAAACTATGGAAATATTTTTTCAATTTGGGACCGAATGTTCGGCACTTTTCTCAAATTAGATAGAGAAAAAATCATTTATGGAGTAGATACATTTCCCGATGAAATTACAAATAGTAATATAAAGGACCTACTGAAACAACCTTTTCATAATTATCGAAAACCTACAACCGTCAACGATTAGATAAATTCGATAGAAAATACTCTAAATCAATCTTCAAAAGTAAACTTACAAGTCGTATTTACACTTTGGAGGATAAATTTGCTTTTTACAGTGAAAACATGTCATTTAATCCTGTTTTCATTTAGATTCGTTGAAAGGGATTATTATTTGCTGTTGCAACAACTAATGTTGAACCAACAAGCATCAAGCAAATATGGGAAAATACAGTAGATTTGTCATGGCCTCGGTCGTTGGACTCACCTTTCAAAAACTTCATGCACAAAAGCATTTCGCTATAATTGAAAAGAACTATAATGTTAGGGCTAAAGATTTGTCGCATGATTTAAATGCAACTAAAGACACACT
>JAGXIE010000087.1 GCA_024635765.1 Flavobacteriaceae bacterium | reverse complement strand
TTTATCCATCAAATCAACGTTATAATCTTTCTCCAATTGCTGCATAAAATGTACAGACGCGTCAATAGAACAACCTGTCACCTTATTTAAGTCTTGGTTTAAAGCGATTATGATAAAGCGCTTATATTTAATCTCATAGCCGGATTGTAAATCACTTCCGTGAGCGGTCCAATTTTCTATGAAGATATCCAATTGAGATCTTATGCTTGCTAATTCATCATCCGTAAAGGAGCGGTTAGCCTGATAAATCCAAACTCTTGATTCTTCTGGTAATGTATTAAAATCGACTAACATTTTTTATTGTTGTTTGTATATTTATATCTGAATGCAATTGCCATGAGCAATCCGAAAAATAATCCATGAAATAAAAATTTCATTATTGAAAAAGGCTCATGTGTGAAATAATCAAAGGCTGCCATAGTAACTGCAAAAAATAATCCACTTAATAAGCCTGTCTTAATTATAGTCTTTAATGGTAGTTTCTCCCTTTCCATTATATTATTATTATTCAATTAAATCAATATGTCTATCGTGATAGCCTAATAGATATAAAACACCGTCTAGTCCAATACTGGATATGGCACTTTGCGCATTATTTTTTACTTTTGGTTTTGCATGAAAAGCAATACCTAATCCAGCTAAATTGAGCATTGGTAAGTCATTTGCACCATCACCAACAGCAATGGTCTGGCTAATATCAATCCCTTCTTTGATTGCAATTTCCTTGAGGTATTCTGCTTTTTTATTGCCATCAACAATTTCTCCAATACAGTTACCAGTTAGCTTACCATCTTTTATTTCCAATTGGTTTGCATATACATAGTCTATACCTAATTCTTTTTGCAAATAGTTTCCGAAGTAGGTGAATCCGCCAGATAAAATAGCAGTTTTAAAACCATATTTTTTAAGTGTGTCAATAAGTCTCCTTGTCCCTTTTGTTAGTGGCAAATTGATTGCCACATCCTGTAAAACATCTTCGCTTAAACCTTTTAATAGTTGCATCCGACTGACAAAACTTTCTTTAAAATCAATTTCACCCTGCATGGCTGCTTCTGTAATCGCTTTCACCGCATCTCCAACACCTGCTAATTCTGCTAATCTGTCAATTACTTCAGCTTGGATTAAAGTTGAATCCATATCAAAACAGACTAAACGTCTATTCCTTCGATAAATGTTATCTTCTTGAAAAGCGATATCTACATTTAAATCGTGAGATATTTGCATAAACTTTGCTGTAAATTCAGCCTTATCATCAATTTTGCCTCTAATGGAAAGTTGTATGCAAGCTCTTGGATATTCTTCTGTTTTTATTAAAGATAATCGACCAGTAAGCCTTTTAATAGCATCAATATTTAAGTGCTTTTCTGAAATAACTTCAGTGACTTTAGAAATCTGCTCTGCACTTAATTTTTCACCTAAAATGGTGACTATATAACGGTCTTTGCCTTGGTTTCCAACCCATTTTTCGTAGTCTTCAGATGAAATTGGGGTGAATTTGGCCGTGACATCCAGCTCATACGCTTTAAATAATAAATCTTTTAAAACTGCGGAGGATTTGTCTCCGGATTCGACTTCAAACAAAAAACCTAAAGATAAAGTATCGTGTATGTTGGCTTGTCCTATATCTAATACTTTTGCACCATAATGAGACAGTACATTCGTTAAACCTGAAGTTAAACCTGGTTTATCATGTCCGGAAATGTTTAAAAGAAATATATCAGTTGTCATTATAGATCCTGTGCATTCGCTATCAATTCCGCAACATCCATTACAGCTATTTCACCTTCTTTATTGGTAGCTTTAACACCATCTGTCATCATCGTATTACAGAATGGACAGCCAGCAGCAATGATTTGTGGTTTCACTTCAATGGCTTGTTCTGTGCGTTCTACGTTCACTTCTTTATTACCTTTTTCTGCGTCTTTGAACATTTGAGCGCCACCTGCTCCACAGCATAAGCCACGGGATTTGCAAGATTTCATTTCTACCAATTCAGCATCCAGTTTACGAATCAAATCTCTTGGTGCTTCATAGATGCCATTCCCGCGACCTAAATAACAAGGATCATGAAAAGTAATACGCTTGCCTTTGAATTGTCCGCCTTCAATTGTCAAACGGCCTTCATCCAACAATGTTTTCAAAAATTGAGTGTGGTGCATCACTTCATAGTTACCACCTAATCCTGGATATTCATTCTTTATGGTATTGAAACAATGAGGACACGCTGTAACGATTTTCTTTATTTCATAGGCATTCATTACCTCGATATTAGTAACTGCTTGCATTTGAAATAAGAATTCATTTCCAGCGCGTTTTGCAGGATCTCCTGTACAGCTTTCTTCAGTGCCAAGTACAGCAAATTCAACATTCGCTCTATTAAGCAACTTTACAAACGCTTTGGTTATTTTTTTTGCTCTATCGTCAAAACTTCCAGCACAACCCACCCAAAATAATACTTCTGGTTGTTTGCCTTGTGCCATGAATTCTGCCATAGTTGGCACTTTTAGTAATTCGCTCATTATTTGAGTTTTATATAACTAAATTAAAGTGTTTTATTTTTTTAAATGATTATTTTAATAATCGAAATGCGTTTGAAAAAATTACACCCATCCCTATCCCTATTAAAATACCTCTCATAAAATCATCTATATGAGGCAATATATAAGGTGAAACAATTCCGAAAACCAATAAAAAAAGACCACTTAAAATGATATATTTTGGTTTGTAATAAATTTTATTCATTCTTCCAATTCAATCGATCCATTTGGTTGTAAGGCCAAGGCGCACCATTGTTTTCCACGTTTGTCATCATATTGTTCAACTCCATTGGAGCGGCACTTTGTTCCATTACCAAATAGCGTCTCATTTCCATAATAATGGATAAGGGGTCGATACTGACAGGACAAGCTTCAACACAGGCATTACAGGTTGTGCACGCCCAAAGCTCTTCCCTCGTAATATAATCATCAAGCAATTGTTTGCCATCTAACTTAAATTCCCCACTGTTGGAATCTATATTTTTCCCTACTTCCTCCAAACGGTCACGTGTGTCCATCATGATTTTTCTTGGAGATAATTTTTTTCCTGTTTGATTGGCGGGACATTCATCGGTACATCGTCCGCATTCTGTACATGTATAAGCATTCAACAATTGCACCCAACTTAAATCCTGAACATCACTGGCCCCAAATTTTGGAGGCACTTCGGTACTTTCAGGTTGTGGTGCGAATGGATCGACGTTAGGGTCCATCATCATTTTTACCTCTTTAGTAACAGCTTCGTTATTGTCAAATTGTCCTTTTGGCTTTAGTCTACCATAATAGGTGTTTGGAAATGCCAATAGAATATGTAAATGCTTTGAAAAATAGAGGTAATTCAGGAATACCAGAATTCCAAGAATATGTAACCACCATGCGATTCGTTCAATTATGTGAAGGGTTTCTCCAGACGTATTTCCAAACCAACTAGCGATGTACTCGCTAATAATATTACCATTATTCATCGCTTGAAACTGAACATCAGTAGCATTCATTAATAAGAATAAAGCCATTAAGACCATTTCAAAATATAGAATGTAATTGGCGTCGCTCTTCGGCCAAGAAGTCATTTCATTTGCCCAAAAACGTTTGAGTTTTAGCGTGTTTCTACGTAGCCAAAACACTATAACGGATACAAAAACCAATAAAGCCAATATTTCAAAAGTCCCAATTAGGACGCCATAAAGACTACCAATGGAAGAAAACATGCGATGCGTTCCAAAAAGGCCATCGAGAATAATCTCAAGGACTTCAATATTGATGACCACAAAACCGACATACACAATCACATGAAGAAAACCTGCAATAGGTCTGCGCACCATTTTAGATTGTCCTAGTGCAATCATCGCCATGTTTTTCCAACGTTGCGGTTTATTGTCATTAACATCCACATCATGACCTAACTTGATGTTTCTGATAAGCTTATTTATGTTTTTTACAAAATATCCAATACCTGCAATAAGCGCTATGGCGAAGAGTATGCTTGGAATATAATTCATTTGTTGGTTTTAGTTGGAGTCCGGTTGTGCTTTTTCGTCTTCTATAATGTTGCCTTCAGCGTCGAATTTACCTGGTTTCTTACCGAAAACAGAGAAATGAACATAACGTTTAGGATTCAATTTAAAATCTTGAAGTAACTGCTCCATTTGGAGCGCTGCCCCTTCGAGGTTTGTATACAACTTATCGTCAGTCATCAATTTTCCTAAAGTACCATTTCCGCTTTTAATATCAGACATCAAAACATCTATACTCGCAAGTGTGTTTTCTAATTTTGTAATTGATTCAGATAATTTGACAGTTTTTAAATCATTGCTCAGCACTGTCAAATCTGAACTTACTTGGTTGAAATTCTTGATTGCAGAAGACAATTCGGCGTCATTTTTAGACACCAGAGTATTAATACTGCCAGAGAGTCTATTAAAGGATATAATTGTGTTGTTCAATTCTGCAATAGTCTGTTTAAGACCTTCTTCAGAATCGTCAGTGACCAATTTATTTAAGTTAATTAATAAGGTGTCTGCGGACTGCATGGTGTTACCTAAATTGCTACTGATACCTGAAAAATTCTGTGTTAAACTTCTAATAAGACCGGGTTCAACCATTGATTCCAAATAATCACCACTTTCAGCCAATTCGTCACCAGGTTCTGGAACAATTGCAAGGGCATTGCCCCCCATAAGACCGGTTTCGTAGAGTTTGATTTTACTATTGGTTGAAAATTTCATGTCCTTATCGACTGAAATAGCTACTTTAGTTTTGCCTGTTACGTTATCATATTCTATACTTGATATCTTACCTATCTTATTTCCCTTTATAGTAACAGATGCAGATGTATCGAGGGCATTGTAGTCAAAAGTTGTATAATATACGGCATTATTACTTAATATATTTATGCCCTTGAGATAATTGAACAGGAATACCATTAAAAGGATTCCCGAAATCACCAATATTGCAGTTTTTACTTCTCTAGAGATTTTCAATGTTCAGACGATTTAGTTACTAACAAAATTAGGAATAAATATAGTAAGAATGATTTTAATTAGCAGTTGTTTTTAGAGCATCATTGAGGTCTATCCGATTTCCATCTTTATAGGCAACAATGAAACAAGAAGGGTATCCTTTTTTTTGAGCCTCTGTTTGAAGCTGTTTAACTTTGTTATAATCGGATGTATAACCATAAAAATATTTATATAATTTTCCTTCTTTTTCTCTCGAAACATCTTCTAGACCATTGAAATTGAAAGGTTTTGGCTCTAATTTGTTAGAACTCGCAGCCAATTGTACTTTAAAAACGATGTTATTATAGATAACTTCTTGCGTTGATACTTCAACCTTATCAATTCGAGAATCTGATTTAACCACCATTGGTGTAGTTGGTTGAGAATAAATGTTTTCACCTACATTTTGATCGAGTATTTTTTTGTAATCCATGATGGCGTTGTAAATAGAACTCGACATATCATCTTGACCTTTGCTTGAGTTAAGATATGTTCCTTCAGGTTTGTAAGTTAAAAATCCGGTTTCAATCAATACACTCGGCATATAGGTATTATGAAGCACCCAAAATCCAGCCTGTTTAACACCTCTGTTGTTTCGCTTTAATTTATGGGTGAAATTATCCTGTACAAATTTTGCTAGTTGCGTGCTTTGATCTAGATAATCCTCTTGCATCAATGTCATTGCCATAAATGATTCTGGTGAATTTGGGTCAAAACCGTCATAATGCGATTTGTAATCTTCCTCAAGAAAAATCACCTCATTCTCCCTTTTGGCAACTTCAAAGTTGCGCTGATTGGCATGAAGTCCCAATACAAATGTTTCTGTTCCATTTGCACCAGAATTATGAGCATTGCAATGAACAGAAACAAATAAGTCGGCATCGGCATTGTTAGCTATTTCGGCACGACCTCTCAAAGTTACAAATACGTCCGTTTTCCTTGTGTAAATTACTTTAATTTTAGGATCTTTTTCCAGTTGTTTTCCGACTTCCAAAATAATATTTAGGGCAATCTCTTTTTCGTAATAGCCATTTCCTCTATTCCCAGGGTCGTTGCCTCCATGACCTGCATCAAGAACAACGACAAATTTGTCCTGATTCTTCTGAAAGGCATTTGCAGATGTTAAAAAACATGTAAAAATGAAGGCCATTAATACGATTGCAGATAGTGTGTTCGTTCTCATAAGGATTCTAACGGGTAATAATCCCGCTTTATTTTAATTTTAAATTTATAATTGAATAATCCCAAAAAAATATATGTAATTTTGGGGATTCAAAAACCGAGCCATACTTTTACAAAAATACACCTAAAAGCATTGCGTACAAACAACTTTCACATACTTTTTACCGTAAGTTTTACAGTGCTTATTAACACTTTAGGAGTTGCGCAAGATTTGCCGAAAACAACCGAACCACTAATATCAACCGAAAGAGAAGGTGTTATAATGATAGGAGATTCATTAAAAGGTCTTCCTGTCAATTTAAAAGAAAATGACACAATCAAATCGGATTCCATTCCGAAAAAACAGGACTTTCTCGAAGGTATCGTAAAGTACAAGGCGAAAGAATACGTTTCTATGAATCAACGTGAACAAAAAATCTATCTCTACGATGAAGCAGAAGTTTTTTATCAGGACATGGAAATCAAATCTGGTATTATAGTTATCGATTATAGTAAGAATTTGGTGTACGCTGGTCGGTTGAAAGATTCTTTGGGGGTTTATACCCAAGCACCCGTTTTTAAACAAGGAGCAAATGTTGTGGAACCTGACTCCATTATTTTTAATACAAAAAATCGAAAAGCTTTAATATTCAACTCTCGAACAGAGCAAAGTGGAGGTTATATTGATTCTGAACTGACAAAGAAGGAAAATGATTCCGTTTACTTTTTGAAAGAAGGTAAATTTACGACCTCCGAAAACCGGGAGGACCCTGAATTCTATTTTAGAATGCGAAAAGCAAAAGTAGTACCTGGAAAAAAGGTGGTTGTGGGTCTAACTAATATGTACATTTATAATGTCCCTACACCTATAGGATTGCCATTCGCCTATTTTCCGTTGACTTCAAAACAAACATCTGGAATTATTTTTCCATCACCCGGACAGGAAAACAACAGAGGCTATTTTCTTCAAAATGGTGGCTATTATTTCGCTATAAGTGATTTTGTCGATTTGGCCGTAATGGGTGATTATTATACAAATGGCAGTTACGGTTTGCGTTTAGAATCTCAATATGCCTTACGTTACCGTTTTAACGGGAGCCTCGGTTTTCGTTATGAAAATTTAATCACCAGTGAGCGCGGTTTTCCGGATTATTTAAAAACTTCTGTCTATAATCTTCGATGGTCTCATGCTCAAGATGGAAAAGCAAATCCCAGTTCTCGGTTTTCGGCTTCTGTAAATTTAGGAAGTAGTCGTTATTATCAAGAATCCATCAACCAAATTAATCAATCCAACTTTCTTAATAATACATTGTCATCATCCGTTTCGTATTCAAAAACTTTCGATACAGAGCCGAGTATTAATTATAGTTTGACTGCAACTCATTCCCAAAACACACAAACGCAACAAATCAATATGACTTTGCCAACTTTTCAAGGAAGCATAAGTCGTATTTTTCCATTTGAACCATCGATTGGCACCAAAAAAGGGATCATCCAAAATATCAACTTTCAATATAATTTAAGAGCAGAAAATAGGATACAGACGACAGATTCTCTGTTTTTCAAAAAAGAAATGTTCGATGACGCTTTAATGGGTGTCAAGCATACGATTCCAATTACTACGAATTTTAAAGTGTTCAAATATTTTAGTGTTAGCGCAAGTACCAACTTTGATGAAAACTGGACCTTCAATACGATTCGAAGATTTTATGATAGTCAAAATGATGAAGTCGTTACTGAAGAACTTAAGGGTTTTGATGGTTTTAGAACTTATAATTTCAGCACAAGTGTTGGTACAACTATTTATGGAATGTTCCCATTTAAGAAGCCAGGTAACGATCCTAAAATTCAAGCTATTCGTCACGTCATGCGTCCTTCCATTAGCTATAATATTAATCCTTCGTTTGATCAGTATTATGATACATTCGAATATATAGATGCCGATGGTACGATGACAACAGAAGAATATACTCGATTCCAAAATTCTATCTTTGGAAGTCCAAACAAGAACTTCTCTAGTTCATTAGGCCTGTCTTTAGCCAATAATTTTGAGATGAAAGTCCGTCCTAAAGATTCTACTGAAACTGAACCAAAGAAAATTAAGTTACTTGATAATTTAAATTTTTCTACATCATACAATTTTGCAGGAGATTCATTACAATGGAGTCCTGTAAGAGCTTCAGGTGGTACTCAAATTTTGGACAATAAAATGAGTATTAACTTTGGTATGGTTCTGGATCCATATGCTTTAGACAATAATAATCGTAAGATCAATACTTTTAATGTCAACAATGGCGGAAGTATTTTTCGTTTGACTTCGGCTAATTTAAATATTAGCTATTCCATTTCTAACACAACTTTCTCTGGCAAAGGAGGTGATGGATTGGACGAGAAAGAAGAAAACGAGTCTCTCATGAGTGGCGGACGATCTGATGATTTGTTTGGTAGGCCACAAGATTTTTCAGACCAACGTTTGACGGATGATAATAAGAAGGATGAAAATGAAGAGCCCAGTGAGCTCTATAATTACAAAATACCTTGGAGCTTGAGGCTGGCCTATGCCGTGAATTATTCAAATAATGCACGAGAGAATGAAATATCTTCAAACTCCCTAATGTTTTCTGGTGATATCGATATTTCACCACGCTGGACAGTAGGTGCTTCATCTGGTTACGATTTTAAGAATCAAGGATTTACCTATACACAATTGAGATTTGAACGTGATTTGTTGAGCTGGCGTATGAATTTCAGTTGGATTCCATTTAGCACTAGAAGTTCATGGAGTTTCTTCATCGGTATAAAATCAAATCTATTAAAAGATATTAAATATGACCAGCGAAGAAGGCCAGACCAACGATTATAGTTGGCAGTGTTCAGTCGTATTAGGAAGTTCTACAGATATTTGATTCATAGTTTGAATCTCAATGTTTTAAAAGTCCTTTTTATTGATTAATTTTAGTTTCAAACAATTATATGAAAAAAATCATCATTACACCGAAAGCCCCAGCTCCTATCGGTCCGTATAGTCAAGCTGTTTTAGCAGGCAACATGTTATTTACTTCGGGTCAAATAGCCATTAATCCAATTACTCAAGAATTGGTAATGGATAACATCAAAACGGAAACCAGACAAGTGATGGAAAATTTGAAAGTGGTCTTAGAAGCTGCTGATATGACCTTTGATAATGTTGTGAAAACGTCAATTTTTATAAATGACATGTCGGATTTTGGACACATCAATGAAGTATATTCCACTTATTTTGATAGTGACACGGCTCCTGCACGTGAAACCGTTGAAGTTGCCAACTTACCAAAGTATGTTAATGTTGAAATAAGTATGATTGCCGTAAAATAGTTTTTTACATATAACGAATTGTCAATTTTTCAAAGCGTCATCACATATGAATAAATCTTTTATTCAAAAAGTACATTTTTTATTGAATTCTTAATTCTAACACTTATTTTTGAAAGTAACATTTGGAATTTAAAATATGAGAATAGAATATGACATCAAATTAGGATTTAAAGATGTGATGATTCGACCGAAGCGCTCTACTTTAAAAAGTCGTTCACAAGTAAATTTAGAACGTCAATTTAAATTTCTACACAGTTCTACTAATTGGTCAGGCATTCCTATCATGGCTGCAAATATGGATACAGTTGGGACGTTTGAAATGGCTCTGGTGTTATCAAAACAAAAACTATTTACAGCTGTTCACAAACATTATTCAATAGATAGCTGGAAAGCCTTTCTCTTAAAAGCTCCAATGGACATCACTAATTATATTGCTGTCAGTACTGGTACCAGCAAACAAGATGCTGAAAAACTAAAAGCGATATCAGATTTAAATAATTATTTAAAGTTTATTTGCATTGACGTTGCCAATGGTTATTCAGAACATTTTGTAGATTTCGTCAAGCAAACACGTTCTGAATATCCTGATAAAGTAATCATGGCCGGAAATGTTGTGACTGGTGAAATGGTTGAAGAATTATTACTTGCTGGCGCTGACATTATAAAAGTGGGTATTGGGCCTGGTTCTGTCTGTACAACACGAATAAAAACTGGTGTTGGTTATCCGCAATTATCTGCGATTATCGAATGTGCTGATGCTGCTCATGGCTTGGGAGGTCAAATTATTAGTGACGGAGGTTGTACCAATCCTGGTGATGTGTCTAAAGCGTTTGGTGCAGGAGCAGATTTTGTCATGTTAGGTGGAATGCTTGCTGGACATGATCAAAGTGGTGGTGAAATTATTGAGCAAAATGGTAAAACATATAAACAATTTTATGGGATGAGTTCAGATACTGCAATGGAAAAGCATGTGGGCGGTATTGCAGAATACAGAGCGAGTGAGGGTAAAACAGTAAAAGTCCCATATCGTGGTGATGTTGAACTAACTTTAAAAGACATTCTTGGTGG
>JAGXIE010000086.1 GCA_024635765.1 Flavobacteriaceae bacterium | reverse complement strand
GGACTTTACAGCGAAGAATTCATGAATGGCGATTGCGTAGCAAGGGCTATGAGAAAAGAATGGGTGAGTTAATGATTTAGGTTAAGTCTGTTAGTGCTTTGTTTTCATAGTTTACTTTTTTAATGAGGCAATACGGACCGGCCAGGGTAATTGTCGCTTAATAGCAAGGCAATGAATGGGATAAATTTTCGTTTGCCATAAACTCTAATGAAGCTGTAATTTTTGATAAAGATATTAGTAGTGAAATTTCGACTAAATCGAATTTAAATACCAAAATTTTCAAAAATATTGTTTCAAGAATTGGCGTTGATGATTTAGATATCGATATGAAAAAAGGTATTATTGATGATGGGCTTTTACATAAAAGGAATTCAATTGCACATGGAGAAATGATGCATATTGAACTACCTGATATTGTTCTTTACAAAGACCAGATAGTTCATCTTCTTGATTGTTATTTAGATTTATTAATAGATGCATATGACAATCAAAAGTATCTTAATTGTACTCCGATAGTGGATTAGTTATGGGGGCCTAAAAATCGGTCGCCATTGAAGTGAATCATATGTGTTGGGGCATCAGCTACCCAAACTTCAGTTTCCCATGAAATTACTGGTAAATATTTGTTCATAACTTTTCGATCTGGAAAAGCTGTTACAAACACTAAACCGGCAGAAGAGTCTTTAAATAGTTGATTTAACTCTGCGTGGCGCTTTCCATCAACTGGGCCATGAGAGGTTACCGATTCTATCAAAAGTAGCCAATTCTTATCTGGCCAGTAAAGAACTACATCCGGAAGTTTTCCTTTCTTATCCAGAGTTACACCAAGAGAAGCAAGTTTTTGGTCATCAAAAAAATCTTGTTTTGCACCGGTATCGCCAAGATAAATTACTTCTGAACCAGGAGCAAACCTTGGCCCAAATTCAGTGACAATGTCTTTTATCAGTTGGCTATGAACACCTGAAGACAATTTTATTTTGGTACCATTCGGAAGTGTCAAAGGAATCATTTGCATGTCACGAGCCATTGCATATTGTGCGGCCAATGTTTCTTTGTTCTGCAGGTATTTTGCGAGTTGTTGTTCCCAGGTCGAAGTTCCGTAAAGCTTAAGTAAGTCTGACAGTTCATTTGTAATTTGATAGCAAGCTTTAGGGCTATTAACAGCCCTGTCTGGTTCGTCAGGGTTATATAGGCAAATTCCAGCATCAACAAACTGGTGTAGTGTTTGTCTTCTTACGGTCTCACGTGTGTTTGGGGCATAATTTTTACCATACTCTGTTTCCATCCAATTCATTATCGGAGTTACTCCAATCATAGATGTTGGGAAGCTAATGTCATTCCATGAGTTTTCAGGTTTTAAATTTAGTAAAGCTAAAAGAGTTAGTCCAGACCTTTCATTTTGCTGCTCTCTGGGCATTCCTAACTGACTGAGGATACCAATCGCTGCATTGATTTTATTATCAACATTTAAAGGGTTATTTTCATTATTTGTCATATTTGCTAATTCCTTTTCGATAATTAAATCAATAGCACCTTGTGATATGGAGTTTAAATCTAGCTTTAAGCCCATTCTGGTTAATGAATCTTGAGATGGATAATTAAGAGATCTTAAATCAGTCGCATTAACTTGAGTGTGTCCGCCAAAGAGTCGGTAATATTTGTCAATTAACCTGCAGTTTAAAAAAACAAATAGGCCTTTGGCAAGGTTAGAATCAATAGGCTTTTTATTTTTATGGAATACGTTGAGCTTATTATCAAAGCCTACAAACTTTGCCGGTATTGCTGTATTTTCATAAATGCTCGCATTTATTCTTCTGTTTTGTTCTTTTGAGCTAAACCTGTCTACTAAAACATAGGTTCCAGTATTCTCCCAAATTAATTTTTCTGTATTTTGGTTGATAGATATAGCGTTGGGCTTTTTGTCTATAGGCCAAGTTACTCTGTTCTTTAAGTGTGATGAATATATTAAGCCTGCACAGTCCTTATCAATATCTTGTCTTAAATGCTCTCTTAAACGAAAGCCAACAACAGGCCCTGTTGAAACTTCCAGTTCTAGCTCTTCTATTCTTGTACTAAAATTGGTAACACGGTCAACTATTGCTTGATCATTGTCATTAGTTGCTATATGAATAAAACTATGAGGATCTGTTGGCTTTATTACTTGATTGAAAGGTACAACTCTTTTTGTCATATTTTCTGTGGTGAAAATATTTTCCTTCTTGCTAAAAGTAAAATCAGCATCGGTACTTGACGTAATGGTGACTTTTCCTTGTTTCAGGCCTTTTGCACAGTGAATAATTATATTTTCCTGGAGGACTTGATTGTCTGCGAAGGCTTTTTTTCGGCTGTCGAAAATGTGTATATGAGTAATAGCAGTTTCTGATATTAGATATTTTCTAAAAGATTCGTAATAAGGTCCGTTACAGAAGCTTCTGGGAATAATGGCTACCATCTCCCCTTTGTTTTCAAGTAATTTGATTGCTTTTCCAACAAAGGCAGAATAGAGATTTACGCTATCAATTCCATCTGATTTTAGGGCTTTTCTGTGCTCACTATTAGCGCTGATTTTTTGGTACGGTGGATTTAATATGGCATGACTAAAACTGTTATCAACTAAAGATTTATTGAGAATGAAATCTTCAAGAAAATGTTCGTGTTTAAGTTTTATGCCATGTTCAGAGCATGTTCTATTGCAAAGATTAATTGTCTTCAGAAGGAATGGAGTGGTTTGAGTTTCTAAATCTACGGTGATTACCGAAATTTTAGTGCAATCTTCTGTTTTAGAAAAAAATTCAATACTGGCGGCGGTTAAAATACCTGAACCACAGCCAGGATCTAAGATTCGTATATCCTTTTGGGGCTTTAGAAAAAGCGAAGCCATAAATTGTGCAATTGGCGAAGGAGTAAAAAATTGGCCTAGTTTTTTTTTATCCTCTTCACTTAGTATCTTATTGGCTTGTGTTCTAATAATTTCTGCTTCAAGCATAGTTTAGTTTCTTTTTCTTTCTATAATTATTTTGGTAATTAATTTACTGTAACGAGTAAATTTAAGAGCCAAGTATATTTGCTTGGCGCCAACCGGACAAGTTAATTGTCGTCTAACATCGCGTTAAGGGTCGTTTTAAAATCGTATGTCAGACCCTAGAGACAACAAGTGGTTTGTACTATGCTTCGAAGGGATATTATTTTCTTCTCCAATGCTAGAATCTTTGGTACAGGTGTTTGAGGAGTTGAGGTTTGATAGGAGTATTTAAAAGATTACGTTTGACCCAAAAGGTGTTTGCACAAAGTTTTTTACAGGCCCTATATCTCAAGTCATAAGGCAAAAAACGCATAATAAGAGCCCATTATCATTAAGCTGAATCAACGCTAAAACACATGCGTTAAAGTCTTCAACGCTCGTGCATCAATTTTTAAATAAAGACCTAGCTACCTAAATGATGATTGAAATCTTGTTCTGACACTAAATCAATATTTATTGCAGAAAGCTGAGTTCTATCTAAACTATGCAAGACATCGCATATAACAGCAAAATAACCACAGTATTTCGCTGCATGCTCAATTGTAGGAACAGTTAAATAATTTAGCGATTGGTGAGCTCCTAAATGAGTTGTTTTAACCGCACTCTTAAAATGACTTATTTGCAATAAGTTATTAAGTGATGAATACTCCATATCGATTAGATTAGTTACTGCAGAAACTAAATTTTGATTCTCTTTCAATAAAATTAAAAGCTCTGATACCTTTTTCCATAACGAATCGTTTACTTCTCTTTTAGCTCCTGAATTTAAAAGCTGACGATTAAACTGATTGTTAAAAAGTCTAGGGTGCTCTTTTTCAAGTGTTTTTACAGAAATTTCAAAAATAGTACGAAGAGAGCATGCAATCAATGGAAGGTACTTTCTTTTATTTTTTGATTTATGTGCAAGGTTTATAGCATTGATTAAGTCTTCAACATTAGGAATGCTAACAGTATAAGATGAATGAACTGGAAACGTAAAAAGAGGTTTTTCTGAATTCCCTCCGGAAATTGGAGATGCCAATTCTTTAAATGACAACTCAATCGCTGAAACCACATCACCAGTCGTTTCATCTTTATACTTGAATTCAACCTTTATTTCACAAGGCTTCTCTATAGAGCTTAAAACTCTATTTTCACTTATTTCACCATTAACTTTGATTTCAACTTCATTAGAATCTACTTCTTCCCCTGTACTATTTTTTACTTGATAGATGAAATCTTCTAAATCAATTTGCTCAGAGGGTATAAAAAAGTTATTTTGCTGCTGTCTATCAATTTGAATAAATGCAGTTTTCGATTTATATTCTTTATTTTTTTGTGGTCGTGCTAAACCGAGTTTTAACTTCTTATTATGTTCCTTTTTATATGTTTTCTTGTAAGTAGACCCAAGACTCTGAATTTTTTTGTTTAGTTCTCTCAAATCACTTTGAATAGCTTTGGTTAGCTTACTTTCAACAAAATTTGTTCGATCTGAGTTAAATTCAAGAAGTTCACTTGATGAATAAACTTTTATCTCTCCTATCATTTGAGGCAAAGATGATCCTGACCGCGTCTGCCTAAAAATATTCGAATCAAAAAGAGTAAAGTTATTAAATAAATTATTATTAATAAAAACTAGTGGTGTTATAGCATTGTCAGGTTCACGATAAAAAAGACCTGGTATGAGTTGTTTATCTCCTGTCAACAAAGAAAATATCACTAATTCTAAATCAAGCCTATAATCTTTGTGTGATAAGAGATACTCTTCTTCATGAACTAGCTCTCCTAAATGATAAAGCTGTAAAACATTTTCAACTGAATTGTACTTAGCATAAATAAACTGACGGTCGGCAAGAATTTCTTTGAAATCCTTTAGTTGTTCAGTTGAATAGCTTTTCGAAGGAGTTTCGATATTTATAGAAAAATCTTTGTCGGTAAAAGCGCCAACAATCTTTTCAAAGTTTTTAGCTTCTAATAGATAGGACTCTAGATCCTCAATAATCTCATTAGATGAAGTAATATGTATTTCAGTCCCCTCTTTTTGTGAAGGTCTTTCATTAACCTGAATTTCATAACCTAAAAGATCGTCTTGTCCAATCAATCTTTGCTTATCAACTTCGAATGTATACTCTATGTCATTATGATTAGTCACCCATTTAACAAAAGAACCAAATTTAAATGTTGCTAAAAAACCAAGGCCTTTAGCACCTTGCGTATACCTTTTTTTATCTTTGTACGTAACCTCCATACCATACTTTTTCGTACTATGTGCTAAATGGAAAAGCTTACTAATTGCTTCAGCTGACATGCCATAACCATCATCTGAAATAACAATCTTCTGCCCGTCGGCTTCAATCTTAATAGTGACCTTATCTCCAAAAGCATCATAAGAGTTTTTAATAAGTTCATTTAAAGCAAATATATTTGAAGGAATTTTGGTAGACAATTCCCCTATGATGTTTCCACTAACCTTTATATTTGCAGTACTCATGAACATCCCTCTAAATTAATAATTAATAACAAAGTAATTTAACATATCACGAGAATCAACATAAGTAAAAATCGTCACCCCTAAAAGAGCTGTTAAAAACTTAAGGGTTTAACTCCGAGTAAAAACAAGAATTGTCTCTTGACTCATTGTCGCAGAAACTTTGTTTCTTCTAGCCATTCTTTTAGAAGGGATGTTACGCTCAAATTTACTCAGAAACGTTGCTCCCTGGGCTATTAATAATTCAGAAAGGATTGCATCAAAAGGAATCTCTACATCATTGATTCTTCTATTACCAAGTGTCCATATCATTAGAGCACCTTTATTAAGCCTTGATAGGATTTTAGCAAGGCTCTTATCCATGTCATACACAAAACTTACCAATCTTTTTTGACCGTCTAATCGGATGAGTTTCTCCATTGATTTGGCAAAAACTGAAGATTTTTCCATTAAAGCTTCTGACCTGGATTTAAAATCGATATTTATCCCCCCAATACTTTCTCGGTCAATTCGATAGGCCGATTCTAAATATCTCTTAATACTCTTATCTCGTGAAATATCATCAAGATTAATCCACTGAAGAGGTAAAAACGAAAACTGTCCGTAAGGTACAGTAGTCGTATTATCACCATACGGAGGTGAAGTAATCATCAAGTCATATTTTTTATTTAACTTGCCAGTGTCTTTTAATACATCTCCAAGTACTAAATCAATACTTCCTGTATATCGCCCTTTACTAAGCATCTTATTATTAGAAAGCACGTCAGATTGCTTTTTGTACTCACCAAGATTGTTCTGTAAAACTTCTGTGAACACTTGGATTGGCGAATGAATTTTATAGGTATCTTCAGGTTTCATGATATGAAGTTTATAGGTAGAAAGTCTTGAGTTACTGGTTAATCTAACAGTTTCAGCTAGTGCCAACCAGAAGAAACGCCTAACCCATAAAGTTGGTTCATCTTCAATCGCTAACTTAATTCTTGAGAGCTCAACTTGAACGCGCGGTAAAAACCACTTATCAATTGAAGAAAAATTGACATTTATTACTGTGTTCTGACTTTGACTAATTGCTTGAAATAAATGGGATGTTTTTTGCTGTAGAACCTGAGTTGATCCAGATTTTGATTTTACCTTGCAAGCGAGAATCGCTAAAGGATTAATATCGATACCGCCAAAATTCAACCCACGAAATAGAGCTTCCCCCATAGTTGTGCCAGAGCCAACAAAAGGATCTAAAATGGACACTATTTGAGGGTTGCTACTTAACGCAGCGTCAATGAGCTCTCCTTGCATCTGAGGAACCATCATCGCAGGATACTGGAAAAAAGAATGGCAATGTTGACGTTTTGAACGTCCTTTAAACGCCCAATAATCAGGGTTGTCAATGTTTTTAAGATTTTCCAACATAAAGCACCTACCTTCATGGTAGGAAAATGCCTACCAGGCAAGATGATAACAAAGCCTTATGCAGAATACCAGGCATCTGTGAGATTAATTATTACCATCCCTCACTCCCACTGTCCATTAATCCCTTGTGAAATAAGAAACTGAAACAGGTGAAGTTCATATGGTTGTGTCCACTTCCTCTAAAATTGTGTTGCATACTTGAGATACCTCTAAGTTCACATGCAAGCCTCTACAAATTTATGTACGTTCTTCTCATAGGAGTGTAGCTCATTAAATAAATCTTCTAAGTTCAGTTTTTGAACGCTGTGTTCAATATCATTGACGAAGAATTTAAAATATTCCATATCTCCTAGGTAAGCTGGCGGCAATATCAATTCATTCAAATTGATTTGCCTTTGAAGCCAGTCAATTTTTTTAAAGTTTGTAATACCAGCATCATATATCTGTTCGATAGTGGTTATATTGAATTCATGTCCCAAAATTTGTTCTTCTGAAATTTTTTTAATTTCCACGAGATCTGTTCCTATGCTTTTTAGCAGCTCATGAACCCACTCACTTGATGCCTTATTTAAGTCAATCTTCCTTGAACGAATTGTTTCGCACAATAAAAAATAAAGCACACCTAAGTCTCTGTTTTTAAGCCCTTTATGTAATGATCTAGAAAAACTTTCTGTATCCTTGTCAAAACCTAGTGTATTTAAGTGCTTTTCACTCACTAGTTTATCGAAGAGTTTATCAGGAAAGTTCAATGTAATTCGGCACAGGATTCCAGCGCGGCTATAAGCAAAGCTTATATCGGGTTCCTGTATTAAATTAGCTAGCAAGTGAGCACACACAGAATATTCAGTAAGTGTTTTGTCGTAAGTTTCATTTACGAGTTGCTTTTCGTATTGACTACGCTCAACAATTTTAGCGTTTTCATCGTTGATACTTTCTATCAGAGTTATACGTTGCTCAATTTCTTGTGCAGTAGATGAGCATTCTAAGATGGATAGGGTGGAAATCGGTGACCGAGCAAGAAGCTTGCTTTGCCTGTCAATAAATTTTACAAATACAACTGGATCATCAGAAACAAAACCATTGGAGTCAAACTTGTTTCCTATAGATAGCTGATAACGCCAGTCCCTTGGTTCAGCCTCGGCGCTGCCGATTTCTGTATAATATATTGGCAATTTTATCTGTTTTATGGCATCAGAGAATATCTTCGCCTTATAAAAACTAATTTCATCTCCTGGATAAGGTTTTTTTAAAACTGTGTATGCCGCATCCATTAAGAAGAGTAAATTCACACCCCATAAAGTAGAGGTGCAATCAATGTAATGGGTGTATTCGTGAAACGCTAATGGAAGCAAAGTAGAAATTTTGTTATATAACTCAAAACTTATACCATGAGAGCAATAGTTTCCAAGAGCTCTTTTTATTTCTTCTCTATGTACCGTTAGATCGCTAATATTTGTCATTTCAATAGCATCAAGCCAAACGACGGTTGTAAAAAAATCATATTTGCCAAGGGCAGCGATATCATTCATTGAGTTAAATCTGGATTTTCGAGCAGCTTGGATTTTATCACTTAACATTTTTACACCTTGAAATATCAAAACTTTTCTTTGTTTTTGGCTAGCAAGTACTCAACATCTCTGTTGTTGAATAAGTATTAGTTATCGGGTTCTATTAGACCAGACACCGCACGGTGGGTGGATATCTCCTACAGGCAGCTGCCTGTAGGTAGGCTCCACTAGATGATAGTGTTACATCATCTGCATGCCGCAATCCAGTCATCAACTTGGGCTTCAAGTTGATCCAATCTTTATTTAAATCGTAACGATATTTAACTTCGACTTCCTTTGACCTTTTCCTTGAGTTAGTACCACTATCTCGATGAGATTTTTCATGCAGTTGTAATCCCCTACGAAAAATAAACGAAGCTGAAAATAGAGAAGATTACATTATTCTGGACGCTCTCCTAACATAGGGCTTAAATTGTTCTTCATAATAGATATGTAATTATACTGTTGTTCATTATTTTAATAATTTAACTAGTATAGTTCGGATTATCTTTCTTGTTTGTATCCTAGTA
Organism: Flavobacteriaceae bacterium; assembly: GCA_024635765.1. Classification (GTDB taxonomy): domain Bacteria; phylum Bacteroidota; class Bacteroidia; order Flavobacteriales; family Flavobacteriaceae; genus JBPOFM01. Next base: position 203 of record JAGXIE010000086.1, on the reverse strand, counting down.
TACAGCGTCAATTACTTTGTCCGGTCTAGCGTCAATTTCTTGCGTAACTCTAAGATGACCACGACGCTCCATTGCACTTACTAAATTTGGAATGAAAGGGACTAACCGTTTAGAGCATATTTGATTTGCTGTATTCCATACGATAGTTAGCGCATGAACGAACTGTTCATCGTATACTTGCGCTCCAGGACGCTTCGGTGGGC
>JAGXIE010000085.1 GCA_024635765.1 Flavobacteriaceae bacterium | reverse complement strand
TTCGATAGCTTGGATAAACTGAATTTCATTCGGTGCTTGCGAAGGTAAGTTAGATTTTAGAAAAAATTTTAATATGAGATTCCACACACGAAAATGGGTAAAACCCGAAGACCTAAACCCCAACGGTACTTTATTTGGAGGACAACTTTTAGCTTGGATAGATGAAGAAGCCGCATTGTACACAATCATTCAACTTGAAAATTCTAGAATTGTCACAAAATATATATCGGAAATAAATTTTATGAGCTCGGCAAGGCAAGGCGATATCATTGAGATTGGTATTGAGGTCATGAAATTTGGAAAGTCGTCTTTGACACTCAAGTGTGAGGCCCGTAATAAAATGACCAGGGAAACAATCCTGACAGTGGATAACATAATCATGGTGAACCTAGGTGAAGATGGTAAACCAAAACCTCATGGTAAGATCCAAATAGAATTTGTAAAGGATCGATTAAAATAATTATGTCACTTCATTGGAAAAATTAGTATCCAGCTCATAAATTTCCAAATCAAAATATGTAACCGCAGCAATGGCATGATCGAAAATGTCTGACATGATATATTCGTAGTTAGCCCATCTTTTGTCGCTGCTGAATGCGTAAATTTCAAGTGGTAATCCCTGTGAAGTTGGTGCCAATTGTCTCACCATTATAAACATATCCTTATTAATACCTGAATGTTTCTCGATATAGGTCTGTAAATATTTTCTAAAAACGCCAATATTGGTGAGATTAATTCCATTGATCAACAAGGTTTTATCAATATCATTTTTTTTGTTTTGATCCTTTAATTCCTTTTGCTTTGTATTAAGATAATCAGTTATCAATTGAATGCCCTTCAATTTCTCTACAAAGTCATCTGTCAAATAATGAACACTTTTTGCTTTGATCAAAATAGAACGCTTTATCCTTCGACCACCTGAATTTTGCATGCCTCTCCAATTTTTGAATGAATCTGAAAGCAATGCGAATGTCGGTATATGTGTGATGGTCATATCAAAATTCTGTACCTGGACTGTGGCAAGATTGATTTCAACGACATCACCATCAGCACCATATTTATCCATGGTAATCCAATCTCCAATCCTTACGGAATCATTGATAGATACTTGGATGCTTGCCACAAAACCTAATAGAGTATCTTTGAAAATCAATAGCAAAATTGCCGATGCAGCTCCAAGTGTTGTAAAGAATGTCCATAAAGGCACGCCAGTTAATAATACAAAACACAAGCCAAAACCGGTAATCCAGACAAATAGCATAATTACTTGAATGTAACTATCAATAGGCTTGTCTCGAAGTCGAGGAACAGTCTTAAAATAAGATTCTAGCGCTCTGAAAACACTTCTTAAAATCCAAATGGTCAATAAAACACCATAAACCTTTAGAATGACTAGGATGAATTTTTCAAATTCTGTGTAATCATAAAAAACAATGGGAAATAATTCAATAGTTAAAAAAAGTGGTACTAAATGAGCAATGTTACGCGGCGCTTTATGACTTACAAGCAAATCATCAAAATTAGTTTTTGAACGTTTTGCAAAATTTGTAAATGCCTTTACCAAAATCTTTCGCGAAATGAAATCTGAAATTATGATAATCATTCCTAAAATAAGTAACATCGTAACCATGTTCAAAAATGTCACCCATTCGTCTGATAATCCTAAATCAAAATAGAAATCACAAAAATAATGTGCAAATTCCTGCATTATGTTGTTTGTTTTAAATATTTATTATCAATAAAAAAGGTCCCAAAAGGAAGAATAGAAGCCAATAGTACGTGGACTAATGTTTTATTATTCCATTTTAATTTTGAACCGACCACTAGTGCTAAAATAATATAGGCAATAAATAGAAGTCCATGTGGCATTCCCAATAGCTTTACAAAGGTAGGATCATCAAAAGCATATTTAATCGGAACAGCAATTCCCAATAGCAAAATATAGGAAACTCCTTCCAAAAAGGCAACTACTCTAAATATATTGATGATTGAAAACATGAATCACTTATTTCTGTCTGCAAAAATACCTCAAGTAGGTGAAACAGTTTAGTTTTTAATTACTTTTTTTACAGTAATCACACGTTCGTTCTCATCCTGTAACTTCACAAAATAAAATCCGGAAGGTAACGATTTGGTATCAATGGATATGATAGTTGTCTGTTTGAGGATATTTCTTTGATCAACTACTTTTCCATCAACAGAATAGATGTTCATTGTTATTTTACCAATGTAGTTGGAACTTACATTTAAAGTACTGTTAAATGGCACAGGATATATTTTTGTGCTTGATAAATGGTCTTCTGGAGTTTGAACGCTTAAAGTACCATTGAAATAGTCGAGAGCAAGATCATAGGCATCTATACCAATTTTATGACCTATGATGCGGCCTTTGATATCATCAATAGGAGGGTGGATGCCTCCCCAAATTCGTGAGAGACTACATTGATCTGAAGCATCTCTATAAGTTGCCCATTGTAATTCGATGTCTTGGGTAGGACCTTCTTCAAATACTAAAAACTCATTTTGATTTGCATCAAACACTCCCATACCACCAGGAAAGTATTCACTACCAGTCACTAATGTCATGGTTTCTGCTGCCGCTCTAGAAAAAGTTGAGTGTCCGGAAAGATAACCTGCAAATGGTGGTGAAACAAATGTTGGTCGTTGATATGGCCACCAGTGTGTTCCTAAAATCCAGTCTACGTGTGCGGTGTCTGTTTCTGGATCTCCAATGTAATCCGGACCTTTCCAAGCATATATTTTAATTTTTCCAACATTTTCATCTCCATCTCCAGCTAATGCATCCCCAGTTTCGATGAGTTCAATCCGTCCAGGGATCAAAGGCAAACCATGTGGATCATAATTTGGCAGTGTCGCATTTGAACTTTGTCCTTTCCATGCCATATATCTAATCGCGGATACAGGTCTTATGTAGTCATAATAACCCTTGATCCCCCAAATATTTACCGCACAATCATGCATTGCTCCACCTAAAGCCAAGTAACATTTAACATCCCATTCTAAATCGCTTAGTATAGGACCTGTACCCGAAAATCGCTTCTCTAAAAGTGGATGATCGCTCACATAGTTTAAAATCGTAAACCAATGGCCTAGTGGAGTTTCAGAAGCCGGCCCGTCGGCCCAAAATTCAGCTAAAATTCGTCCATAATCACCTCTTTTTATTGAATTAGGTGCATAAGGTAAGCCCGTAACAGGATTTAAATTACGTCCAGTTCCAGGATCACCTCCGTTAGTAAAATCATAAAATATTTTGTACTCTTCAAATGTTTGAGGTAGATCTTCAAAATCAATGTTGCCCATAGAGGCTGGTGAAATATCGATCATCGTTGGGTCAGCAGGATCCAGATGTGAAGACCATGAGGCTACTAATGAAAAATACCATTTATAAGGGTCGTCGATACCATTTTCATTAGAATTTTGAATGTATGCTGGAGGGTCAGGATTGTTATAAACGTAACAATCAAAATTATCATTCAATATTTCTAAATCTTCGTTTTTTAAACAAAACGGGGTTACTGCTCCCCATTCTGGACTTAAGAAAGGTGGTGTGCCAGAAGGAAATACATTTCCGCTTTGGTCCACAAAAATGTCAAAAGCCAACGGTTGCCAACGATTTGGGTTCGCCAAATCATAGCTGTCAGCATAAAAACCTGACTGCATAATCATGGGTTCATTGGCTGGTGTGTAATATTCGTTGTCATAATCATTCTGCTCATTGGAATTGTCTTGCAAACCAAATGCAATTATTTGTGCTCCCAAATAATTCCCTAATGCAGCATAACTACCAGTGCTATAATCAGTAGAAGTAAAATTTTTGTCATAGCCATAAGATGAGAGCAAGTTGTTGAATGATTGCAATGTTGATTGTCCACCTGGTGATGAGGCAAATCGATGGGATAACAAGCGGAAAACAGCATAACTCAAAATTTCATGTCGTGCAGCCTCTACATCAATAGGTGCATCGATTCCATTAAAAGGACAGTTGAAGCCTCCGAATGTTTTACCCAGAAAAACCGTTTCAGCTTGCGCATCAAAAATGGCCCAAGCATCGTACATGACTATAGAACTATGAAAAAGATTTCGTGAATGAACCGTTGGTCGGGAAAAATCTGACCGGATAGCATTTAATAATTGTTCGTTCCATTCACGAGCTACTGAATGTTGCGCTGTTGCATCAAATGATAAGTAAAAAATAAGCAAATTAGAACACAAGTAATTTTTTTCATATGCGTCTCACTGTATTGATTAACGTAACAAATTTAAAAAACTATTGATAATTACAAAGTGCTTCACGTCAAATATTGTTTTAATTATTAGATATATAATCAGTAAGAGGTTTGAAAGTATATAACCATTCTAGATGATCATGACCAATCGTCTGATTCAAAATAAATCCGTTTTTTTGATAAAATCGGTGTAAGTGTTCGTCTTCCATCAATAGCCAATACTTTTGTTTAGGGAAAAGAGTTTTAAGTTCATCTAACCAAAATGTTCCTAGATTCTGATCGCGTTTATTTTCTAAAATAAATATAAAACCTAAATACAAATAATCCTTATCAAACCATTGTTGGACTTCCTTACTATAATATTCAATATCTGGTGGACAAGTTGAAAAAACAATTCCACCTCCAATAATTTGATCTTTTTCTTCAATGATATAAATAGAGGAACCATCCTCATATGCATTCCAAAATGGCACTATTTCATCTTGCCAATCTTGGGGCAGAATGTCAAAAAAACGTTTTGGATTTGAAAGGAGTTTTTTAAATATAAAATCCATTTTGATCAATCTATTTGTTTTACAAAAGTCCCCATGAAAAAAGCTTATCAGAATCCTCAAACCACCTATCTCCAATATCGGTTCGGTAATATCCATTATTGACAATGATATTGTTAATTCTGTTATTCATCATTTTTTGGGCATCTTTCATGGTGATACCCGTTCCAGACACTAATAATGCAATTCCTGTGTTTCCTGTGATTAACCATTCATCATTTATTTTTTTCAAATGCATCGGGTGAATGCCCTCTTTAATATCCTTTTTAAAAACGACTACCGCATCTTTAGAAAATAGTTCAAAGGCTTTTTTATCCTCGTACGGAAATGGTGGGACCACGATGAAGGCTCCAACCTGAAATCCTTTTTTAGTATTTATTTTAAAAGACTCACCTTTGGCAATTTTATAAAGAAATTGTCCAATCGGCTCTAAAATTCCAGCGCGCTGAATGCAAATTTGAGGATAACCAAATCTTGATGTGAATTCTAAAGGATAAATTCCGTTACCATTGACAATACAATTTATATCGATATGACCCACAAAATTGGATTTTGCTAGAGTTGGTTCAAACTTTTTAAGTGTGGCATCAAAAATAGGTGAATGGTTGGACCAGAACATGCTAGTTCCCATTTCACCTGTGCTAACTCCTAGTTCTTTTGGAAATAATTTTTTGTGCTCAAAGGTGATGTTCAAGGGGCGTAAAAATTCTTTTCCATTAAAAAAAGCTGCAACGGATATCTCAACACCCTTTACTTTTTTCTGAAGTTGAAAATTACCAAAATCACTTCCCCAAGATTTATCATAAGCTTTTAAGACTCTAATCACATCAAGACCTTCGTCATCGGTTCCGACAAATAATAATTGCTTTATATCTTGTGTTTCGCCAGAAGGTTTTATTACATATGCATCGGGATTTTTTTGAACATAATCAATCGCACCCTGGAAACTCAAAAACTCTTTAAACGGTAAGGTTTTTATTTTATGTTTTTTTAATTCATCTTGACCAAAACTTCTATCCAGTTCCAACAAATCCGTGTATTCATTACCGCCGATAACTAGCTTTCCACTAGCTCTTAATTCATTGCAAATGGCGCCATAACCAGTATAATCAAATATAATGACATCTGCCCAATCTGAATGTTTTTTCCAATCTTTTACTATTTTAACAAAGCCTGTCCCTATTTCTTTAGAAGCTTTGTCTTCAATAAATAATTTGACTTCATTGCCCTCTAAAAGTATAGCATATGCAGTATCAAGTATTTCGCCCCAACGGGAAATAAATAAGAATCTTTTACTAAAAACAGGTGATTTTTTCAATGATTGATTTTGATTAAAATGTTTAACGAAGATATTAAATATTTCATTTGAAAGATGATTGCATACTAAAAAAAGACCACTCAGTGAGCAGTCTTTTCCGGATTAATCAATATGCTTAAAAAATTATTCTTTTGAAGCCATTAATGCAAAGAATTTATCAATATTTGGAAGTATCACAATTCGTGTTCTTCTATTGATGGATCTATTTTCTTTAGTGTCATTTTCAGCCAACGGGTGGTAATAACTTCTACCAGAAGCAATCATTTTTTCTGGAGCCACACCATAATCATCTTGAAGTTTGCGAACTACAGAAGTGGCACGGAGTACACTTAAATCCCAATTGTCTGTAATTTTTGATGTGCTAATACTTTTAGAATCGGTATGGCCTTCGACCATTACCTCAACACTCGGTTCGGAATTTATAACATTAGCAATTTTTTGCAAAATATCATTTGCCTTGTTACTTACTTTATAGCTCGCTGAATTGAACAACATCTTATCAGAGATAGAGATCATAACTACCGTTTCGGTAATGTTAATAGAGATGTCTTCATCATCCTGAAGTTCACTAGTGTCCATTGAACTTTTTAGGTTATATGAAACCGCCAGGTTCATCGAATCCTTTAACGTATTCACGTTAACAAAGTAAGCCGGTGGAACTTTCTTTAAAGTCTCTCGCATATTTTTTTTAGTATTTTCAGACATGACTGTACCGTCTGCATGCACTAATTTGGCATTGTTTTCTTCAGTTAAAGAATTAATTTTTTTATTATACTGATCCACTCTAGCTTGGATTGCACTGAATTTGGCTTCAAGATCTTCCTTTTCAACTTTTGTTTTTGTCAGTTCACTTTTAAGTTGTCCATTTTCAGTTTCTAGAGCTACGTATTTCTTTTTTGAAACACATGAAGACAATAGTACAAATGCTAGAAGTGTAATTGATAATTTTTTCATAATTAAGATTTAATGGTTTTTAATATCTACGGGTGTGATCAGGATAAAGACTATACAAATGTTAAATTTTAGATTTATTTAACGTTTCTATTCTTAATAGATTTATTAATTTATGCTTAATTATCCATTAATCATCTGATTCACTGTACAATTGGTTTTCCTCATCTTTTAGTTCTTTTTTTCTTCGGTTTTCAGGAAGTGTTCTTCCAGGCACATCTAGGTCTTTACCTTCAAAGTCAACAGGTTTTTTGCGGTTTTCCAATAATTGGTCATCACCACTATCGGAGCGCAGATTTTCAGTTTTACTTCCTATGAGATTCTTGTCTTTTTTAGTAATTTCTGGATTATAACTTTTTTTTTCTTTTTTATTTGTCATGATTATTAAGATTATAGATTAGACCTTTGATTAGACTCAATTTTCATTTTGAAATATGAAAAGTTCGAATACTATAATATACTATGTCCTTCTGAATAAAATTGTCTCATAAAGTTTAATCATTAATTCAAATGACTTAAATCATTATTTGGGTGGAGACGGCTTCTTTTTTTCTTTTTCATCTTGATTGTGTGATAATCGTACTGGGAATTCTTTTTCAGCACCATACAATTTAATTTCTTGTATATCGGCAGGCATGTAATAACCAGCATCTAAAAGTGCTTCTTTCACATTTCTGATGACATTGCCTTTTGTAATCATTGCCATGCGTCTAAAATCTTTTGTATCTACCCAAAAGAAAACTTTCAGGTTTACAGTACTCGTCGCCAGCTCATCTTCGATAACAAAATTCTGATGTTCTGGATCTTCAATAACATTTGGCTCTTTACGCAATGCTTTTAAAACTGTTTCTTTAGCACCTTCTATATCATCCTCGAATGCAATACCAACTTTGAAATCCCACCTAAAAAAGCCATCCTCGGTAAAATTGGTTACAGGTTCGGTTAGTACATCACTGTTGGGAATATAAACGTCTTTACCATCAAACGTTTTTAGTTTAGTATATCTAAATTCAAGGGCTTTCACTTTACCAAAAACATCACCTATCTCAACGGTGTCATTGACATCAAAAGGCCGATTGAACGTAAGAATAATCCCTGCAATGAAGTTTTCACCAATATCTTTAAATGCAAACCCGAGTACTAAGGCACTTGCTCCTGCAGCAGTTAGGATTCCAGTTGCAATACCTCCCAATCCTGCAGCTCGTAGGGCAATCATGATGGCGATAATAATCAAAATGTACTTTATTGCCTTTCCAAGGAATTTGCTCATAAGTGGATCTTGAGTTCTGGCTGCGATACGTTTACGGGTGAATTGGCCGATCCATGATGCCATCAAAAATCCAAAAATCACTATTAAAATACCGATAACGATACCAGGCAGTTGCTCTATCAAATTATCATAAAATTTTTGAAGTGATTCTGTAAAGCTATAGTCTTTCATATATAATCTATTTAAACCTCAAGATATAGGAATAACGATATGAATATTATCGGCAATACTCAAAATATTAATCCAAATCAACTAATATCAAGCGATGTTGGTCGGATCATCAGATTTACTCTTGACAATTCGATAAGCCATTACAGAATATATGCGGATAATATTGCTTAATATTGCAATTAAATCCAGATATCATTGCCACGTAATACTCCACTCATAATCCTAGCTTTTTTTTCAATTTATGTCATTTGGGGCTCCACCTATTTATTGAATAAAATTGCAGTAAC
>JAGXIE010000084.1 GCA_024635765.1 Flavobacteriaceae bacterium | reverse complement strand
CTTGAGGAAAAAATAAATGGTAAAACTGGTGAAAAAGTATTGAACTATAAAGGGATTTATATTTTAAGAATTCAATCTGACAATGGCGTAAGCACACAAAAGAGTTTATATTATTAGTATAGTTAAGTAGTATCTTGTTTTATAGACTACGGTTTTGATTTAGTTAATCAATTCTTGACATGATAAAGCCCGATAAATTCTTCGGGCTTTATTTTTCAAAATATGCAGAACATATTTAAAACTTATAATTTTTATGTCTCCTATAAATATCAAATTTTTTCTAGCACTATCTTTATTACTAACCTTTTGTATAAGTTGTAAAGAGAAGCCGGAAATAAAAAAGGATAAACAACTATTTGATACACAATTTCTAACTAAAAAAGACTATTTAAGTTTAGATATACATCGCTTAGATGAATTAACGGATGATCAATTTTTAGAACGTATCCAATATGATTATACCAAAAACTGCCTTACAAATAAAGATTCAATCGCCATCGTAGAACATGATGGTTATAGAATTAATCTTTTTTGTATAGCTATAAAAAACAATTGGACTTCCAGAGAACGAGGAGCAAAAAAGGTATTACAATACCTTAAAGAATACAAAAATTCTAAAACAGTAGAAGGTATTTTTCCGCGATCTTTTAATAGAATAACAGGTGAAAAAATTAAAGGGTTAACCTATGGTCATTTTGGTCAACCCTATGATGTGGTTGGCACAGCATTTTTTGCGACCTCAATACAATTTACGATAAGACAATTTTTTGATAAAGATAATCCTATTGAAAATGAAATTAGAAAACTCTGTAATTCAATTTGTAATAGAATTAATTGGAATTTTGCTTACAATACAGATAGAAAATGTTTTACATGGTTTAAAAACGGGAAAGAAGGCAAACAATTTGATGGAAAGGATTTAGTAGGTGAAATGGACGAAACTTTTTTTCTGCAATTACTAGTATTAAGTGCTCAAAACTGGAATTATGGCACCGAAGCTTATAATAACTATGTTGCAAACATATTTGTTGACGAACAATATGGATACCGATATTTTTCTACAAAACAATACGATTATAAAAATTCAGAGCAATTTACAGGAATCACAGTCAATAATCCAGAAATATTAAAATTAGACAATTACCCTACTGCTAAATTGGGTTATTTAGTCCAATCCCATATTTGGTTCGATTTAAAGGAATATAGAGATTCTATATGCAACATAAATAATATGGATTATTTTGAAGGCACCCAAAATGCTATTAAAGCACAAATAAGGTATGCTGATATCAATCCAGGTAAAAATAAATTGTATGGAGATGTTTGGGGGTTTTACGATACTTACTCTCCTATCTCAAAAAAATGGATGGTAACGGGCTTACCTGCTGAAGGCGATTTTGATGAAGGCACAATTTCAATAACCGCTGTTATTAGCGCCATTCCATTTGCTCCTAAAGAATCCATAAAATGTTTACGAATCTTATATAACGAATTCAAAAACGATGGGATTTACACAGAAAACGGATTTGTAATGAGCGTAAATACCAACACGAGGCAATTAGCTAAAAAACCAGATGCTTTTTTCCAACCAATCAACGTACTGTCTATAGAGAATTATCGTTCTTGTCTGTTATGGGAACTAGCAAAAAAAGCACCTGAATACAAAACGTCTTTTGATGCAGCTGGTTTAATACCAACTAAATAAAAATATAATAAAAACTATAAATATAAACACATGAAAAAAGCAACAATCTTACTACTCTTATTTTTGGTGTCATCTTTAGGTATTATTAATGCTCAAAATAATATACCTCATTTAGAAAAAAATGGCAATGTAACACAACTTATGGTTAACAACCAGCCCTTTTTAATGATTGCAGGTGAAGTCCATAATTCTTCAGCTTCAACCATAGAATATATGGAACCCCTATTTCCGAAGTTAAAAAAAATGAATCTAAATTCGGTTTTTGTAACCTTAGCTTGGGAACAATTTGAACCTAAAGAAGGTGTTTACGATTACACTTTGGTAGATGCCATTATAGATAATGCTAAAAAAAATGATTTAAAAGTATGCTTGTTATGGTTTGCAAGTTGGAAAAATGGTGAATCTAGTTACGCTCCACTTTGGGTAAAAAAAGATACCAAACGTTTTTTTAGAGTCAAAACCAAAGAAGGTAAAGCAATAGAAACGTTGTCGCCTTTTTGTGAAGCTACCAAAATTGCCGATGCCAAAGCGTTTTCGCAATTAATGAAGCATATTAAGGAATATGACACAGACCAAACTGTTATTTTAATGCAGCCACAAAATGAAGTGGGTATGTTTCAAGATATTGATTATAATAAAGTAGCACTCGACTTATACGAAAAGGAGGTTCCAAAAGCATTGATGACCTATTTAAAGAAAAACAAAAAGCATTTAAAATCTTATGTCAGTGATGCCTGGTCTCAATCTAACTTTAAAACCAGCGGTACATGGAAAGAGGTTTTTGGAGACTCACCAGAAGCCAAAGCATTTTTTACAACTTGGCAATATGCAACTTACATCAATTTTGTAGCAAAATCTGGCAGAGAACAGTATAACTTACCTATGATGGTAAATGCTTGGATAGTGCAACAGCCCGATGATTTACCGGGTGTTTATCCTAACGGCGGTCCCGTTTCTAGAGTGATGGATATTTGGAAAGCCGCTGCGCCAGATATAGATATTCAATCGCCAGATATTTACCTGCCAAATTTTAAGGAAATAGTTGCCATGTATCACAGAGATGATAATCCTTTATTAGTGCCAGAATCAAAGGCAGAAGTTGGGAGGGCGTATTATGCTTTTGGTGAGCACGATGCCATCTGTTTTTCGCCCTTTGGTATAGAAGATGCTGCCGATAATTTTGTATTTACAAAGTCTTATGAAGTATTGAATGAAGTACAACATTTAATAAAAAAATATCAAGGAACAGGAAAAATGCATGCAGTTCTTCGAGAACAGGGAGATACTTACAAAGATTTTTATATGGGCGACTGGAAGGTAAAAGTGATGTATGAAAAGCCAAATGAACCATCATTTGGTATTATCATACAATCTGATGATGATGAGTTTATTGTAATTGGCATGAATATGGCTTTGTTTTTTGAATCTGAAATAAAAAACAAGATTGGCTATATTGGACAAGTATTTGAAGGTCGCTTTGAAGACGAAAAATGGGTAACTACAAGAATGCTAAATGGAGATGAAACTTATCATAATGCAAGATTAAGGGTGTTTGGTAGAACGTTTGAAACTACAGATGACATTGTAAAGGTAGCTAAAAAAGCAGGCGAACCCGATGCATATTCTCCAGCTACAAAGCATAGTATAGTAACCCCAGGTGTGTACAAGGTAATTACTTATAAAAGATAAAAAACAAATTGATTGGCCAATTTACGCTTTATCAAATAATATATTGAAATGAATACAGTGGTTAAAAAGATATGAGTAGAACTAAAAAAGGGTTAAGCTTTACCCATATTTTCTAGTAATTAAAGAGTATTAGTAACTCTTGGAATCTATAATGTAGCCACTTTTATAACAAAGAAGGCTAATGAAATTATAATATATTTAAAAAATGTATTACATAGGATTTGATTTAGGAAGTTCGTCTATTAAAGCGGCTTTAGTTAAAATTTCAACGGGAAAAAGCATTGGTGTTGTTCAAGAGCCTAAAACCGAAATGAGCATGCTTGCTTTAAAAAATGGATGGGCCGAACAGAAACCCGAAGAATGGTGGCAACACATATGTAATGCCATTCAAAAATTAAAAAAAACATACAATATATCACGAACTCAAATTAAAGGTATAGGTATTTCCTATCAGATGCATGGTTTGGTTTTAGTAGATAACGATGGTAAACTTTTAAGAAAAAGTATTATTTGGTGTGATAGTCGAGCGGTACAAATCGGTAAGGATGCATTTTTAAATATTGGTAGCGAAAAATCTACAAGTCATTTATTAAACTCGCCAGCTAATTTTACAGCTTCAAAATTAAAATGGGTAAAAGACAATGAACCTGACATATTCAGTAAGGTTTATAAATTCATGTTACCAGGGGATTATATCGCTTATAGATTTTCAAACAAAATAAATACAACAATTTCTGGGCTTTCTGAAGGAATTTTTTGGGATTTCAAAAATGATACAGTGGCCGATTTTCTTTTAGAATATTATGGTATTTCTAAAGAATTGGTTCCAGATATTGTGGATACATTTGGTTTACAATCTGTTGTAGATGAAAAAGGAGAAAAAGAAAGTGGATTGGCTTCTGGAACGCCTATTTACTACAGAGCTGGAGACCAACCTAATAATGCCTTATCTTTAAATGTGTTTAATCCAGGTGAAGTGGCAACAACAGGAGGGACATCCGGAGTTGTATATGCTGTAACCGAAAGTTTATCAGTAAAAGAAAGCACACGAGTCAATAATTTTGCTCATGTAAACTACAAAAAATCGGCTCCAAGAATTGGAAAATTACTAAACATAAACGGAGCTGGAATACTGTACAGATGGTTGTTAAATAATTTATCTGTAGATTCTTACGATGAGATGAACCAATTGGCTTCCCAAGTTCCTGTAGGTTCAGACGGTGTGTGCATGCTTCCTTTTGGTAATGGAGCCGAAAGAATGTTAAATAACCTAGAAATTGGTACTCGCTTAATGAATGTAAATTTGAATAATCATCAAAAAGGACATATTTGTAGAGCCGCTTTAGAAGGGATTGCTTTCTCTTTTGTGTATGGTATGGAAATTCTTAAATCAGACGGTATAAAAATCAAAGTTATGAGAGCAGGAAATGATAATTTGTTCCGTTCAGAAATCTTTGCAAATACAGTAGCTACATTAATAGATCAAGAGATAGAAATATATAACACTACAGGTGCAATAGGCGCAGCAAGAGCGGCTGGCTTACATAAAGGAGATTTCGAGTCTTATGGAAAATTAGTTGAAGATAATGATCATGTAATGACCTTCATGCCTTTTAAAGAAAAAGAGCCTTATTTAAAGGCCTATGAGAATTGGAAAAAAGAATTAGAACTTGTGTTAATCGACAAACAATTTAACAAATAAACTTTTTATTATGACAATTTTAGGGGATAAAGAATACTATAAGGGAATAGGTGCTATTAAATACGAAGGAAAAGAATCAGACAACCCGTTAGCATTTAAATTTTACAACCCAGAACAAGTTGTAGCAGGAAAAACAATGCGTGAGCATTTCAAATTTGCAATTGCTTACTGGCACACCTTCTGTGGACAAGGGTCAGACCCATTTGGACCCGGAACTCAAAAATTTGCTTGGGATCAATCTAACAACCCTATCCAAGCAGCAAAAGATAAAGCAGATGCCGCTTTTGAATTCATTAGTAAAATGGGATTTGATTATTTCTGTTTTCATGATTTTGATTTAATTCAAGAAGGTTCAACATTTACTGAATCTGAAAATCGATTGGCAATTATTACTGATTATATAAAAGAGAAACAAGCAGCTTCTGGTATTAAATTACTTTGGGGAACGGCAAATTGTTTTTCAAACCCAAGATACATGAATGGGGCTGCGACCAATCCAGAGTTTAATGTGGTTGCTAGAGCTGGTGGACAAATTAAATTGGCATTGGATGCTACTATAAAATTAGGTGGCGAAAACTATGTGTTTTGGGGAGGACGTGAAGGCTATATGTCATTATTGAACACAGATATGGGTCGTGAACTAGACCACATGGGGCAATTTTTAGCTATGGCAAGAGACTATGCACGTGCTCAAGGATTTAAAGGAAACTTTTTTATTGAACCTAAACCTATGGAGCCTATGAAACATCAGTATGATTTTGATACCGCTACAGCAATCGGTTTCTTAAAAGAATACGGATTGGATAAAGATTTTAAAATTAATATTGAAGTGAATCATGCCACATTAGCCCAACACACCTTTCAACATGAAATTGAAACTGCTGCAAATGCAGGTATGTTAGGAAGTTTAGATGCAAACAGAGGCGATTATCAAAACGGATGGGATACCGATCAATTTCCAAATAACATTCAAGAAACCACCGAAGCGATGTTGGTGTTTTTAAAAGCTGGAGGTTTACAAGGTGGCGGTGTTAATTTTGATGCTAAAATCAGAAGAAACTCTACTGATTTAGAGGATGTATTTCATGCCCACATTGGAGGAGCAGATACTTTTGCAAGAGCTTTATTGATAGCCGATAAAATCATAACATCTTCACCTTACGAAAAACTAAAAAAAGAACGATATAGCTCTTTTGATTCAGGAAAAGGAAAAGATTTTGAAGCTGGTAAATTAAGTTTGACAGATTTATATAAAATAGCACAAGACAATGGCGAGTTGCCATTAAAAAGTGGCAAACAAGAATTGTTTGAAAATATTATTAATCAATATATATAATTAGATACGATGAGTTCAACAACTAATTCTAGTTATTTATTAAAACTAACATTAGTAGCTACGCTTGGAGGACTTCTCTTTGGATATGATACGGCGGTAATTTCAGGAACTGTAAGTTCTTTAGATAGTTTTTTTGTACTACCATTTGGTTTAGATGAAATGAGTGCAAATGCCCGATTGGGATTTGTAGTTTCAAGTGCCTTAATTGGATGTATCATCGGTGGAATATCGGGAGGAATTATTAGCAAAAAACTTGGAAGACGGAACGGATTGGTTATAGCTGCCATCTTATTTTTATTATCAGCTATTGGTTCGGCTATGCCGGAAATGTTTTTAAAACCTGTTGGCGAAGCAGATCATACATTTATTTATATATTTATTTTATATAGAATAATAGGAGGTATTGGTGTTGGTTTGGCATCGATGTTGTCACCACTATACATTGCTGAGATTGCACCTGCAAAAATAAGAGGTAAACTAGTGTCTTTAAATCAGTTTGCAATTATTTTTGGAATGTTGGTAGTTTACTTTGTTAACTATTATATTTCAAGACAAGGTGATGATTCTTGGTTGAATATGGTAGGATGGCGCTGGATGTTTGCTTCTGAAATTATTCCTGCTTCACTTTTCTTAGTCATGTTAATTTTTGTACCAGATACACCAAGATCCTTGGTATTAAAATCAAAACAAGAAAAAGCTTTAGATGTTCTAACTAAAGTAAATGGTTTTGAAGAAGGAAAAAAAATATTAGTTGAGATCCAGAATACGGTAACAAGTAAACATTCAGGTAAATTATTTTCTTTTGGAGTTGGTATTATTATAATAGGGATAATGCTATCTGTTTTTCAACAATTTGTAGGTATAAACGTGGTATTGTACTATGCTCCAGAAATTTTTAAGAGTATGGGCTCTGGAACTGATGTTGCATTATTACAAACCATTATTGTCGGTTCTGTAAATTTACTGTTCACAGTGTTGGCAATTATGACGGTTGATAAGTTTGGCAGAAAACCTTTAATGATAATAGGAGCCCTAGGAATGGCTGTATCTATGTTTGCATTAGGAACAACATTTTTTACGCAAACATTGGGTATTGCAGCTTTAGTATTTATGCTTATTTATGTGGCTAGTTTTGCTATGAGTTGGGGACCGGTTTGTTGGGTATTATTGTCCGAGATTTTTCCAAATAAAATAAGAGGACGCGCCTTAGCGGTTGCTGTTGCTGCACAATGGATTTCAAATTATCTAGTATCATGGACATTTCCAATGATGGATAAAAACTCCTATTTATTAGAAAAATTTAATCATGGTTTTGCTTATTGGATTTACGGATTTATGGGGGTATTGGCTGCCATATTAGTATGGAAATATGTACCAGAAACCAAAGGAAAAACTTTAGAAGAAATGGAAAATTTATGGGATAAAAATAATTAATATTATAAGTTTTGTAACTTATTAGACTGAATAATAAATTTAAAATAATTAAGATAATAATTGGATGTTATTAAAACAATCATTAGACAAACATGAATATTTTATTCATTTAAACGGATATCTATTTACCAAACTTTAAAGAAATTGTAGCTAAATACCATCGTGAGGACAATCCTTTATTGATTCCAGAATCAACATCAGAAGTTGGTAGAGCCTACTATGCATTTGGTCAACATGATGCGATATGTTATTCGCCCTTCGGTATAGAAGATGCCTATAATAATTTTTTGTTTGTAAAATCTTATGACGTCTTAAATGAAGTTGAACACCTCATTAAAAAATACCAAGGCACAGGAAAAATGAGAGCTGTACTTCAAGAAGGCGATGAAACCTATAAAGATTTTTACTTAGGGGATTACAAGGTAAAGGTCATGTATGAAAAGCCTAACGAACCCTCTTTTGGCATTATCATTCATACAGATGATGACGAATTTATTGTAATAGGCATGAACTTGACTATTTTCTTTACTTCTGAAATAAAGGAAACAATTGGTTACATCGGTCAAGTTTGGGAAGGCAGATATGAAAACAAAAATTGGGTACCTACAAGATTATTGAATGGTGATGAAACTTGGCACAACGCAGTTCTAAGAGCGTTCGGAAGAACGTTTGAAACAGCTGAAGATATTGTTAAAGTAACCAAAAAGGAGGGAGAACCAGACGCCTACTCTCCTGCAACAAAGCAAAAAATTGCGACACCAGGAGTTTATAAGGTGATAACATATGAAAGGTAAAATATAAACTTTTACAAGAATTTGTATCCTTGGTTTTTACGGCTGGCGAATTATCAAACAACCACCTTGAAATTTTCAAATTATAAAATAATAACATAGTCATTCTACATGGCCAAGGTTCATGGAAAGGGTGATGATAGGGCAAAGATTAAAGTTCAATTAAATCAAAGCAAATTGGGAACTATTTCTGTTAATGTAAAACATTAATTTTTGAAGACTTTCCGTTATTTTTTATTTCAAATTACCTTAACTTAAATGGATAAAGTAAACTCGTATACTTCATCACAAAGCAGTAGCTACACTAGTTAGTCACTAATGTTCGATATCCTTAATGTTTAAAGACACTACTATCCCAACAGTTAGCGATACCGCAATAAATGCCAATGATAGCCATTCAGGAAAGGTATAATGATGCGCCAAGATAAGTTTAACCCCAACAAAGGTTAAAATTGCAACCAAACTGTATTTTAGATAGATAAACTTGGCAAGCATATTGGCTAAAAAGAAATACATGGACCGCAACCCAAGAATGGCAAAAATATTGGAACTAAAAACCAAAAAAGGATCAGAGGTTATAGCAAGTATGGCAGGCACGCTATCAAGGGCAAATAAAATATCTGTAAACTCAATCACTATCAGGGCAATGAACAAGGGAGTAGCAGCGGTAATATGACGCAGTTTAATAAAAAACTTTTCACCATGCATATGTGTGGTAATGGGCATTACTCTTCTTAAATTTCTATATAAAAAAGATTTTTTAGGGTTGTGGACTTTCTCTTTTGAAAACAGCATTTTTAAAGCTGTAAAAATCAAAAATGCTCCAAAAACATAGGTTGTAAAACTGAATTTTTTGATCAGCACCACACCAAAAAATATCATCAATGCTCTAAACACAATGGCACCCAAAATTCCCCAGAACAAGACTCTATGCTGGTATTTTTGTGGAATAGCAAACGAGCTAAATATAACGGCTATCACAAAAATATTATCAATACTCAATGAAAGCTCTATCAAATACCCCGTTATATATTTTATGGTAGCATCCATTGGCTTTAAAGCATCTACGTTATCAATAGTGCCCGTATTGTATAACCAATAAATAACACCCGAAAACAAAAACGAGATGCTTACCCAAACGGCCGTCCAAATAGAAGCTTCTTTGACACTTATCACATGAGGGTTTCGATTAAAAACACCTAGGTCTAAAGCTAAAAAAATAAGTATTGCTAAAATAAATAATCCCCAAACAAGCATAGTATTTTTAATTGATGATCCAAAATTACTCAATCACTTTATTCCACGAAACTATTATGGATTAAATTATAACATCGATATCAACATTATATAAAATCTGTCTATCCATATTAGGTAACGATACACTTAATCTATAGATGTTTTGGCACCTATAAATGCCCGATTAATATTTTCTATATTTTTATGAATAGGGCCAAATCAGTTTGAAGAATGGCATAATGCCCAAAGCGGCGTATAGAACTATCGGAATTAAGACCTATGACTAAAGGAATCACCAACGAAGATGTGTTAGAAACTTTGTTAGCTGATTTTTAGATCAGGAAATAAATTTCAATGAAGAAAATTATTTTTGATGCTAATCCGCTGAAAACTATTGTTGAAAACATAAAAAAACATCAGATTTATTCAAATAATCGACAAAACGCTTGTTTTTTTCGTTTAATTACATAAATTTGTCAAATAGAACCCTTAAATATCTAATATGAAAACTAAAATTACTTTACTTACGATTGCCTTTTTACTCATGGCAGGCATTGGTTTTGCACAAGGCAAGAATGAACCTCAAAGTATTATCAGTGGAAAAGTGTCGATAGCGAAATACCACGATCGTAATGATTTGGAGAAGATGCAAAAAGGAGCGTTGTTGGATTTGTATAACGAAAGAATAGAAGTGATAGTTAAAATATTACCTAACATTGCATTTGCGACTAAACCAGGTGTTACCATGAGTTCTTTAGGAATTCCTGATACCAAGGATAACAGAAAAGCATTAGAGGAGAATATCGAAGCATCCAAAACATACTTTGATAGCACCATTGAATTTCAAAAAAAGGTATTGCCATATTCTGACAAGGCTAATTTGATTTCGGCCATCTTATTTTATGAGGAAACATTGAAATCATTACACACTTACAATGAATTTAATAAAAACTAAAGAGTCTTAAATATTAAAATTAAACACCATTAGTAATCGAAACTGATTTGATAGGGGTTTCGATCGAAAAAAAATCCCCATTACGGCAATAGGGATTTTTTTTTGTATGGCTTGTTTAAGTCTGCTGCTCATGTTACGGTCGATTTTCAAAATTGGTAAGTTTTCGAAAAGTATCATCAAAGTTCAATCATTTTACAAGATTCTATTTATTAGATTTTATAACTGATATTTAAACAAAAGAGGTTATACTTTGTCACTTTTGTTTATTAAAAACCTCAACTTTCTATTCGCCTCATTAATAAAAGTAGGAAAATTACTCTTAAAAAATAAAAAAAAGTGTATTTCATCGATATTATTTGTATTTCATAGGATTTAATTATATGTTTGGCTTTAATTATTGGACAAAACCTAAACTATAAATTAAATACATACACATGAAAAATTATACTCTAATTATATGTTTGTTGTTTTTAGGAGTTGGCAGTGTATCTGCTCAACAAGAAAAAGGAATAATAGGCACGACAAATTGGTTAAATTCTTGGACCGAATTTAGACCTAATAACGTTGAATATGGTGAGCCAACTCAAATTTTGAGTGGTAACATTACAAAAAACACGAAGCTACTTAAAAAGGACATTTATCTATTATTAGGAAATGTTTTTGTTACAGACAGCACGACACTTACAATTGAGCCTGGCACTGTGATCATTGGAGATTTCAAAACCAATGGATCTCTTACAATCAGCAAGGGTTCCACAATCATTGCTGACGGTTTGGAAACAGATCCGATTATCTTCACTTCAAATAAAAGTGTTAAAAAGGCAGGCGATTGGGGAGGCCTCTTTATTCTTGGGGATGCACCCATCAATAAATTCGGCAATAGCTCATCCGTTAATTTTGGCTTAAAGCCAACATCGTATGGACATATTAGCTACGGTGGTTCCAACGTTAAGAGTAATTCTGGAATTCTACGATATGTAAGAATTGAATTTGCAGGAAAACGAACTAAAGAATTTGGATATTTCAGCGCATTAACTCTGGCTGGAGTTGGAAATAAAACGATCATAGAAAATGTTATGGTGAGTTATTGTGATGGTAATTCTTTTAATGTCATAGGAGGAGAAGTCAATTTAAACAAAATGGTTTCTTTTAGATCTAGTAGTAATGACTATGAATTTAATTATGGTACGCAATGTAACATTAGCAATTCTTTAGCCATACGCTCACCTTATGTTTCTGGTGTTAATGGATCCCGTTGCATGTATGTTGCTTCTTATGACAAAAAGGAAGAAGTCGATCTTACAAGAAAGGGAACGTCAGTCAATGCAGAAAATATGACATTGGTCAATATTAGTGATGATTTGTCAGCCGATATTCAAGTTGGCTTGGTAAAGGAAGCGTTATTCATTAATCCAGACGCCTCACTTAATATGAGCAAAACTGTCATTTCAGGATTTAATCCTGCGGTAATCCTTGACAATGAAATTGCAGTCAACAGCAAGAATCTAGATAGAATAAAATTTACTGAAATGTATTTCAATAACAGCAAAGGAAATATTTTCACTGAAAACAACTCTAATAATGCAGATTTAGAAAACTGGTATGGTAACCGAGCATTTTTTAATGTGTACTCTAAAGGTGCTGACTCCGAAACATTCATTGATTCCAAAAACTCAAAACGTCCAGATTTTAGATTAAGAATCAATAAAATCATAGCGTCAAATGACTACGATAACGAAGATTAGACTTACAACCGCTAGTGATTGTGTGTTATCTAAAATTTTAAGCTCATTAAAAATAATAACTCGTTTGGAAAACTCCGGACGAGTTACCAAGATTAAAGAAATGATGGATTGAATCTGTTTTCAATTGAACAAAAAATTTAAATGATTTGATTAATAAAGGTACAACTGTTATTGAAAAATTAATTTGAATGCAAAAAACTACTATTTTAAAAAGATTATACATTTTGGCCTGCCTGTCTGTTCTATTGCTTTCTGAACAAATGAGCGCCCAAATAGTTATTGGTACCCCTAATCTCGGTTTTAGCCAGGCTTGTGCCAGCAGTTCTTTTAATACCTATAATGCAACATTTGTTTTTTCACCAGATACCGCTTTAGCTTCAAACAATCAATTTAGAATTGAAATGTCAGATGCAAGTGGAAACTTTGCAAATGCTACTGTTGTCTTCACATCAAATCCTGGAGCCGTAACAGTATCGCCAGCTACTTTGAACTTTTCCTTACCTACAACAACTTCGGGTGAAGGTTATAGAATAAGAATAAAAAGTACTGCACCTGTCGCCACTAGCTCAAGTTCTGTTTCTTTTGCAGCGTATTATAAAAGTCAAGACAGCCCATTTACAATTAATAACTTGGTATCTACTGGTGCCTATTGCACTGGGGCCAACTATCTATTGACTATTGATAACCCTGGTACTGGAGAAAATGATTCTCCACTTAATTACCCGTCACTTACTTTTAAATGGTTTAAGGAAACAGGACCAACAACGTCAGTATTTGTAGCAGATGGTTCTACTTTAGCTGTGGGTCAACCGGGAACCTACTTTGTAAAAACGAACTATGGTACTTGTACGTCCAACTCGTTTTCAAATCGTGTGACCATCAGTGAGGCGGCATCAGGACAGGCTAATGCTTCAATTGTCTCAAGTTTAGGCAATCCATTTTGTCCAGATCAAGGTGTGACAACCTTAAATACATTGGGTGGTAATAGTTATCAATGGTACAAGGATGGCGTTTTAATTCCAAATGCCACCGAACAAACGTATCAAACAGATGAGTCAGGAACTTATTCTGTCCAAGTGGATCTTGGCAGCTGTGAAGCATCGGGTTCCATAGTACTAGAAAGTGAAGGGTTCTCAAGCTCGATAAACGTTGATGAAGAAAACGCTATGGAGATAGGAGACTCTTTAGTCGTGTCAGTGACAACCGACGCTTCGAATCCTCAATTTCAGTGGTTCCTTAATGGAGTCATCATTCCAAATGCTAACGGAGCTACTTATGAAGCTACTCAGTTTGGAGATTATAAAGTTACCATTAGCCAAACTACAGGTTGCACTGTTGCCAAAGAATTATTTTTTTCGATTAGTGAACCCGTTGATCCATTTCCCGATGTGTCAAACATTCCTAATCTTATAAGTCCAAATGGAGATGGTATTAATGATACTTGGATGATTCCTTTACAATATGTCAGTGGTACCAATACAGAAGTGATGATTTTTACCAGTCAAGGAAAAGTTGTACTTCAAACAAACAATTATCAAAATAATTGGCCAGAAAACCAATTGGAATTAAATAGTGTCAATCAAGTATTTTATTACATCATCCAAGCACCAAATCAAAAAGCGAAAAAGGGTTCAATAACAGTTGTTAAATAATATGAAGAAGATTTTATTAGCAATAGTGATAACTGTCTGTACAATACAGATCTCCCAGTCCCAAGAGGACGATGGAGTGGTTTCACTTGCTTTGCCAATAAGAAACTCTTTAACTTTCAATCAATATGCTATCAACCCAACCTTCAGTTTTGTAAGACAACAAAATAAATATATAAGTATTACCAATAAGCGTGAATGGGTGCAATTTGAAGATGCTCCACAAACGTATTTGGTAAGTTATTCCGGTAGGTTCAGAGAAAATATAGGTATTGGTGTTGGATTATTTCAACAAAATTATGGTGTCTTGACAACCTTTGGGGGTCTTTTAAATTTTGCCTATAATGCGCGTCTCGATAGAGACAGCAATCTTACTTTGGGTCTTAATGTAGGAGCCTATAAAAGTGGAATCAATACTAGTAATGTGGTCACAAACTTTGCAGACCCATCTCTTGAAAATGTGCCATCAAATTTTATGCTCACTGTTAATCCAGGTATCAATTATGGTACAGCATTTTTAGATTTTGGTGTTTCCTTCAATAATCTTGTCCTTTATAATATCAATTCTTCAGAACTAATAGAGGACAATCCTGAGCAGAGTATCCAAGCTCATTTAATGTATACAGGATATATGAATAGTTCAGGTTTTTTTGATGAAAGCAAATTTTCAGGTTTGTTGAGGTCAGAATTTAAAAAAGATAAAACTGTCATTTCGGCTTTAGCCATGCTTACAGTACCTAAAGGAATTTGGGCACAAGTTGGTTATAATAATTTATATGGTGCGTCTGGCGGAATTGGGCTTAACATAACAAATCAAATTGCGATTGAATATAATTTCGAAAAAGCACTTGGTGATTTAACTGATTTCGGCCCTTCACATGAAATTACATTGGCTTATAAATTTAAAAACAATGAAAATTATGATTATGGTGGAGATGATGAAGTTAGTGCACTTATTTCTGGAGATAAAAGAAGAAAACCAGTATCTAAAATTTCAAATGTTCAGGCTGAAGCAAATCGAAAATTAGCAGCTGAAGCGAAGGCTGAAGCAAAATTAGCAGCTGAGGCCAAAGCGAAAGCAGACGCTGAAGCTAAAGCAGAAGCAGATAAAGCCAGATTGGCAAAAGAAGAACAAGCAAGATTAGAAGCAGAAGCAAAAGCTAAAGCAAATGAGATAGCTAAAGCGGAAGCCGCCGCTTCAAAATTAGAAGCAGAAGCCATTGCCAAGGAAGTTGCAGAAGCCAAGGCCAAGATAGCGGCAGAAAATAAGGTAAAAGCAGAAGCTAAGGCTAAAGCAGATGCCGAGGCGGCTAAATTGGCAGCGGAAGCACAAGCTAAACAAGTTGCAGAGGCGAAAGCTAAATTAGCTGCAGAAAACAAGGCCAAGGAAGAAGCCATAGCAATAGCTGAAGCTAAAGCGGCAAAATTGGCAGAAGAAGCGAGACTTAAAGCAGAGGCAAGAGCAAAAGCAGATGCTGAAGCAGAAAAATTAGCAGAAGCAGCGAGACTAAAATCCGAAGCAGAGGTTCTGGCCAAATTAGCGGCAGAAAACAAAGCCAAAGCGGAAGCAGATGCAAAAGCGGAAGCCGCAAAATTGGCTGAGGCAGCCAGATTAAAAGAAGAAGCAGAGGCTCAAGCTCAATTGATAGCAGAAAACAAAGCCAAAGAAGACGCGAAAGCGAAAGAAGAATTAATTTCAAATCCTACAGACGCAATTGCTAAAACAATGAGTTCCATCAAAAAATCAACTGATGAATCAGAGTTAAGACAAACAGAGCTTTTAGCACAATTAAGTGAAGCTATTGCAAGTAAAGATAAAGATTTAAAAGACTTAAAAGAGGAGAATGATTTGAGTGACCAAGGTATCTTTATGGAACCTAAACCTTTTAAAAGTGTAACAGCAGAAAATAATGCTCTAGAAGCTTTAAAGGCGGATCTTGACCAGGTTATTAAAACACGTAACGATAAAATCAAGGAATTGGAAACATTATATGAAGAGCGACTTAAAATAGTTCCTTTGGTGAATGATGAAGTAAATCTATACTATCAAAAAGAGATCAAAAAGCTGAAATCAGAACAAGCGTCTGCATTGCAAACAAAAGCAAAATTGACATCTACTTTAGAAGACATTAAAGTGGCGACTGAAATAGAGAGAAAACGACGCATCAAGCGAGCGGCTTTTGATAATGAGCAAGATCGATATCTGCAGGATAGAGCAGCATTAAGCATCATCAAACAAAACACTAATTTAAGCTCAACTCCTTTAAAGGCAGAAGATTTTGATTTTGGCGAAGAACAAAGTAGCAATATTCAAATTCTTAAAAATGTAAAGAATGTAGACAATGGCTATTATCTCATTGTGGCTGTTCATAATGATGTTGCCAAAAGAGATGATTTTGTAACAAAAGTAGTTGCTTCAGGAAGAACAAACATTGACTTCTTCTATGATGTGAACACTAGTAAGTATTACATTTATTATGAGATGTTTGAAAGTATAGAGGAAGCAAATGATGCTTTAAAATCAAAAGGTAATAGACCATATAATGGAAAAATGTCATTAGTAAAAATTGAAAATTAACGAAACAAGTAATTAAGGCCCCATCCTTTTTTTGACAATGCCCCTTGGCGGATAGAGGAATTAACAAATTTTAAATACCATGAAAAAACCTACATTTTTTAAACAAGTTCTTGTTTTTTTATTTTTTTCATTTTGCCTTAATAGCATGGCTCAGACTTTTGAGCCTTTTACGGTAAGAGAAAATATAGAGGTTAGAGGTAGTATGTTGGTCATTGGTAATGCTATTATTGGTGAAAACAATCAACCTTTTAATGATAATACTCGGGACAACCAGAACGTATCAATGCAATATATAGACATTGATAATGACAATTCTACTTTTAGTTCAAGCAGTGCCGATATTATAATGCCTACGCAAAGTGATGGCAGTCCTACTACATGTTATAGGGTTGCTTATGCTGCTCTATATTGGGGAGCTTCACTACAGAGCGGTAACAGAAATAATATAACCAACATAAAATTTAAAACACCACAAAGTACTGCTTATAGTAATATAACAGG
>JAGXIE010000083.1 GCA_024635765.1 Flavobacteriaceae bacterium | reverse complement strand
GATTCAATGGTTGGCAGCCAACAATGGTAATAGTCATCATCGAGATAAGGTTCCAAAGTTTCTTCTTTGAACTTTCGGTTTATTTTAGCGCGAATGACCACTTCGTTTAGTTCATCTATATTGGCTTCAAGTAGAAGCAAATTTGATAAATTAGAGGTTGCAATCGTTATAGACTTATATCCCAATGCAGAGACATAAAGTGAATCGACATCAGGATATAATTTTTTTGTAAAAATGAAAAGTCCAGCGTCATCTGCAAACATCCCATTGCCATTGCCGAATGAAATATTGGCATACGATACAGGGTATTCGGTTTGCTTGTCTTTAATGACGGTTTGTCCAAAACATAAGGTCATAAAAAGGAGGCAGATGATATAGAGGCAAGGTTTATGTTGCATTAGCCTTTGTTGTCGAAATCCATTTTTCTATTTTTCTTTCTAACAGCTCTAACGGTAAACAACCAGATTCCAAAACTTGATTATGAAATTTAGCGATATTGAATTGGTCGCCAAGTTGAGCCTCAGCTTTCGCTAGTAGTTCACGAATTTTTAATTGGCCAACCTTATAAGATAGCGCCTGACCAGGATTTGCCATATATCGCTCGATTTCCGAAATGATATCATCTTCATTTTTAGCTTCATTCTCTAACGAATATTTGATGGCTTGTTCACGTGTCCAACCTTTGCTATGCAAACCAGTATCGACGACTAATCGAATGGCTCTGTGCATTTCCTTGCTTAACATGCCAAAATATTGATACGGATTTGTGTACAATCCTAATTCTTTACCTAAAGATTCTGAATATAGCGCCCAACCTTCGCCATAAGAACTGTACCATAAGGTTTTTCTAAAATCTGGCAGGTCTTGGTTTTCTTGTTGTAAGGAAATTTGGTAATGATGTCCAGGAATT
This sequence comes from Flavobacteriaceae bacterium, assembly GCA_024635765.1. GTDB lineage: Bacteria > Bacteroidota > Bacteroidia > Flavobacteriales > Flavobacteriaceae > JBPOFM01. The sequence continues at coordinate 36,709 of JAGXIE010000083.1, read as the reverse complement.
GCTTCGTGTAAAAACAAGGCTTCGTCGGAATACATATTGTACTTTTCAGGATCTAAAATTGGAACATAAAAAATCCCAGGTCGTGTTCCATCCAATGATCCAGGGTTGTATTGGGCGCTTGCCGATGCTGCTCTAAAAGCTTCGGTCTGTCGCACCTCAAATGGTGTTTCTGGTTTCATGTCAAACAATTTATCCAATTGTGGTTGCATCCTTTCATGGATATCATTAAAATTTTCGATTACTTCTTGTGGAGTCTTAAATGGCATTAATTCTTTTTTGTTTCTTACATGGTCAAAAAATGAAACCAATGTGCCCTTGTAACCAACGTCGGTCTTAACTTTTTCCATTTCTGATAAAATTCTCGCCACTTCTTTTAGACCTAATTGATGGATCTCATCAGCCGTCATGTCAGTGGTTGTATAGAGCTTTATCTGGTGATTATAATATTCCTTTCCTTTTGGAACAGCTGCAATTCCGCTTGTAGTTCTTCCTGCTTTAAGGTAATCTGTAGACATAAACTTATGCAAACTTGCATAGGCGGGAATGATTTTGTCATTAACATAATTTTTATACAAAATAGTGAGTTCTTCTTCTTCTTCATCCGTAAAGCTATCAGGAAAATTTTTTATAGGTGTGTAAAACAAGTGCTCGTCAATATTTGGGTTTGTCATAGCCTCAAGCTGCGGCAGTACTTTCTTAATCAATGATTTGGGTAATACATTTCCTGCTTTTATACCTTCGGCCATTCGTTCTTCAGCCAAGGCCATCCAATCAAGATAGCTATCCAATCGCTTGATCCAATTTTTGTAGTCTTCAAAAGTTTCAAAGGGTTGAGCGCCAGAACCGCTAGCATACTGTCCTATAGTGAATTGTAAAGACCACATTTGGTTAATAGGGGTTAATTCCTCCCTGAAATCTAAACGCTCAAGATTCATGTTGCATTCCCAAATCAAAATGTCCTTGCTCAAACGTTCTGTTTCAGTAAGATTTTCATCTTTATAGCTCATCATCTTTTCCCTATAATTGGTGTAAAATATCTTTTCCCGCTGTATGAATTCATCTGTTAGGACATTTGGCAATTGATCATTATAGCGATTGTCACCAGCAGAAGTGGCGATTAATGGGTACATTTTTAGAGACTCCTCATAATAATTTTTAAGACTGGTTTCAAATTCACTCATTGCTATAGCCTGCATTTCTTCATCTTGTATAGTGGTTTCTTTATCTCTTTTACAGGAGGAAGATAAAATAGCGATGCATATAAGGAAAACAATTTTTTTCATTGTGTTATTATGGTTTAAAGTTTGAGCAATAAAGATACTTTAAAATGAACCAAAAAAAAACTGCTGTCAATAATGACGGCAGTTTTTTAATGTATGTTAGAAATTGTTATTCTTTATCCAAATTTTTCGTCATATTGAATCCTACGAATAACCCAATACCAGCCATTAGAAAGATTGTGCCTGGGTAGGCAACATCTTCTTCAACACCCATATTATAGTGAAGCAATGATGCAATAAAGATTCCGATTCCTATTCCCATCAAAAGTAAGGCTAAATTGAGGATGAGTATTTTCCAAATTGGTGCCGTGTGTGTTTTGCCTTTGACGAAGATACTTGCCTCTGCACCTTTTTCTATTAATGCTAAACGTTCCTTGTTGCGGGTGGAGTAGTGTAAATAGAAGATTCCGAAAACGGCTGCAATCATAAGCGGCATGATAATAAATTCTGATCCCATAATTTCTTGATTTAAATGTTCGTTTTTAATTGATTAATTTTAATGTGTTCATAGCTTATGACGACAGGTTCTGAATTAAGGTTACAACTTTTTCAAAATATTTTTATAATTTTCCTGTAACCTTAGAAGCTTTATGCTCGTCTTATAGTCAAATGGCCACCAACGACGAAAGCATCATCAATCAAATTTTGGAGGGCGACACCAAGGCTTTTGCTGTTTTGGTAGATCGTTATAAGGACTTGGTGTTTACCTTGTCCATTCGCATGTTAAAAAATAGGGAAGAGGCGGAAGAAGTTTCTCAAGACACATTTATCAAGGTTTATAAATCATTAAAAAATTTTAAAGGTGATTCGAAATTATCGACTTGGCTTTACAGAGTGGCTTACAATACTTGCCTCGACCGTATCAAGAAAAATAGGAGGAGGTATAATGAAGTTGCTATTGATGAGTTTACGGAACATCAAGTAAAAACAATAGACGATGCATTGGAATCTCTTGAAAGAAATGAACAATCTCAAATAATAAAAGATTGTTTAGAGATATTGCCCAGTGAAGACGGGTTTTTATTAACCTTATATTATTTTGAAGATTTGTCTTTGGAAGAAATTTCCAAGATTGTCGAAATTGAAGCGAATACCGTTAAGGTAAAATTGTTCAGGGCCCGAAAAAAATTGGCTATTATATTAAAACAAAGATTAGAACCCGAAATAATCAGTAGTTATGAAAGAGAACGAAGATAAAAATTTAGGAACTTTTGTGGATAAGGTAATGAATGAGGTTTCGTTAGAATCGCCCTCGTTTGATTTTACTGCCAACGTGATGATGCAAGTTGAAAAGGCTAAACAAAACGCTGTTACAACTTACCATCCATTGATTTCAAAACGTTTTTGGGCTTTGATTTTAGTTGGTTTTATCGCTTTTATGATTTATATTTTCATTGTCATTAAACCAGAATCTTTAGGATGGTTCAACAATATAGATTTGAATACAGACAGAATCTCTAAGTTATTCAGCGGAATGAAAACGACGAGAATCGCTGCTTATGGTGTTGGATTATTGGCTTTGATGTTACTGGTACAAATCCCTGTTCTCAAAAATTATTTTGATAAACGACTGGCTATCTAGTACCAACGCTTTTTATTCTTTTTTGATCCTTCGCCTTTACGACCTTTTTTGTACTTACTTCCTTGCTTTTTGTGAACAATAGGTTTCTCTTTTGGATCTAATGGATATGGGTGTTCTTCTTCAACAGGAATTTGCACATTTATTAATTGTTGAATGGACTTAACATAGGTTTTTTCATCTGCTGAACATAGAGAATAGGCTATTCCCATGTTTCCAGCACGACCAGTTCGTCCTATACGGTGTACATATGTTTCTGCTACGCTTGGCATGTCAAAATTAACAACAGCGTCCAATTCATTTATGTCAATTCCACGTGCAGCAACGTCAGTTGCCACAAGTATATTAGCTTCTTTATGTTTGAATTTATTTAAAGCCGTTTGCCTATCATTCTGTGTTTTATCACCATGAATAGTTTCTACTTTATAGCCGTTTTTTAGAAGGGTTTGTTCAAGTTTATCAACACCAAATTTTGTACGTCTAAAGATAATGATACTTCCTTTGATGGTATTTCTCAATAAGTGTAAACACAATTCAATCTTGTTACGTTTAGGCACATAATACAATACTTGGCTCACGTTTTTTGCAGCAGAAGAGGTAGGAGAGACCTCGATTCGTTCAGGTGATTTTAAAATCGTATTCGCTAATTCTTCGACTTTGAACGGCATCGTGGCAGAAAATAATAAAATCTGTTTGTCTTCAGGGCAAAGACGTTCAATTTTTTTAACGTCGTCAATAAAACCCATATCGAGCATTAAATCTGCCTCGTCAAGAACTAAAATTTCAATAAAATCGAGATTTAGTAAATCTTGCTTATGCAAATCGAGAAGTCTACCAGGTGTTGCAACAACGATATCGACGCCTTTTTTAAGAATGTTTATTTGAGGTTCAATTCCTGTACCACCGAAAATGACTGCCGAACGAAGGTTGGTGTGCTTCGCATAGGTTTTGAAATTTGCATTTATTTGCACCGCTAACTCACGCGTAGGACTTACAATTAGGGCTCTAATTTTCTTCCCTTTTTTTGGAGCGTCTTGTTTGTCATAAAGCAATTGTAAGATCGGTAAAGCAAAAGCTGCAGTTTTTCCAGTGCCAGTTTGTGCCGAAGCAATGACATCTTTTTTATCCAATACCAACGGAATGGTTTTTTCTTGGATTAAAGTGGGTTCATCATAGCCGGCTTCCTCAATGGCTTTAAGAATCGGTTTGTTTAGGTGTAAATCTTTGAATGACATCGATATAATTTGATACAAAGATAGTAGGAAAAATGAAAGGAGATTTTTTAATGAAGTATAATAAAATGGTCACAAAGATTAGTTGTATGCTGAAAACGAACATTTTTCATAGCGTCTCTAGAATCCAAGAGATTTCTGCAGTTGATTTTTAGATTGCATATAGCTCCACAGATATTCCAAAATATGTTTTCAAACTACTAAATAATGTTGACATTTGATTTAAAATCAATATGAAAAGCATCAATTTGAGATTGATGCTTTTTATTGTTTATAAGTAGAAGTTTGTCTTGCTATGGCGTAGCGGCAACAACTCCTAATGTATACAATTGTTCCATTGTTGGTGATTCACTTCCGCCGGCTGGTTCAAGTGTAATACCAAATGCTTCGCTTTCATTTAGGTTTTGTATCTCAAAGATTTTATTTTCGTCTTGCATAAAATTATCGATAGTTCCTAAACTAACAGGAGTCAAAGGACTCAATTTTAAAGACCAGACTTGATACACTTTTCCTGGAGGAGGAGATGGGAGTCCCTGTGCATCTACATAAATCTCATTGTTCTCTTTGCTCCAATAAACTTTAGCATATGTGTTAGCAAAATTTCCCTGTCCTCCAAGAGGAACAGCAATGATATCTTTATCACGTAAAACACTTAATAGTTTTTTGTTAGCCTCCAAATCTGTTCTGGCTTCAGCAATTTGCGTTTCTAAATAGGATCGTTCTATTTCCACAGTCTGCAAATCAGATTGTAATTCGTTGTTTTGATTTAAGGTCCAATATAAACCGAAGCCTAATATGATGGCTGCTGCCCATCCAGAATAGGTCAGCCAATTGTGTTTCGGTTTTTCTAAAGTTACAACCTTGGTTTCTTTAGCTTCTTTTTTGAAAAGAAGCTTTTCCTTAATAAGAGTTAGTGCTCTAGATTTATTTCCACTAGATGTAGCTGCTGTCAATTTAATAACTGAAGCTTCTATCTCTAAAACTTCTTGAAGTATTTCAGGATGTTTTGACATCAGTTCGTACACTTCTTGATTTTCTGATTCAGAGAGCACACCAGCCACGTAAAGCTCTAATATTCCAGAATCTATGTATGCATTTATATCCATTTATTCTAAAACGTAAGTTCTTAATTCTTTTATGCAATTTCTGTTGCGAGTCTTAACTGTACCTATCGGCATATCAAGAGCTTCTGAAGCTTCTTGTTGTGTATACCCTTTAAAATATAGTAGCTCAATGACCTCGATACATTTTTTGGCTAGTTTTTCGACGAATTTTTTTATTCCTATTGAATTCGTTTGATCATCCAAACTCTCACTGGTTTGTAAAATATCTACGAAATAATCCGCATCAAGGTTTTTTCTAGAGTTTTTAAATGCTTTAGATCTTGTCTTATCTATCGCCGCGTTTCGCGCAATATTTAAAATCCAAGTGAAAAACCGACCCTTTGAAGGCGAGTAACTTGCCGAATTGTTCCAAGCTTTAATAAATACATCTTGCATTATTTCTTCAGCGGTATCTTTATCTCTAACAATATTGTAAATGACCCCTTGCATACTATCACCATACATATTGTAAAGTTCTTCGAACGCTTTTTGATCCTTTTTCTGAAATTTTTCGACTAATAATTCTAATTGCATATAACTTTTTTGAATACGCTAAATGTAAGAATTATAATAATATGAAAAAAGCCACTCCGAGGAGAGGCTTATCATTATATTATTGATGTTTGTTTTTTATTGGATAATACCACCACAACTTACACGTCCACCAGCGTCACCTGTAGGCTGCGTTTTGAAGTCATCGGTGCCTTGATGTACAATTATTGCTTTACCTAATATATCTTTGTTGGTATCACCGCAACCGATACACCACTTATCAGTAGTCATGGTGATGGTCGCTTTTCCGTTAGCGTTGGCATTTAAGTTGCCTATATCGCCTAAATGGAACCCATCGGGACTTCCCCATTTTCCATGTGGTTGGTTTGTGGGGTTCCAGTGTCCTCCCGCAGATGTACCATCCGCAGAAGAGCAGTCAGCTTTTTCGTGTAAGTGAATAGCGTGTGTTCCTTCACTTAATCCATCAACAACTACAACCATCTTTACAACATTGTCTTCTTGTGTAAATACTGCAGAGCCAGAAACAGAACTACCGCTTTTAGACTCTAAAGTTACTTGCACCTTATTTTCTTCTTTAGAATCCATCTCGGATGTTTGATTTTCAGAATCTGTCATTTCAGTCGATTCGTTTGATTTAGGTTCATCTTTCTTATCATTTTTACAAGAAGTGCCTATGATCATTGTAAAAATTGCGAGCATAAAAAGCATTCGTTTCATTCGTTTTGTTTTAATTAATTATGTAATAAAGTTACTACTAATTTGCTTCATTCTTCATTGCAAATTCTTCCTCTAAAATAGTGATATTAAAAACCGGAGCATGACTTATATCATATTTATTATACCGCATATCACATAATTTTGATTCAAGCAAGATAAAACATGGGTAATTATTTAATTCAAAAATATAATGTTGCTGGTCCAAGATATACCAGCTATCCTACTGTTCCTTACTGGAACAATGATTCATTCTCTTTAAAGAAATGGACAGGTACACTTATTCAATCATTTAAAGAAAGTAATGATAAAGAAGGTATGAGTATATACATTCATCTACCATTTTGTGAAAGTTTGTGCACATTCTGTGGTTGCCATAAACGAATCACAAAAAGACATGAAGTTGAACTTCCGTACATTGACGCGGTTCTGAAGGAATGGGATTTATATTGCAATTTATTTGACGAAAAACCAAATATTAAAGAATTACATCTTGGTGGTGGAACACCTACTTTTTTTTCTCCGGAAAACCTTAAGCAATTGATCGAGGGTATCTTGAGAAGAGCGACACTTATGGATGGTTATGAATTTAGTTTTGAAGGACATCCAAATAATACAACATATCAACATCTTAAATCTCTCTATGATTTAGGTTTTAGACGCGTCAGTTTTGGCGTTCAGGATTATAATGAAACCGTTCAAAAAGCAATTCATCGTGTGCAACCTTTTGAAAATGTGAAAAGAGTTACAGATTCGGCTCGTCAAATAGGATACACTTCAATAGGACATGACATCATTTTTGGTTTACCGTTTCAAACAAAAGAACATGTCAAAGCAACAATCGAAAAAACGAATTTGCTGCGCCCAGATAGAATTGCCTTTTACAGCTATGCACATGTGCCTTGGTTAAAAGGAAATGGACAACGTGGGTTTAGAGACGAAGATCTACCTGCAGCGGATGTGAAGAGAATTCAATATGAAATTGGAAAACAATTATTGTCAGAAGCTGGTTACAATGAAATAGGTATGGACCATTTTGCACTTCAAACAGATGCTTTATATAAATCAATTGAAAAAAAGGAGTTACATCGGAATTTCATGGGATATACTTCTTCAAAAACACAAATGATGATTGGGCTTGGGGTATCAGCAATTAGTGATAGCTGGTATGGTTTTGCTCAAAATGTAAAAAATATTGAAGAGTACAATCATTTATTGAAAGAGAATATCCTTCCTGTTTATAGAGGGCATATTTTGAATTCGGAAGATTTGATCATAAGAAAGCATATCCTAAATTTAATGTGTCAATTTCAAACCTCTTGGAGTTCTCCTCATTTGTTTTTGGATGAACTTTCGGAAATTGCATCAGAATTGGAAGAAATGGAAGTTGATGGATTGATTGAAATTAATTTGCATACCTTAAAAATAACAAATAAAGGAAAGCCATATGTTAGAAATGTATGTATGGCGTTTGACTTGCTATTACAAAGGAAAAAGCCTGAAACACGATTGTTTTCAATGACAGTTTAATACGTGTTAATTAAACTCTAAATCTGTTATTCTATTTGTGTTTATCTATTAAAATGTTTACTTTAATGTGGAGAAATTAATGTCACCTTAAAATTTATATCAAATGAAAAAAATAATTGTACCCATCGACTTTTCGAAACATTCAGAATATGCTCTTGAGGCTGCGTCCATACTGGCAAAGAAAAACAACTCTCAAATCTTGGCTTTGCATATGTTGGAAATTTCTGATTCTATGTTGATTAATAGTGATAATGAGCAAAATGCGAAAGCTGTATTTTTCTTAAAACTTGCAGAGCAAAAATTTGATAGTTTTTTGGAAAAAGATTATTTAGAAGGAGTTGATGTCATACCTATAGTTAAACATTTTAAAGTTTTTAGCGAAGTCAGTAAAGTAGTTAAAGAGCATAACGCCGATCTAGTTGTAATGGGATCACATGGCACAAGTGGGTTCAGTGAAATATTTGTTGGTTCTAATACCGAAAAGGTTGTTAGACATTCTGAAATTCCCGTTTTGGTTATTAAAAACAAACCTAAAGCAATGGATTACAATATTGTTGTTTTTGCCAGTGATTTTTCTGATGAAGCAGTAAAACCTTATATAAATGCTTCTAAATTGTTAGCCACTTTTGGTTCTGAAATGCATTTGTTATATGTTAATGTTCCAGGAGAAAAATTTAAGAGCTCTTCGGAAATGGAAAAAACAATGACAGATTTTTTGCATAGTGCAGATGGAAACTTAAACAGAATGAATGCTGTGAACTATATTTCAGAGGTATCAGTAGAACGGGGAATTTTGGTCTTCGCAAAAAAAATCGATGCTGATTTAATCGTAATCCCAACTCATGGAAGAAAAGGCTTGGCACATTTCTTCGAAGGAAGTATTTCAGAAGATTTAGCAAATCATTCTGATTTACCAGTTATGACTTTTAAAATTTAGTAAATCGAATCATATCAGATGTAAAATTTTAATGCAAAATTAAAGCCGAACATTTGTTCGGCTTTTTTAATTTAAGAATAGAACTATCTCAACTATTAAATAGGATAAAAATGTCCTAAATATGATATTTATCATGTTTTTTTCAACGAATAGAGTCTAATTTTGTTAGTGATAATTTAGATATAAATATCTTTTAACTACTCATTTGAATTATCACTTATAGATTATGAATCGATAAAAACTAATTAAATAACATGAAGAAATCACTAAACATTTTGGCTGTATTTGCAATATCTATGCTTATAAGTTGTGGAGGCAAAGAAGAGAAGAAGGAATCTTTCTCATATGAGAAAAAAGAATCAACTGAAAAATCAGTTGAAACTAAAGTAGAAACTGGCACGCCAGCTTCTGAAAGGGTGGATTTGACCAACAAAGGAGTTGGACCTATTGAGTCTGTTACACTTGCGCCAGAGATTGACCAAACAATGGCATCACATGGAGCTGAGGTGTACAAAAAAATGTGTATGGCATGCCATAGACCGGACAAAAAATTTATCGGTCCAGCACCAACTGGAGTTTTAGAACGTAGAACTCCAGAATGGATCATGAATATGATTCTAAATCCAGAAGAAATGGTTCAAAAAGACCCCTTAGCAAAAGAATTACTAATGGAATTCAATGGCTCTCCAATGGCTAATCAAAATTTAACTGAAGAAGAAGCCAGAGCCGTATTAGAATATTTTAGAACATTAAAATAACAATAATCCTATGAAAATCAACATAAAACTAGTGTTTAGTATTTTACTGTTAATACTATTTATTGGATGTAAAAACGAGACTAAACAAGACAATGAATCGACAGAATCATCTGTTAACAATCAAACTGAAGAAAGACAAGGTCAAGCCTTTATTGAAGGTGACGTTGCAAAACCAAATGTTTTGCAAATCGCTATGGGTTCAAAAGACCACACGACACTTGTTGCTGCAGTGCAAGCAGCTGAACTGGAAAATGTATTAGTAAATGCAGGACCTTTAATGGTTTTTGCACCTACAAATGAAGCCTTTGCCGCATTGCCAGAAGGAGCTTTAGATAATTTGCTAAAACCAGAAAACAAGAATGCTTTGGCCAATATTTTAAAATACCATGTAACTCCTGGCAACTACTCTAAAGAATTTTTAAAGAAATTTAATAAACTGGGACAGGCTAATAATCAGTACTTAAAGATAGAGGTAATAGATGGCGAGCCGATGATAGGTGGTGCAAGAATCATTGCTAGCGTTCCAGCAGGTAACGGTATTGTGCACATTATAGACAAAGTGTTGCTACCTCCCACTGAAGAATAATAACAACTAAAATTAAATTTATATACAATGAAAAATATATTAAAAACAACTGCTGCACTAGTAACTGTTTTGATAACTTTTACAAGTTGCAACAATTCAGGCAAATCAAACGGTAAATCGGGTGCCTTGGCAAGTAATGTTGCTGAAAAAGTATATGTGGCACCTGGTGAATACGATGAATATTATGCTTTTATTTCTGGTGGCTATAGTGGTAATCTAACAGTTTACGGATTGCCATCAGGACGAATGTTTAAAGAAATTCCTGTGTTTTCACAATTTCCAACCTCTGGATATGGTTATTCTGAAGAGACAAAGCCAATGTTGAACACATCTCACGGATTTATACCTTGGGGTGATTCACACCATCCGGATATTTCCCAAACCAATGGTGAAATAGATGGACGTTGGATCTTTATCAATGAAAATAACACACCAAGAATTGCAAAAATCGATTTGACAACCTTTGAAACCACAGAGATTCTTGAAATTCCAAACAGTGCAGGTAACCACAGTTCCTCTTTTGTTACAGAAAACACAGAGTATGTAGTTGCGGGAACACGTTTTTCGGTTCCCGTTCCACAGCGTGATATGCCAATCAAAGAATATAAAGGTAATTTTAAGGGTGCACTGTCTTTTATCAGTGTAGAGCCAGAACATGGCCAAATGGATTTGTCTTTTCAAATCCTGATGCCAGGTTTTAACTATGATTTGTCACATCCAGGACGTGGAAAATCTCACGGTTGGTTCTTCTTTACAACCTATAATACTGAAGAAGCGAATACTCTTTTGGAGGTTAATGCCTCTCAAAATGATAAGGACTTTATTGCAGCGGTCAACTGGAAAAAGGCAGAAGAATATATCAAACAGGGAAAATTCACAACGATGCCTGCAAATTATGCGCATAATGTATATGATGAAAACACACATACTGCAACCTCTACAATGAAAAAAGAAGTACGAGTGTTGAATCCTGCAGAATTACCAGGACTGGTTTATTTCTTGCCAACACCAAAATCACCTCACGGTTGTGATGTTGATCCTTCTGGAGAATACATTGTAGGTAACGGAAAACTATCCGCGAACTTAACTGTGCATTCTTTTACAAAAATGCTAGATGCAATTGAAAACAAAAAATTTGATGGAGAAGCTTACGGTATTCCTATTTTGAAATTTGAGGACGTATTGGCAGGTTCTGTAGAACAACCAGGTTTAGGTCCTTTACATACAGAGTTTGATGACAAAGGCAATGCTTATACAACCTTCTTTATCTCTTCAGAAGTAGTAAAATGGAAATTGGGCACATGGGAGGTATTGGACAGAAAGCCAACTTATTATTCCGTTGGTCACTTGACAATTCCTGGAGGAAATTCAAGAAAACCTTCTGGGAAATATATGTTCGCAATGAACAAGATTACCAAAGACCGTTATTTACCAACAGGACCAGAATTAGAGCATTCTGCACAATTGTATGACATTTCTGGAGACAAAATGGAATTGCTTTTGGATTTCCCAACACATGGTGAGCCGCATTATGCCGCTGCCATTCATGCTGACAAAATTAAAAGCAAATCGAAAAAAATCTATGCTTTAGCAGATAATAAACATAAATATGTGGCCAAAACTGACGCCGATACCAAAGTGGTACGGAATGGTAACGAAGTTCATATTTATATGACGACAATAAGAAGCCACTTCTCACCAGATAATATTGAAGGCATTAGAGTTGGTGACAAGGTTTATTTCCATGTTACTAATATGGAACAGGATTTTGACGTACCTCATGGATTCGCAATCCTAGGACAAAATAATTCTGAATTACTGATTATGCCTGGACAAACGAAATCGTCAGTATGGGAACCAAAACAAGTAGGAGTTTGGCCTTTCTATTGTACAGATTTCTGTTCTGCCTTACATCAAGAAATGCAAGGTTACGTCAGAGTTTCCCCAGCTAATTCTGATACGCCCTTAAAATGGTCTCTTGGTGAAGATATAGATTAGCCTGCGTTGAGTATTAGAGAAATTTTTTAGTGTTTATTTCTCTGTTGAAGGCGAGAGTTGATTATTTCGCTCTCGCCTTTCTTTTAGAACACTAAACTTTCTACCAACGTAGAAACGTTTAAAAAAGACTAATCATTTAGATATTTTAAGAATGAAAAAAGCAGGAGTAATAATGATCATAGGTTCCTTACTCTTATTGGGACTTTTTAAATACCCACTTTGGAATATTATGCTGGGTGCACCACAATATCCTGATCCACTAGGGATGAACATCTACATCGATGGGATTAAAGGCGTTCAAGAATTTGATTTACAAAACATTGACGGGCTTAACCATTATATCGGAATGAAAACCATTCCAAAACCTGAAGAAATGTGGGAGTTTTCAGTATTTCCAAAGGTCATCTTGGGCATGGTCATTTTAGGTGTGGTACTAGGAATATTAGGTTTTTTTAAAAAAGTCAGTTATCATTATTTTTTGGGATGGCTTATCTTAATGACTGTTCTTGGGATTATGGGAATGTATGATTTTAATAATTGGTTAATGGATTATGGAAATAATCTAGATCCTAATGCCATCATAAAAGTAACAAATCCTGATGGCTCCCCGATGAGCTATAAACCGCCATTAATAGGTCATAAGAAATTACTGAATTTTGATGTCAACTCTCTGCCACATGTTGGAGGTTACTTGATGTTTGCAGGAATGTTCTTAACCCTTGTTGCATATTGGGTTGGCCGAAAAGAAAGCTTAAAGAAAACAACCCAATAACGCATAATGTAAACACTAAAATCATGCAGACACTAAAACCATACCTCATACTTACATTGCTAATTGCAATATTCAGTTGTAATGTTTCACCAAAAGCGATTGACTATGGACATGACGCATGTGACTTTTGTAAAATGACCATAGTTGATAAAGTTCATGCAGCAGAAATTGTCACTGAAAAAGGAAAGGTCTATAAATTTGATGCTACAGAATGCATGATCAATTTTATGAACAATTTTGATGCCTCGGAAGTCAAACTATATCTTTCCAACAACTACACGCAACCAGAATCTTTAATTGATGCTACTAAAGCTACATTTTTGATTAGCAAGAACATTCCAAGTCCGATGGGAGCTTATTTGTCTGCTTTTAAATCAAAAGAAGATGCTAAAAGGTTTCAATCTGAAAAAGGAGGTACTCTCTATAATTGGGATAAATTGCTTATATATCTTAATAATCAGTCATTATGAATCGATTGTTAAAACTCCTTTTGATTTTCACTTTTGCATTTATGAGCGATATGCAAGCATCAACCATAATTGTTTGCAATAGTTGCAAAGTAAAATCCATTAAAGAGGCTATTGCTCTTGCCAGTGATAATGACACCATCAAAATTAAAAAAGGCACATACAAAGAATATGGTATTTTGGTAGACAAACCTTTGACCATTATTGGAGAAGAGTATCCTGTGATTGATGGTGGACTCAAAGGTGAAATTATAACGGTTATTTCTGATCATGTTACGGTAGATGGTTTGTTCATCATTAATGTTGGCACTAGTTACACTTCTGATTATGCCGCCATTCGAGTAAAGAAATGCAAGAATTTTGTGATTCAAAACATGGTGTTAGAAAAATTGTTTTTCGGTATTTATCTCGAAAGAGCAAGAGATGGAAAAGTTTTAAGCAATAAGATAATTGGCGACGCCATTGAGGAATATAATTCTGGCAACGGTATTCAATTATGGTACAGCAAGAATATTCTAATCGAGAATAATTATATCGTAAACGTCAGAGATGGTATTTATCTTGAGTTTTCAGATGATTGTATTATCAAAAACAATGTGAGTGCTAACAATCTTCGATATGGTTTGCATTTTATGTTTTCCAATAATGATATTTACCAAGGCAATACATTTGAAAGCAATGGAGCGGGAGTTGCTGTTATGTTTTCAAAGAAGATAAAGATGTACAATAATATCTTTAAAGAAAATTGGGGAACCGCGTCTTATGGCATGTTATTAAAAGAAATCAATGATGCCGAAATTATTGGAAACACATTTGAAGAAAACACTATTGGCATCAACATAGAAGGTTCTAACCGAATCGTTTACAAAAACAATAATTTCATCAATAACGGTTGGGCAATTAAGGTTCGTGGTGCCTGCTATACCAACAGTTTTTTGAGCAATAACTTTTTGTATAATTCTTTTGATATTTCATACAATAGTAATATCAATGACAATGTGTTCGACAAAAATTATTGGAGCAATTATACAGGTTATGATTTAGATAAAAACGGCTTTGGTGATATACCTTACAGACCAGTAAAACTGTTTTCATATATTGTTAATCGAACTCCAGAAACTATCATCTTACTTCGTAGTTTGTTTATTGACATTATCGATTTTTCAGAAAAGGTATCACCTGTATTTACACCTGATAATTTGTTGGATAAAAACCCTAAAATGAAAAAAATAGAATGGTAAATATTCAAGATTTATATAAAAAATTCGGTAAGAACGAAGTCTTAAGTGGTGTTAATCTGGATATTGGTGAAGGTGGTATTTTTGCTGTGCTTGGACCCAATGGTTCAGGTAAAACGACATTGATTAAGTGTTTATTGGGAATGGTTATTCCAAATAAGGGCACTATTTCCGTCCTTGGATCAAATATTAAAAACGGGTCTGCTTATAGACGCAAAATTGATTATTTACCGCAAATAGCTAATTTTCCCAGTAACCTCAAAGTCAAGGAACTTATTACCATGCTGAAGGATTTAAGAGGGAAAACAATGGTTGATAAAGATCTCATCAATCTATTCAAATTGGAACCTTTTTTGGATAAAAAATTGGGCAATCTTTCTGGTGGAACAAAGCAGAAAGTTAATATAGTACTAGCATTTATGTTTGATAGTCCACTTATTATTCTGGACGAACCTACTTCAGGGTTAGATCCTATTTCTTTGATACGATTGAAAACACTTATTGAAACTGAAAAAGCCAAAGGTAAGACCATTTTAATCACCTCACACATTATGAGTTTTGTTGAGGAAGTGTCTGATGAAATCGTCTTTTTGTTAGAAGGAAAAATTTATTTTAAAGGAAGCATAAATGAACTCAAAACCAAAACCAATCAACCCGATTTTGAGCACGCCATCGCTTCCATATTAACTGAAAATCATGCTTAAGATACTAAAATACAGTTTTTACGATTTAATGCGCAGTCGTTGGAGTTATGTATACTTTGCATTTTACTTGCTTTTAGGAGTTGTATTGTTATTTCTAAATAATGACCTCTCAAAAGCGGTCATCACCTTAATGAATGTGATTATTGTGTTGGTGCCACTCATCGGGACAATTTTTGGCGTTATGTATTATTACAATTCCAAAGAATTTACAGAGCTTTTATTGGCACAACCACTGAAGCGTTCGTCCATTTTTTTAGGACAGTATTTGGGCGTTGCAATATCCTTGTCGATGAGTTTGGTTTTGGGTTTAGGACTTCCGTTTGTGTTTTATGGGTTGTTTAAATCGTCAGCCATCTGGGATTTTTCTTTATTACTCATTACTGGCACATTTTTAACATTTATTTTCACGGCGTTGGCATTCAATATTGCACTTTCAAATGAAAATAGGATAAAAGGGTTTGGATATGCTATTTTATTGTGGCTATTTTTGGCAATTATTTATGATGGTATATTCTTAATGTCATTGATACTTTTTGAAGATTATCCTTTGGATAAACTATCGCTTTTTGGGACGATGTTAAATCCGATTGATTTATCAAGAACACTCATTTTATTAAAACTAGACATATCTGCATTATTGGGCTATACAGGAGCGGTCTTTAAACAATTCTTTGGAACCAGTTTTGGATTAGTAGTTTCATTTGTGGCCTTATTATTATGGATACTATTGCCAGTCTCACGTATGATTTTTAAATCGAAAAGAAAAGATTTTTAATAGGAAATGGATCCGTAAATCGTATCGGATTCGGTTTTAAAAAATTACAATCCCCTTTATGTTTCTTTGATTGTAATGCCTGTCATTATCCCTCAAAGAAACAACATTGCAATACAGTAGGTTAAAAAACGAAAGGGAAGTGTAACTTCAACAATCAAAACCAAATATTAAATAAATAAACGCTCCAGCTTAATAGCTTCAGGGAACAAAATATTGTTTTCTAAATGAATATGTAAGTGCAAATCTTTTTCAAATTCATCTAACATTGCAAATGTTACCTCATACGTACTGCAAGCATCAGTAGGCGGTGTATAATTATTGCTCAAATTTGCGATTTGCCTGAAGCGTTCACCTTCATTATCGTGCTCATGTTTCATCATGGCTATAGGGTCTTCAACCGTTCCAAATTTTGGCGATTGTATCACTGATCCTTCTATTTTGGCTTTAACCATTTTTTTAATGAAAGGGAAGAGGATGAGTTCTTCTTTTTTCATATGTGCTGCCAATTCACCTGCTGACAAATTGAACAATTCATTGATTTTATTTAATTCAGGATGACGGCCGCCATGTACTTTGCATAATTTATCTAAAAATTGCCGTAATATGGGAGTTTTTTCTTCAATATAACGATGATGCTTTTTTTCAATGTAGTCTGTTAACAAATCCAAAGGCCAAGATTTGTAATCGATAGATTGTTGGGTATTAGAAAATTGGATTTCCATAAGTTTACCTAATACTTCTTCAGTATCTATAGCTTTCATTTGACAAACTTCTTCGAGTGTTCTGTCACCTTTACAGCAAAAATCAATGCCATATTGGTTAAATACAGAGGCTGTTCTGAAATCTTCAGCAACGAATTGGCCGATTTGCTTTTGTGAATCTTTATGTAATGTTTCCATATTTGTAGTTTAATTCGGATAAAAATATCCTATTTATATATAATTTTTTTTAGATCTTTAAAAATGAAGATCCAGATTTAATGTCGATCGCTAATTGTTCTAGGTTGGTATTCTCCAGCATATCTTTGAGTTCGGTCCTGACGATTTTAAATTTGTCATGGACAGGGCAAGGATGATATTCATCGCAAGATGCTAATCCAAGACCACAACCGCTATAAATGTTGTCTCCATCAATCGCCTCAACAATTTGTGACAATTTTATTTTTGAAATCTTTTCTTTATCGATTTCAAAGCCACCATATGCACCTTGAACGGATTTTATCACATTACTTCTCACTAGTGCCTGTAAAATTTTTGCCGTAAAAGCTTTTGGTGAATCGATTTCCTCGGCAATTTCTTTTGGATTCACACGTTTTCCTTCTCGCGAGTTAATCGCAATAAAAATGGATGCTTTGATGCCATATTCGCAAGCTTTGGAAAACATAATTGATATATTTTAAATACAAAAATACAATTTTTTTTTTAATTAGGACAAATATATCTTAATTAAATTGTGTTACTTGTTGACCCACTTACTTTGTTTTATAGCGTCAATGAACTGATGTAATTTTTCTATAGATACATGGCTCATTACAACAATTTTATACCATTTTGGTTTCACATGATTGTCTGGAACAAGACCAAATTTTTTAACAATTTTTGGACAGATATATTCACTTTTTATTGTAATAATATTTGAACTTGGCAAATGATAAAAATTGATTTTCAATTTTTCCAATTGTTGACAGAACCAAGATGCTCGCTTTTGAAGAATATAAATTTTTTCGAACCAGCCATAGGGTCCATGTTTCATCAAAATCATCCAAACGGCAATGGCATTGGCTCCAGAACGACTACCAATGAGTGTAGAGTCCTGTCCTTTAACATAACTGGCCGCTTCAGTACGAACATACTTCATCAACCCTTTTTTAACAATAAAAATGCCTGTACCATAAGGCGCTTGTGCCATTTTGTGCGCGTCGAGAGTCACTGAAGTAATATGTTTGTTTTTAAAATTCAATGGATTATTTTTATTTGCTATTGGATAGTAAAAACCACCAAATGCACCATCAACATGAATTCTGAATTCAATGTCGGCTGCTTTTAGACATGTGACGTATTGGTCAATATCATCGACACTGCCAAACATTGTGGTCATCATATTACAGATTACAATAAAAAATTGTTTTCCACTAGCTTTTGCAAGTTCAATTTGGGATGACAGCTCATTCTCTGTCATCAATCGTGAGTCTTGTTCAACCTTAATTTTTATAATGTCAATAACGAGTAAATTACTAGCTTTATCAACAGAGTAATGGCTGTCTTCACTACAGATGATGCAAATTTCATCAGGTCTAGCCTGATATTCTTTGATAAAATAATTTCTATAAATCCAAATAGCTTGAATATTCGCTTCTGTGCCGCCTGAAGCGACATAACCATCATATTTTGAAGGTTTACCTTTTAAAATATCAACAGCACACAACTCAATTAATTCTTTTTCAATTGCATGTGTTCCGGAGAAATAACCTTCTGAATCTCCTAAAGTATGACAACCAATATGATTTGGGTTTTTTACCAGTGAGGTCATAAAAGGAGCTTCTTTCAGAAAGGTTTCATCTTGAGAAAACACCTCTTCATCTAAATAGGATGCAGGAATGCCCAAAACATTTTGTGACGTATAATTGACATTGTTATTGAGGGCGTCAAAAATGCGCTGCTTAATTTCGTCTTGCGTTTTTTTTTTCCAAATTTTCATGTTCATTCATTAATTTAATGGCATTCGATCGTCCCAGTTGCGATTTCAGTTGCTGGAGCAGGAGATAGGTATGGAATTCCCAAACCTAAACCACGTACTATAAAAAGTAACCCTATAACCACTACAAATACAGGAATGGCTTTTTGAATGCGCTGTTTTATGTTCGTATTCAAAAATTTTCCAAGATAAATGGCTGAAGTCATCAACGGTATTGTTCCAAGACCGAATAATACCATATATAAACTACCGTACATTGCACTTTGCATAGTTAGAGATGCAAATACTGCCATATAAACCAAGCCGCAAGGTAAAAACCCGTTTAAGAAACCTATGGTTATAAACGTGTCGGCGGTTTTCTTTTTAAGTGCTTGTCCGAGGCCGGATTTTACTTTGGAAATCAGTTTATAAATAGGTTTTGAAAAATTATAGCTATTGAATAATTTCGTTGGAATCAAAACAACCACAATCATTAAGGCTCCAATAAAAATTGATAATTGCTGTTGCAAACCGAAGATATACAGACTTTTTCCAACCAAACCGAAAAATAACCCAATGATGCTATAGGCTAAAATACGTCCAAAATGATAGCTGAAAATTTGGAAGACTTTCTTAATTGAATTACTTCGATCTACTGGCAGCATAAATGCAATTGGTCCGCACATTCCCACGCAGTGAAAACTTCCTAAAAGACCAAATATGAGCGCTGACCACAACATTTAGTAGCTGATTTCCTTTTTATAGAGATATGAATTTCCTTTATATTGCCAATCAACTGTAATGTTCCAGCGACCATCTAATAAACGTTTGTCAGGTATGAGCAAATTGTGATTGGACAGAGAAATCTTTGATTCAAAGTCCAAGTGTTTATTAGATGGTCTATATAGGAACACTTTACCTGTTATGTTGTTAAACTCCATGGTTTCAGGAAATGTGAGTTGAATGCCTTCTTCAGTTTTTATCCATCTGATATTTTTTTCCAATGTTTTTGCATGATGCTGTTTGTCAATGTCATGTTGAAATTCTAGTTCTTTACCATAGTAATTTTCTGTCACCAAATCATACTCATATTTTTCGTTTGTTATCATCATAATCACGAAATACATAATAAAGCTTATAAAGCCTATGAATGCTAGTACGATACCTGTTCCCCAATTGAATTTCATAATTTATTGTTTTTAATTCTCATTAGAATAAAGAACAAAGAGAATAGAAGAAAGACTTTTTTTAGAGCAATTAAAAAAATCAAACATTTTTAGTCTTTGGTTGTTCATCTCTGTTGTATTTAGTTTTTCTTATTAATTAAAACTTCTTGGTCCTAAAAAATTAACTGTCGTGGTCTCAATCAATTCCTCATTGCTATATACCTCAATCATTAATTTATTTCTGTCACCTTTTAATTTCTTTTTATTAATTTCTATAAATAGCGTGCCTTCGGCAAAACCTTCTTTTGGAGCGACAATATTTTTTTTATTTGAAACCAACTTTATTTCTCCATCATACTTTCGAAGTTTGAAATTAATATTGTCAATATCTTCGCTCGTTTTATTGATGAGTTTATATGTAAACACATTGCTAATAATGTCTCCTTCTTTGTGTTCATATAATTGTCCAGGAAGTCTTAGTATGTTAGCTTCAACATCATTTCTTAACAATAACATGCCAGATAAAACTCCTGTGAGAATTATGAGAACAGCAATATAGCCTTTCATTCGAGCAGTGACCTTGAATTTTTCTTTCTTCTCTATTTCATTTTCACTTGCATAGCGAATCAAATCTTTTGGCAGATTCACACTCTCCATAATATGGTTGCACTCATCGATACAAGCTGTACAGTTGACACATTCTAGCTGTGTGCCATTTCGGATATCAATGCCTGTTGGGCAAACATTTACACATTGATGACAGTCGATGCAATCACCATAACCAAGGGCATCTCTATCTTCATTTTTTCGAAATTTCTTTCGGCCATTTTTTGCTTCACCTCTTTTATGGTCATAAGCTACAACAATCGATTTATTATCCAACAATACACCTTGAAGTCGTCCATAAGGGCAAGCTATAATGCAGACTTGCTCCCTAAACCATGCAAAGACAAAATAGAACACTCCCGTAAAAATGAACAAAGGCAGTAAGGTGGCAATATGCTCTGCTGGTCCATCAGTGATGTATCCTATCAGCTTGTCACTACCAATCAAAAAGGCTAGAAACACATTAGCAATTACAAATGAGATTACTAAAAACATGAACCATTTTAAGCTTCGCTTTTTTATTTTTTCAGCATTCCATGCTTGTTTGTCCAATCGTATTTGGGCACCTCGGTCTCCATCGATCCAATATTCGATTCGTCTAAAAACCATTTCAAGGAAAATAGTTTGAGGGCAAATCCAACCACAGAAAATCCGTCCAAAAGCAACTGTAAATAGTGTGATAAAAATGACTCCTATGATCATCGAAATGACAAACAAGTGAAAATCCTGTGGCCAAAACGGAAATCCAAAAATATTAAAGCGGCGCTCTAGTATATTGAACATCAAAAATTGGTTGCCATTGATTTTGATAAATGGAGAAGCCAGAAAAAAAACTAAAAGAACGTAACTTACTATTTTGCGATATTCATAGAGTTTGCCGCTTGGTTTTTTTGGATATACCCAGGCACGCTTACCTTCTTTGGTGACTGTTCCAATGGAGTCTCTAAAGCTTTCGTTTTCTGATGTTTCCATTATTTGGGTCAAAAATTAATATAGTTCGGAGCGTTTTTGGCTAATTCTTTTTATTCAATTATGGTGTTTCGTTTTCTATGCTGATGATCGAATCTGTAATAACTTCCATAGCTTCCGTTGGAATTTCGCTTTTGACGGCTTCTTCTGCGACCCATATATCTCCTTCGGGATCTTTTGGTTTTGCTGGAGTATTGCCTTGTAAAGTTAATACGTAGCTGGAAACTTGTGCCATTTCAGATGGTTTTAAGCTTTGTTTCCAGGCAATCATTCCTTTTCCATCTCGACCGCCTTCGCTTATAGTTCGGAATACATTTTTGATACCTCCGCCGAGAATCCAATATTTATCGGTCAAGTTAGGTCCAATACCTCCGCCACCATCAGCCATATGACATGCCACACAGTTTGCTTCAAATATAGTTTTACCGCTGGATATATCGGCAGCATCCGCAAGTACGGTCACAGTGTTATAATCAACAAGATCTTTGGCGGTTTTCTTATATTCTTCCAGTTCTATTTTGGCTTGAGCATATGCAGATTCTAATTCTTCATATTGATTATCTCCATTGAAAATATGGAATCTAGCCAAATAGATTGCTCCAAAGATAATGGTTGCATAAAATCCATATAACCACCAAGGTGGAAGATCGTTATCCAATTCTCTGATGCCATCGTAGTTGTGATCTAGTATTAACTCATGTTCTTTTTCCAGCGGTTTGGTACCTACAAGTTTTTTATAGGTATTACTCAACCATGTAAACTTGATTGTTTTATATTTTGACGCCAAATAGCGGGTTTTGGCAGCTTCATCGAGGCTTTGAAACATGATGTTTTCCAGTGCAGCGATAATTACTTCAATAGCTATAATAATTAAAAACACCAATACTAGGAATAACATAATAATCGGATATTCAATAAATGCAGGTTTTTCACCTGAATCCATGAAAAATTCAATAAGTCCGAAGATTGTAAAAAATACTAACGGAACTCTTATATAAGATGGAAATAGATTTCTCATAACGTCGTATCGTTTTGATGGTTATCTAATGGGATGTTGCTCACTTTTGTGATATATTCTTTTTTTGCGGTAAAAACCCACAAAAAAAGAATCACAAAAAAAGTAAAGAATATGAGCAGAGAGATGATAGGGTAGATCTCTATCCCTGAAATGCTCTCCATATGGTTTTTTACAAATTTTAACATGATATATTAGTTTTGAGTGGTTAGATCTAGTAAATCTTCAACTTTAATGTCTGTACCGAGACGTTGTAGGTAGGCTATAAGCGCTACGATTTCTCTATTTCTCATTTCGACAAAATCTTCACCAGCATTTTGCCTATCTGCTTCATAAGAGGCCACAAAATCTGGATCGCTATATAGGTTTTTCTCAATTTGAGTGCCTTGTTCACTCATTTGTTTTTGAGCATTGGCAATGTCTTCATCAGTATAAGGTACACCTAATGAAACCATCGCTTTCATTTTTGCTTCGGTGAGTGATTTATCAAGCTTGCTGCCACTGCCTGTGATTAACCAAGGATAACGTGGCATAATCGAACCCGAAGATGTGCTTTGTGGATCATACATGTGGTTAAAATGCCAGTTATCTGAATATTTTCCACCTATTCTATGGAGGTCTGGCCCAGTTCGTTTACTTCCCCATAGAAATGGATGGTCATATACGTATTCTCCAGCTTTAGAATATTCACCATAACGAGCGACTTCATCTCTAAAAGGCCTTACCATTTGAGAGTGACAACCCACACAGCCTTCTCGTATATAAATGTCTCTACCTTCTAATTCTAAAGGCGTATAGGGTTTCACACTGCTTATGGTCGGAATATTAGATTTTACCATAATGGTAGGGACAATTTGAACAATTCCTCCAATAAGTATAGCAACTGTAGCTAATATCGTTAGTTGAACTGGTTTACGCTCTAACCAAGAATGCCATCCTTCACCAGATACTCTTCGTTTTGAAACACGCTCTAATGCTGCAGCTTCAGCCAATTCGTCTTCGACTTTAGATCCTCTTTTAACGGTCACATATACGTTATATACAAGGATCAACATACCTGTAATATATAAAGTTCCGCCTATGGCACGCATCCAATACATTGGCATAATTTCGGTAACGGTTTCTAAAAAGTTACCGTAAACCAAGTTACCGTCTGGTCTAAATTGCTTCCACATGCTGGCCTGTGTGAACCCTGCAACATACATCGGTAATGCATAAAGTATAATTCCTAAAGTACCAATCCAAAAATGGGCATTGGCAAGTTTTACGGAATAGAGTTTAGTTTTGAATAATCTTGGAACTAACCAATAGATCATTCCAAAAGTTAAGAACCCATTCCAAGCCAAAGCTCCAACGTGAACGTGGGCAATAATCCAATCAGTGTAATGGGCAATTGCATTGACATTTTTGAGTGATAACATTGGGCCTTCGAAAGTCGCCATACCGTAACCAGTAATAGCTACCACCATAAACTTAAGTACAGGATCAACTCGTACTTTATCCCAAGCACCACGAAGTGTTAACAGTCCGTTGATCATCCCTCCCCAAGATGGCATCAGCAACATTACAGAGAACGCAACTCCAAGGTTTTGCGCCCATTCCGGTAAGGCTGTGTATAATAAATGGTGAGGTCCAGCCCAAATGTAGATAAAGATCAACGACCAAAAGTGAATTATTGATAATCGGTATGAGAAGATAGGTCTATTTGCTGCTTTAGGAACAAAGTAATACATCAAACCTAGAAACGGAGTGGTCAAGAAAAACGCAACAGCATTATGTCCATACCACCATTGTACCAAAGCATCTTGAACGCCTGCATATACCGAGTAACTTTTCAAAGCACTTACAGGAAGTTCTAAACTATTAAAGATGTGCAATACCGCGACTGTTACTACGGTTGCAATATAAAACCATATCGCGACGTATAGATGTCGTTGCCTTCTTTTTAAAATGGTACCAATTAAGTTCCAACCAAAAATCACCCAAATCAGAGCAATAGCAATATCAAAAGGCCATTCTAATTCGGCATATTCTTTTGAAGTTGTATATCCTAACGGAAGTGTAATCGCAGCTCCGACTATAATAAGCTGCCAACCCCAAAAATTGATTTTACTTAATAGATCGCTAAACATTCTAGCTTTAAGCAAACGTTGAGTAGAATAATAAACGCCGGCAAAAATGGCATTACCTACAAAGGCAAAAATGACGGCATTGGTATGAAGTGGTCTCAATCGGCCAAAACTTAACCATGAAATACCTTCCATATAATTCGGAAAAATAAAAAGGAAGGCGACCATTAAGCCAACTAACATACCTACAACACCCCAAAGAATTGTGGCGTAAATAAAATTTTTAACGATCTTATTATCGTAATAAAATTGTTGCATTTCCATAATAATTCTGATTAGTCTTTAGGTTTTTTTGATTTTTTTGGTTCTTCTTTTACAAGTTCATCTTCAAACAACATTCTTACAGACGGCGTATAACTGTCATCGAATTGTCCGTTTTTTACGGCAAAAATGAAGGCCACAAAAAAAACAACAGCAACTATAATACTGATGGTCAATAAAATATAAATAACACTCATACCTATCTGAAGTTATGGTTCAAAATTACATTTGATGTCACTCTTATGACATGACATTTATCATGTTCGATTATTTTTATTCATTCTAATTTTTTGCCTATAAAATTTGTGGCTACCGTGGTCAGTACTACTACGCTTATAGAGCTCAATGGCATCAATATTGCCGCAATTACGGGTGCTAATTGACCTGTTACAGCAAAGTAAAGTCCGATAATATTGTACATAAATGACAGAACAAAACTCCACTTTACGATATTGACGGCAGATTTTGAAGCCTTCATAAAAGCATCTAATTTCTGGAACTGATTGGCGTCTAAAATGGCATCACATGCTGGTGAGAAGACATTCACATTCTCTGATAAAGCGATACCGACATTGCTTTGTGCCAACGCTCCGGCATCATTCAGTCCGTCACCGATCATCAAAATTTTGGCGCCTTCACTTTGATGGTATTTAATGTATTCAAGTTTATCATTCGGTTTTTGATTGAATAATAATTTAGTTTTTGCAGGCAGTATTTTTTTTAGATTTCCCAGTTCGCCTTCATTGTCACCAGATAATATTGCCAAATCATAGTACTTTTTCAGTGTATTAAACAGTTTAGAAAGACCCTTTCGGTAACTATTATAAAACGTGAACTTCCCTTTATAAGCACTGTTGGCGCTGATATGAACTACGGTGTTTAAAACAGAACTTTCTCTGGTTCCTACAAAAGTGGCAGAACCGATTTTAATGGAATTATGTTGATGCACACCCTGGATTCCTTGTCCTAAATGCTCTTCGAACTGGTCAAGTGAGATGATGTCATTTTCCTTTAATAACTCATAAAGTGAACGACTTAAGGGATGATTTGAGCCTCTTAATGTGTTTTTAAGAAGTACTTCTTCGGACTCGGAAAGCACTTGGCCTTCATACATTGCAGTGTTTTTTTTGTTAGAAGTAATTGTGCCTGTTTTATCAAAAATTATCGTATTGATTGCTGCTAACTGTTCGATTACTGTGGTGTTTTTAAGGTAGAATTTTTTCTTTCCAAAAATGCGAAGCATATTTCCTAAAGTAAACGGCGCAGCCAGTGCAACAGCACAAGGACAGGCTATGATCAATACAGACGTAAAGACATTCATTACTTTTGAGCTATCCACAACGAGCCAGAACAGAGTTGCTAAAAAGGCAATCGATAATATATAGATGGTAAAGCGTTTACTGATGAGGTTTGTTAGAGTCGTAAAGCTGTCTTCTTTTACTTTGCTGAAGACGTCATTACTCCAAAGCTGTGTCAAATAACTTTGTTCGACAGTTTTTAGAGCTTCCATTTCAATGACTCCGGAAGTCTGTTTTCCACCAGCGAAGAGTTTATCACCAGATAATTTACTTACGGTTTCGGATTCACCTGTCACAAAACTATAATCGATTTTCGCTTTTCCATTGATAAGAATACCATCTACTGGAATCAATTCTTCATTTCTGATAAGTAGACGGTCCCCTTTATTAATATCATAAACTTGAATTGGCTCTTCAATACCTTCTTTAGAAATTTTAGTAATTGCTATCGGGAAATAGGATTTGTAATCGCGCTCAAATGATAAAAATGAATAGGTTTTTTGTTGAAAGAATTTTCCAAGTAATAAGAAGAATACTAATCCTGTTAAACTATCGAAAAATCCAGACCCTAGATCGAACATAATATCGATTGTACTTCTCAAGAAGAGTACAACAATGCCCAAGGCAATTGGAACATCAATATTGAGAATTTTAGCTTTCAACCCTTTGTAGGCAGAGAAAAAATAGTCTTGTGCAGCATAAAAAACGACAGGCAATGAAAATGCGAACATTAACCATCTAAAAAGAGGTTTATACTGTTCTAGCCAATATTCACCTACTTCAAAATACTCTGGAAATGAAAGAAACATAACATTCCCGAAAGCAAACCCGGCAATTCCAAGTTTGTAGATAAGTGTTCTACTGATATGTTTTTTTCCCGCTGAAAAATCTTCAAGACTGATATAAGGTTCATAACCAATGGAGTTCAACAATTCAACAATATCTTTTAGTGAGCTTGTCTCGGAATTATAATGAACACGAACTGTTTTCTTACCGAAATCAACCAACGATAGTGAAATGCTTTTATTGAGTTTGTTTAAATTTTCAAGAATCCAAATGCACGAACTACAATGGATATGTGGGATATAAAGATTTACGATTTGGGTACTGCCATTGTCAAATTCTATCAGTTTAGCTATAATGTTTTTCTGCGATAAGAAATCATATTTACCTTCAATTTCCTTTGGAATGGCTCCAGGAGATGCTTGTAAATCGTAATAGCAATTCAAATTGTTTTCAGAGAAAATCTCAAAAACAGTTTTACAGCCATTACAGCAGAACATTTTACCTTGTAAGTTGATGACATTTACGTCACACTGATCACCACAATGGAAACAGGTGGATTGTTCCATAAAATTTGCTCATTTATACCTGATACAAAGGTTGAAAATGAAATGAGCTTAAAATATGATTTTCGTCATACTTGAGTCAAGGGAGGAATGATCAAAAAAAAGCCCTGAATCTTCAGGGCTTCTATAAATAATTTTTAGTTTAATTTGAAGGATTGAATCTCCTTGAAAGGAGATGCTTTAAGACTCTCCATTGTCGCTTTATAGGTTTTCCACTCTTCACTAAAAAAAGTGTTTGTTTTTTCAAGTGCATCATTTAAATCAGATTTTGCATGCTGCATCAAAGTCCGCTCTGTAGCGGTAATACCATTTTGTCTCGATTCTACATAGCTGCTAGCGTTGTTCAAACGTTTCAAAACTGTTGATTCAGGATTACGAGTGGTGCCTTGTCTTTTATCTTCTTTCTCTAAAAAGACATCTAAAAGGGCATCTATATTTTTAATAACTTCTTTTGATGCTTTGATTTGGTCATTATAAACATCTTTATCCAATTTCTTCAAATTCGATTGATACAATTCGCCAATTTGCTTGCTTTCAGCCAATTGTTTTACAGCATCTGCAGCCACTTGTTGCATGTTTTCTAATTCTTTGGAAGCGTTATAAACTTCTGAAATATTCGATTGTGAAATGTCTAATCTAGGGTCTGATGCTACTTTGACCATCTTTTCCGAGGTTTGGTCGCCAAAACTCATGACCACTTTATACGTTCCTGGTTTAACGGATACACCACTAGGTTCGTCAGTACGCTTTCTTATTGTTTTTGAAAGGCTATCAACACCGGCTTCATCCAAATTCCAAGTCCATTTGTAAACACCGCTGGAATCTGGTGCTTTTTGTTTGAGCGTTCTTATCAACCGATCACCATCGTAAATGTTCATCGTAAGAGAATCCCATTTTACAATGTTTTTGTCTTCATCTTTTGAATCTTCCTTGTCCGTTTCAGTATCGTCATCTTTCTTCTCTTTTTCTTTGTCTTCAGGTTTCTTTTCGTCAATTTTTACATAATAAGAAAGTTGAGCGCCACTACCTCTGTTTTCTCCATGATACATGGCATCAGCACCAAAGCGGCTTCCCGTTGGTTGCTGATAGGCTGCCTGATAAGCTGTTGGCGGCGAGAATAATTCTAATCTTTGATCAATCAACTTTTTGTTCTTTGCCATAGCTCGCAACGGACGAATATCATCCAAAACCCAAGCAGCTCTTCCAAATGTTCCGATAACTAAATCATGTTCTCTTGGATGAATCACTAAATCCTTCACAGAAACCGTAGGGAACCCTTCAGTCCATTTCGTCCATTTGTTGCCAGCGTCCATAGAAATGTATAATCCATCATCGGTCCCTAAGAAGATCAAATTGGGCTCTTCTAAATCTTCCACAATACTTAATGTATAACTCTTAACATCAGTTTCGTCAACGATACGAGTCCAAGTTTTACCATAATCTTTGGTGCGATAGGCATATGGTGTAAAATTGAATCTTCGATAATCATTGGCGATTAATAGTGCTTCACCTTTATTTTTATTGGACGCTTTTATTTGAGGAATCCAACTTCCTGCCGGTAACCCTTTCAGATTTTTAGAAACATCTGTCCATGTTTGTCCCCCATTTTGTGTGACTTGAATACGTCCGTCGTCGGTTCCAGCCCAAAGTGTATTCTTTTCAACAGGAGAAGGTTCTATAACCAAAATGGTACAATGATTTTCGGCACCAGTTGCATCCATTGTAATTCCGCCACTTTCAGCTTGTTTCAATTTTTCTGGATCGTTTGTGGTTAAATCTGGTGAAATGATAGTCCAAGTATCTCCTTTATCGGTAGATTTATGCACGAATTGACTTCCAAAATAAATCGTACTGTTGTCAAAGGGGTCTATATTTATTGCAGAGTTCCAATTAAAGCGTAATTCCACGTTCGCATCAGGATGCGTTGGTTGTACGAAGTAATTATTACCAGTTTGCCAATCATAGCGTGACACATAACCTTGTTGGCTCATCGTCCATCCAAATCGTGAATCGTCTCTGTCTGGTACTACATCAAATCCATCTCCAAAACTGATTTCTTGCCAATAGCTATTGCGTATACCTTGATCGCGCCAAACATATGCAGGCCCTTTCCATGATCCGTTATCCTGCATGCCACCATAAATGTTGTATGGAATTTCATTATCCACACTAATATGATAGAATTGTGCTACAGGAAGATTACCGATAAAACGCCATGATTTACCACCATCTTTGGTGATGTTCATCCCACCGTCATTTCCATCGAGCATGAATTGCCCATTTTTCGGATGAATCCACCATGCATGATGGTCTGGATGTACACCATTATTGACTCCATAGGCAGGCATTAATTGAGTGAAATTCTTTCCGCCATCTTCACTAACATTAACATAGGTAAACACTGAATAGACACGGTTTTCATTTTGTGGGTCGACATATATTTCTGAATAATAAAACGGACGATTTCCAATATCACTTTTGTCATTGATCATTTTCCAAGTAAAACCAGCATCCTCACTTTTATAGAGTGCATTTTTTTCGGCCTCCACCAAAGCATATACGATATTTGGTTTGTTTGGAGCTATGGCAATACCTATTCGCCCAAGATTTCCCTTTGGCAAGCCATCTTTGTCTGTTAATTTCTTCCATGTTTCTCCACCATCATGGGTCATGTGTAAGCCAGAACCTTCGCCACCAGAGTTAAAAAACCATGGATCGCGTTTATGCTCCCATAAGGCTGCAATCAGTTTGTTTGGATTGGTTGGGTCCATAACCAAGTCTGCTGCTCCGGTCTTGTTATTTGCAAACAAAATTTTGTTCCAGGTTTCGCCTCCATCTGTCGTTTTAAAAACGCCACGTTCAGGATGTTCTCCCCAAGGTGAACCAATGGCAGCGGCATAAACTACATTCGGGTTAGTAGGGTCAATTATGATACGGTGTATGTGTCTTGTTTTTTCGAGACCTTTTAATTGCCAACTTTTTCCTCCATCGAGTGAACGATACATTCCATAGCCACCATTCAAACTGTTTCTTGGGTTTCCTTCACCTGTTCCGACCCAAATAACACTTGGATTGGACTGCTGAATTGCTACAGCACCAATAGATGCGGTAACTTCCTCGTCAAAAATGGGCTCCCATTTGATGCCTCCAGAAGTCGATTTCCAGAGTCCGCCAGACGCGGTTCCTACGTACATAATATCAGGATTGCTATGGACTACATCAATCGCAGTGACACGTCCTGACATGCCACCAGGGCCGACATTACGAGGTTTCATATTTTTTACTAAATCGAGAGAAAAATCTTGGGCGAAAAGAGAGAATGATGCTAAGAGCATCAATAGGAAAAGTGTTTTTTTCATTTGTTGATAATTGTTATTATTGAAGGGTAAGATTTTGTATCCATGCACGACATTAGAGCATAATCAGTATAGTTGGCTTAAGATATTTAATTTAGTATTTTTATTTGCGGTTCTAAATATAATCAAAACTTATCATAAGATTCTTAAAATAGATGTTAATGCCCTACTTCGTAAGTTGAAAAAGTAGTATTTTTATAGAGCTATGAAAAATACCAATTCCTTAAGAAAGGGCTTTGTCTTCAAAACCTACAAAGCACCTTTTCAGTCTCCGTTTGACAAACTTTTTGAAGTTTTCAAAGAATTGATTACCCATACCTCTGGTGATTTTGATGAAGCTATGGATTGGTTACGCGAATTGGACAAGGAATATAAACTAACCACTCCCGAATATACAATTGATGACTTTATTGAAGACCTTAAAAAGAAAGGGTATATCCGCGAAGAAATAGATACGGATGGCAATGGAGGAATGGCCATTACTGCTAAAACCGAGCGAGCTATCAGACAGCAAGCCCTTGATCAGATTTTTGGAAAAATAAAACGTAGCGGACAAGGAAATCATAAAAGTAAGAGCCCAGGATTAGGGGATGAGCACACAGGAGACTTTAGAAATTATCAATTTGGTGATGCACTTGATAAAGTTTCGATGACCGAAAGTTTGAAAAATGCACAAATCAATCATGGTATTGGAGATTTTAGTCTGTCGGAAGAGGATTTGGTCGTCGAAGAAACGCTTCATAAATCACAAATGAGTACAGTTTTGATGATTGATATCAGTCATAGTATGATTCTGTACGGGGAAGATAGAATTACTCCAGCCAAAAAAGTAGCAATGGCTTTGGCTGAATTAATCACATCACGATATCCTAAAGACACTTTGGATATTTTGGTTTTCGGGAATGATGCGTGGCAAATCGAAATTAAAGATTTACCTTATTTAAAAGTTGGCCCTTATCATACGAATACTGTTGCAGGATTGCAATTAGCGATGGATTTGCTTCGTAGAAAACGAAATACCAATAAACAAATCTTCATGATTACCGATGGGAAGCCAAGTTGTTTGCGTTTGCCAGATGGACAGTATTATAAAGACAGTGCAGGTTTGAATCCATACATAACCAATAAATGCTACGACATGGCTCAACAAGCGAGGCGATTGCATATCCCGATAACAACTTTTATGATTGCTCAAGACCAATATTTGATGCGTTTTGTGCGGGAATTCACCCAAGCAAATCAAGGAAAGGCATTTTATACTGGAATTAAAGGTTTAGGAGAAATGATCTTTGAGGATTATGAAACGAATCGTAAAAAACGGATAAGGGGAAGTTAGAAAGTAGATATTAGAAGTGAGATATTAGACATTAGAAGGAAAAAAGAGTCAAGAACCAAGAATCAAGACAAAAGAAAAATTTAAAAATGAAAGTAGAAGATATAAAAACATTAGGCGAATTAAAAAAAGCAGGCTATCAATCAAAATCAATTAAAGATGAATTGCGTAATAATCTGATTCAAAAAATAAAAAATAAGGAAACCACTTTTGAAGGGGTTCATGGGTATGAAAACACGGTGATTCCAGAATTGGAACGTGCCATTCTTTCACGTCACAACATTAATTTATTGGGACTGCGTGGACAAGCAAAAACTCGGTTGGCACGCTTGATGTTGAATCTTTTAGATGAAAATATTCCTTATGTGGAAGGTTCAGAAATCAATGATGACCCTTTTAATCCGATTTCAAGATACGCGAAGGAATTGATTAAAGAAAAAGGTGATGATACACCGGTTTCTTGGTTGCACAGAAGCGAGCGTTTTGCTGAAAAATTGGCAACACCAGATGTTACTGTGGCTGATATTATTGGTGATGTTGATCCCATTAAAGCTGCCAATTTAAAATTGAGTTATGCTGATGACAGAGTGATTCATTACGGAATGATTCCAAGAGCGAACCGTTGCATTTTTGTCATCAATGAATTACCTGATTTACAAGCTAGAATACAGGTGGCCTTGTTTAATATTTTACAAGAAGGTGATATCCAAATTAGAGGTTTCAAATTAAGATTGCCTTTGGATATTCAGTTTTTGTTTACCGCCAATCCGGAAGATTACACCAATAGAGGAAGTATTGTAACACCACTAAAAGATAGAATTGGTTCTCAAATTTTGACCCATTATCCAGCTGATATTGAAACAGCGCGTTTGATTACCGAACAGGAGGCAAGAATTGTGGAAGGTCAAAAGGATACCGTTATGGTCCCTGATTTAGCTAGAGATCTACTG
Organism: Flavobacteriaceae bacterium; assembly: GCA_024635765.1. Taxonomy (GTDB): domain Bacteria; phylum Bacteroidota; class Bacteroidia; order Flavobacteriales; family Flavobacteriaceae; genus JBPOFM01. The sequence continues at coordinate 3,418 of JAGXIE010000083.1, read as the reverse complement.
GAGCAAATCGTATTTGAAGCACGTGAGAGTGAATATATTGATGCCAAAAGTGGTGTAAGCGCTCGTTTGAGTATTACGGCATTGGAAAATCTGTTAAGTACTGCAGAACGTCGAGCTTTGAAAGCTGGTGATGATAAAACGATAGTGCGCTTAAGTGACTTTGTTGGGATCATTCCTTCGATTACAGGAAAAGTGGAATTGGTATATGAAGGTGAACAAGAAGGAGCTGCTGTGGTGGCTTTCAATTTAATTGGTGAAGCCGTAAAGAGTCTGTTTGAAGAATTCTTCCCAAAGATTGAAAAATTGAAAAAAGAAGACGAAGAAACACCCTATGATGATGTGATTTCTTGGTTTTTCCATCAAAAAGATGGTTTCGAAATTTTAGACGATTTAAGGGATAAAGAATATCAGAGTTTATTAGATGCAATTTCTCCATTAGATGATTTATTGGCAGAATATCAACCTAATTTGGCAAAAGAGGATAGTTGCTTCGTAAAAGAGTTCGTGCTTTGGTCATTAGTGGAATTCAAACAATTGAGTAAATACCGTTTTGCAGAAGGGATTCAATTTAAGGATCCTTATGGTAGTTTTATAAGTGGGATATAAGTAATTGCTGTCTGTTCGAGCGGAGTCGAGAACTACTAAATAAGGTTTCGACTGCGCTCAACCAGCCAGAGTTGTTAGAAATTAATTTGGCTTAAATAATTCCATAGGTTTTGTAATTCCTCTTTTCAAATTATCGCACATAATGATGGCTTTATCAATTCGAGATTGAGAACTTTTGATGCGAATGATGGTATAAATAATACTGCGTTTTTTGCCAGCAGTCAACGATTCAAAAATTTGATAGGCATCATAATCGCTTAATAGTACTGCGTCCAACTCCTCTGGCATCTCAACACCATATTTTGAAGTGTCCTCGAAGAGTTGTATTTCAAAATAGTCGTTTTGGAAAACACCCAATTCCGTTTGATACCGTTTGCCAAACATTATGGTGTAGGTATCACTTTTTTTATCTTTTTTTAATGCAGCATAAAATTTAATTTCGGTATTGTCAAAACTAGCTTTGACTTTCACACGATTTTGTTTTGCTGTAGCAAAAGGATCAGCAATTTCATTTGGAATCCGTAAACGATATTGGTCTATCAGACCGATTGTGAGTACTTTACTTTTCATGATTACCAATCACGCCATTCTTGATCTGTTTTAAAATAATGTTCTTCAAATTTGGACATTAATCTCTTAAAATTTTATTTGGAAACACCACCACGCTTTCATGACCATCTTTGCCAACGGAAGCCACACCAAAATAAAAATTATCAATCACAATGCCTTTCAAAGTGAATTCAGTGTAATTACCGACATACCTTGAGTAATCCCAAGTTGGAGACGTGGTATCTCTCCAATAGATTTTATAACCAACAGCACCATCGACTTTATCCCATTTTAATATTGCAGAAGGTTCAACAATGCCACCAATTGCAACGGTCTTTGGTGGTGGAGGGGCGGAGGCCAAACTTGCGAGATTAATAGCATTTACTGCAATTAATTTTTTAGCGTATGCAAAATTAACATGCTCAAATGTATCACCATAATTGATGCCATTTTCTGTTCGGATATCTTGATGTTGTTGCGTGTAATTTTCATGTGCTTCCATAATACGGATACCTGCAAAGCCAACATCATTAAACGGACGATGATGGCCACCACGACCAAAACGCTCTAATCGATACACCATCATAGGATTCATTTCTGGCATATAGGTTTCTACTGTCTTGTGCACATAACGGGCTAATTGACGCGAAATTCCATCTACTTCACCACCATAGGAACGTCTGGAATTGCGTTCGCGTTCGGTTTCTGTTGGTGGCACGGGTTCTGAAAATATTCTGAAGGTACGATTGTCAATGACACCATCAACACCTTCGATGTTTCCAATCATGTCATTATTGAGAACACCTATAATGTCCCAGCCTTTTTCTTTGGCGTACGCAGCCAATCCGGCACCACCAAGAAGACCTTGTTCTTCTCCTGAAAGGCCTACGTAAATTATACTACTTTCAAATTTATATTTTGATAAAACTCTTGCAGCTTCTATAGCTCCAGCCATGCCAGATGCATTGTCATTAGCTCCGGGAGAATCAGATGTAAAATTGTTTGGATCTGAAACGCGCGAATCAATATCACCACTCATTATGATGTAGCGATTTGGATATGTTGTTCCTTTTTGAATCGCCAACACATTAACTACCAAAACATCTTTTGTGATTCGGTCGTTTTTACCTTTTTCCACTAAATTTTTCTGATAAATAACGTCCAAACAACCATTGCACTCTTTCGAAATAGTTTCAAACTCTTGTTTGATCCATCGTCGTGCGGCACCAATTCCTCTTGTATTTGAAATCGTATCACTTAATGTATGTCGTGTACCAAAATCAGTTAAAGTTTTAACATACTGTTTGATATGTTCTTCTGAAACAGACTCAATGATTTCATATAATTTAAGATCTGTTTGAGCGAAAACATTTGATGTAAAAAAACAGGTTGCAAGTATTAATAATTTTTTCATCATCATTTTTTTAATCAATTAATTGAAGTGTTCCAAAGATATTTGCATCTATCCAACCTCGGTTTTTATCTTTTCCCTCAACTGCAGTTGAGCCGATGAAATTTTCCCGCGTAAGACTAGCGTCATTATCACAATAGGCCAATGCAAAGCCTAATTTTTTTCCAACAGTCAATTTTATAGGTGTATTGTCACCCTCATCTGTATAGGAATCATCAAAAATCAAGAGTTTTATTTCCCATAAGGTGGTGGTACCATTAGTGATATTTTTCGACTGTACATGGTGGTTATACATTTTACCAACTTTTTGAGTGGACATGTCCACGACATTTCCATCAAGAGCGACATGATAGGCAAAGGCATTGTGGTTGTATTGATGTTCTCCACCGCTATTATCTTCATCGATAAAGATTTCGACGCAATCATCATCCCACCATAATTCCAATGGGTCTTTATACTGATCATAAATGATATCATCTTTAATTTCAACCAATAAAAAAAGGGCTTCCTTCGTCCAGCATAATTTGTATCTACCTTGGAAGTCATCGGAAGTGTAAGGCGCTCCGAGCCAAAGTTGGTCTATAGGATGCCAACTGTTTTGCTCTTTCCAGATGGATTCGTTGGCAATACCATCAATAAATGGAGGTTGGGTTGCTTTTGGTACTTGCAGGACTTGTACATCAGCCTTTTGTTTTATGAAATTTGGAGTTTCAGAAGTTTTACAACTCACGACTGAAATGAGAATCACGAATCCTAGAATTTTAATCATACCTATTTTTTATAATTGAATTGAACTGTTTCAATCTCGCCATTATCTTGATGGATATCCACATAGACATTCATTTCGTTATC
>JAGXIE010000082.1 GCA_024635765.1 Flavobacteriaceae bacterium | reverse complement strand
GCACTGATAGCCGTGTGCAACAAACTGTTGAAACAGGCATTTGCCATCGCCAAATCAGGATTGGTATATGATGAAAAGCATAGAAGCTCTTTGGTAGAAAATTAATGGGATTTTACTTGTTTTTTAACACAGTACTTTGTTGGCGGTAGTTTTTAATCTGTCCAATTTTCAAGGCTGCCATCATCATTCAACCATATTTCGACAATAACTTCTTCTTCAATTGCCTTTCCTTTACTTTTAATAATGTCGAACTTCACATCTTCGAGATAACTCTTTAATTTTTGTATACAGTATTTATATTCTTTTTTATCAAAATATTCATCAATTTCATCCGACCTGTAGTCCGTTAATGAAACCTTTTTTATTTCGCCATTTTTGCCAATTAGGAATGTAAACCTTTCTGAACAATCTAAAGGATTATCTGCATTTTTGTAATGTTTTTGTAATTTATTGAAAATCATATTGGAAATAGTATCTCCATATTTTCTATTTATGCGTCCAGCATCTTCAACATAATTTTCTATTGTGGAAATTTTTTTGACTTTTCCATTATTTACCTTAATCAATATTTCATTTTCAAAAGTTTTGTGAAAAACCCCATCCCATCTTAATAATTCTCCATTAGGCAAGCTAAATTCTCCTGAAAACCAATCAATATGAACCTTTCCATCATTAACTTTATCATTAAATATTTCTTTAATTCGCTTTTCAGATGCGGTTTGGTCAATTGGCCATTCTCCGCAATCAATGATATTTTTTAAAAACAAACTATCATTTTCAATTGAATAAATTGCTTGATAACCTCGCCAACAGTTAAAAGAAGCACCTTCTCTAAATTTTAATCCGAATAAACTTCCTTTGTCAGATTTCTCTATTTTCTGAAAATATTGTTCAAGTATTAATTTATAAACAGGAATTGTATCTCCTTTATAAATTACATAATCTGGCACTTGAGGACTTGCAAAACTATTTAGGGATAAAAATAAAATTGAAATTATTAAAGTCGACCTCATAATTTTCATGATTTTTCGTATTTCTCAAATTCTGACTAACGTTTTTATAATATGTTGAAAATCAAATGTCAGTGATTTTGATTTTCAGCTTTTTTTCTCTAATATCCTCCTTAAACGTTAGCTTAAAGAGATTAATTTTTTTTCCGTAATGAAAGGAATGTTCGTTAAGATACATAGTTTACACAAGTTATAGATTAGACTTTACACTAAATTAGTTTCTAACCTTACTGATTGTTTTTTAGTTCTTAATTCATTTTCATTAAAGTAACCTAAAAATACGTTTCTATAGAATACTCTCCAAATTCCATTTCCAATTTCAAGAGCACCAATATGTTTTCCCTGTAATGATGCAGATAAGTAAACCCAGTTATATGACCCCCATCTTACCGATCCGTTTTTGGTTACTTTCAATACTCTCATTTCTGACTCATAATCAAAGTTAGGTGTTTTTTCAGGAAAAGGTCTTGCAGAAAAATCATGGACAGAAGCAGGTGTTTCCATTCCCAGCGCTTCATGTGGTCTTATATGGTTATACTCCTTTACAAAGTGATTTAAACGTCTTTGTTGCGCCTTTAAATCAAAGGCTGAAGGCTTGGCACAAGCTGCCTTTAAATCTCTGTGCATTCGTTCATGTCTTCCGTTCTGTTCTGGATGGGCAGGGTCAGAAAATACTGGCATAATTCCGAGTTCAATGAACCAGTATGACAATCTGGTAAATCGTTGTATTGCAGCTACAGATCCAAAGGGACTTCCATTGTCGGTATGGATTTGTTCAGGAATGCCATATTTCCTAAAAACCCTTGTGAACTCTGCTTTTGCTGAAGCCAAGTTTTCTTTATAATGACCTTTTGCTGTAAATACAAATCGACTTTTTGAATCAGCTATGGTTAATGGATGACAATATATTTTGTTACCCATTAAGAACTTTCCTTTGTAGTCTGCACTCCATACTTCATTACATTGTTTTGGATCAAATATGGGATGAATTGGCTTTACTCTCCTTAATCGTTTTTGGGGACTTACTAACCCATGTTTTTTGAGGATGTTATGCACTGTCAAAATAGTTGGAATAGTTTCATCTGGATAATCGTTATACAACAATTTCCATATTTTTTTTGCACCCCACAGCTTATACTTTTCTTTCAAATTGAGAATGCTTTCTACTACTTTTTCATTGGTTGCATTAGGATGCGACCCTCTGGGTTTTCTCGATAATTCCCGTAGCCCTTCATAACCATCTTTCTCAAATCTGGCTATGATTTTATAAGCAGTTGGCCGTGATATTTCAAAAGCTTTACATAGTTCTGTGATGGTATGTTTTCCGGTTCGCCATTCACAGATAAATTCAATTTTTTGTTCCATACTCGTTGTGTCTTTCCAAGGCATAGCAATCTGAATTTTGGTTCAAATTGCAAGTTAAAAAGTGTAAACGATGTATCTATAACTTTGTAAAGGATGTTTGTATAACGTACCAAATGTGTGGTAACGTTTGGTGTATGGTTAGTTGCGAGGGTAAGCAACTAATTTAGTAAACAAATACTTGCCAGAGAAAATTCCGAAGGAATTTTCTGGATAAGCACTAGCCAAAGCAATTAATTATACACGGTGTTGTGCTTTCGTTATTTTTTACCTTTTGATTATTCTATTTTACTTTCTTGAATTTTAATCAGTTTATCTAACGTCTTTTCAGTTAAGTTTAATAATTCATTGTAACTTTTCCCATTGTATGCATTCATTAATTTTTTTGTAGCTAAAACCCCTTCAACGGTTCTAAATAAATCATCTGAATTTATATTTTGCCATGCCTGTTCCAATAATGGTCCTTTAGATATATTGAATTTATTAATAGAATATTTGGATGCAAAATTTGAAACTTGTGAAAAATAATTTAAATTATTTGTATTAACAATTGTTTCAGTAATGCCTTGATTAGATTGTAAATCCAATAGTAAACTATAGGTTTCTTCATCAAAAAATTCGATTGTTCCATTTGCTTGCATGGCTAGAAAAGTTTTGTTGTTTGGTGGTCTATAGGTTTTGATACCTGTCTCTAATTCGAATCTTGCAATCTTCTTTAGTGTATCAATAGTTGCGGTTTGAGAAGAGAGACGTTTAGTTATTCTTTCTAGAAGCACATCATCATTTTTAATATATTTGGTTACATAATTTAAAGTAGTTATGTCCTGTTTTAAATCCTTAATTAAAGATGTTGTAAAGTTGTGCCATATAGATTTGTTTTTTCGGTTCTCATTCCAATTATTAATCTGTAACGCAATTAAAATTCCAATAATAACAAGCAGAATTTCTCCAAATGCATAAATTAGATATTTGCTGAACTTATTTTCAGTCAGTAATCTTTGTCGTATTTTTCTATAAAATTTTATCATGGATGGTTAGTCTGTATGGTTAATTGTTGGTGATTTTAAAATGGTTAAATCATTCCTTTAAAAAGCGTATGTTCCTAACGTAAAAGGTCATGCCTCTGATATCCTGAGCCACAAATCCTGCTAGCATATGCAAATTTTTTAAATTAGCTGTTGGGAAGGTTTTACGTAAATCGAAGTTGTAAGTTTGCCAGTTTTTAGATAAGGTGATGTCTACCCGAGATTCGGTACCATCGTCTGGGTCGTCTTTATCTTTTAAGGCAAATTGTAATTTTTCTCCTCCTTTATTGCCTTTTAATTCAACGGATATTTTCTTGAAGTCTCTAAAATCTTTGCTAGGGCGAACATTCTGTCCCAATGAATCCACTATAAACATGCCTGCTGCCCATTGCAAATTGGGTTTAATTGTAAACTCTATATAATCCTCGTTGCCTTCAAATTTTAACTGATCAAATCCCTTATTGGAATCTGTAAAAACACCTATGGATTTTGGTACAATGCCGTTAATGACAACCTCTTCTTTTCCTACATCAGAAAAATCAGTGTTATAAAGTGCAATAGAACGCATGGTTTGAGCTGAAGCTTGTAATTGGTGGTTTTCAATTAGCGACATAATACTTTTTCCAATAAAATTCAATTCTAATTTTGAGGATAAAAAGTAATTATAACTGTGGTTTATAATTGCAGCATCATAGGTTGGAGCGTATAACATTTTTTGATACTTATCTTTAACATCCTTAAATAAAGTAGTGTCTTTATACAGTTTATAGTACAAATATTCATAAGAAAACCCCCAATCTATTTTATTATTTTCTTTTTGGATATCGTCTAAAAATTCTTTATCATTTTCTCGCCAATCTTTAATCTGTTGCGCTAAATCATAATAACTGAATAGTAAGGTTTCCATATCGGTGCCTTGTAGTTTTCCCATATATCCGGTTGATTTTAAGGTTTCAAATCCGGAAGTGTTTGGTTCAAAAACCTCAAGATTAAACAAGGTGTTTAAATGATCTTCCGTTAGCCTGAAATCTGTAAGGGTAAATTCAGGTTTTGATCTAGTATCCCAGATGGTCTGCGTGTTATTGGCTAATCGATCAAGCACAAAATTTAAATCGGAGGCTTGCTTAAGATCGTTTTTTATATTCACACTAATGTTGTTCAAATAGCCCCAAAGCGTTTCATTTTCAATACGGTTTTGGTTCCAATTGTTAATCTGCAAAGCAATCAAAATACCAATGACCACTAGCACAATTTCACCAATAGCATATCTTAAATATTTTATTGGCTTGTTATCATCTGCTAATTTTTTACGGATTTTTCTGAAGAATGGTATCATAAGGTCGGTTGGTTATAATGAAGCACAACGGTTGAGCTATGAACAGTGCGGGAGCAAACCAGCGTTTGCTTTCCGCCACGCACATAGCAAAATCTTTTTGTCTTGTTTTTTCTTTTCCATATTTAAAGCAAAATCCAAAAGATTTTGCGGACTTCATAAAAATACGCAAACCTTCTGGTTAAGCCCGAAGCCCGTATTGTTTATAGGTTTTGTTGTGCTTTCGTTATTTAATTTCCTTATCAATCTTTGCTAAAAACACGATAGCCTCGTCCTTATATTACATTAAATGATTTAACTTTTATTGACTGTTCAACTCCATATAATCAAACACCAAATTACACATGGCATTCACTCCTGTTTTAAACGCACTATCGTCCATGAGGAATTGTGGTGTATGATGGTCTCCGACGGTTTTTATATCTCTGCCTATGGTCGTTGAACCAACAAAAAAATAAAGTCCTGGCACCTTTTGAGCGAAGTATGAAAAATCCTCTGCCCCTGTAATGGCAGGAATCAGAGTGACATTCTCCTTTCCTGCAGATTTTTCTAAAGTTGGCAACATCATTTCTGTTAACTTTTCATTGTTGAAGGTTACTGGAAAACGCATAGAATAGGGTAGCTCTACGGTAGCAGTTGCTCCAGCAGCTTGTGCAGTCAATTCTACAATTTCTCTTATTCTTTTAAGTACAAAAGCTTCGTCTTCATCTGTAAAGGTTCTGATTGTACCTAACATTTCTACTTGCTCTGGTATGACATTACTGCGATTCCCGCCATTGATGGCACCTATAGTTACAACTGCAGCATTATCAGTCAATGCAACATTACGACTTACAATGGTTTGTAGGCTAGTGATAATTTGAGCAGAAACTACAATAGGGTCAATGCCAAACCATGGAGATGAGCCATGAGCTGGTTTTCCTTTAACGGTAATTTTCATGTCATTAACGCTTGCCATAATGCCTGCTGGTCTATAGGTTATTTTGCCAACTTCGGTTAAAGCATCCATATGTAGCCCAAAAATGACATCCACTTTCGGGTTTTCAAGTACACCTTCTTTTGTCATTAAATAGGCCCCACCTTCTTCTCCTTTAGGTGCGCCCTCTTCTGCGGGTTGAAAAATAAATTTCACGGTGCCTTTTAAATCGCTTTTCATTTCTGAAAGTATTTCTGCAACTCCCATTAAAATAGCCACATGACCATCGTGACCGCAGGCATGCATCACAGAAGTTTCATTACCATTGTACGTGGTTTTTACCTTTGAAGCAAATGTTAAGTCATTCTTTTCTTCAACAGGCAAGGCATCCATATCTGCCCGAAGTGCTACAACAGGACCAGGCTTATCTCCTTTGAGAATACCAACAACGCCTGTCACACCTACTTTTGTTTGTACATCTATGCCTAGTGATTCTAAATGCTTGGCAATTAGGGCCGCTGTACGAAATTCACGATTTCCCAATTCTGGATTTTGGTGGATATCGTGTCGCCAATCAATAACTTTCTGCTCAATCTTATCTGCTTTTTTAGTAACGGCTTCACTATAATCTTTGGTTTGTGCGAAAGTTAAAGTCGAACAAAGCATTAAGATGACGAACAATAGCGTTTTTAAAGGGTATTCGAAGTGCGATTTGTTGGTTTTAATTTTCATTTCTTTTATGTATTGAGGATTAATTGTTTTTCTAAAGAATTTAATCATTGGTTTTTTTGGTTTTCATAAT
>JAGXIE010000081.1 GCA_024635765.1 Flavobacteriaceae bacterium | reverse complement strand
TTAATTTTGGCAGCAGATTATGAACAGTTTAAACAATTTTATCAATTTATGATAGAAAAGCAGACTGAAAAAATAGTACTTAAAAAAGTATAAAGATGGATATCCAAAACTCCCAAAAAATTGTTGATGACTGGATTAATGAACATGGGGTTCGTTACTTCAACGAATTGACCAATATGGCACAGCTCACTGAAGAGGTAGGTGAAGTTGCACGAATTATTGCAAGGCGTTACGGAGAGCAAAGTGAGAAGGAAAGTGACAAGGACAAAGACCTTGGAGAAGAATTGGCTGATGTTGTATTTGTAGTTTTATGCTTGGCAAACCAAACAGGAATTGATTTGCAAGCCGCCTTTGACAAAAAAATGGAAAAAAAAACCAAACGGGATCATGATAGACATCATGGTAATGAAAAGTTGAAATAAATCAATGCTACTGTCACTTCAAAAATCCGAAATTTTAAATCGTCAGTCATCAATTACAATCACGGGCTCGAAAAGCGAATCCAATCGATTATTGTTGCTTCAAGCTTTGTTTCCTGAAATTGAAATAGAAAACCTTTCAAATTCTGATGACTCCAAAGTCATGCAGTTGGCACTAAAATCTAAAGAAAGTCATATTGATATCCATCATGCCGGCACCGCAATGCGATTTCTTACAGCCTATTTTGCTATTCAAGAAGGAAGAGACGTAATTCTTACGGGTTCATCCAGAATGAAGGAACGCCCCATTGAAGTATTGGTCGAATCACTCCAGGCATTAGGTGCGAATATTTCATATTTGGAAAGACAGGGTTGTCCGCCTTTAAAGATACTTGGTACAGATCTCAAGAAAGACAAAGTGACTTTAAAAGCAAATGTTAGTAGCCAATACATTTCAGCATTGTTACTTATCGCGCCAAAATTAAAAAATGGTCTAGAACTAAAACTTGAAGGCGAAATAACTTCTACGCCTTATATCAATATGACTCTGTCATTACTAAATACCTTTGGGATCAAAACTTATTTCAATGATAATATTATAAAGGTAAATCATAAATCATCAATTCCTAATCAAAAGGTGATAGTTGAAAGTGATTGGTCCTCTGCTTCTTATTTTTATTCCATTGTCGCCTTATCAGAAATCGGAACGAGTATTGCGCTTTCCAGCTATAAAAAAAATAGTTTACAAGGTGATTCGGTCTTATCTGAAATCTACACGCACTTTGGAGTGAAAACAAATTTTGAAAACAATACAATGATTATTTCGAAAGAAAAGATCGAAAATCTAAAGTCATTAAACTTAAATTTACAATCATCACCTGACATTGCACAAACGATAGCAGTCACTTGTTTAGGTCTTGGGATAGGTTGTCACCTTACAGGTCTTCACACACTGAAAATAAAGGAAACAGACCGACTTTTTGCACTAAAGACAGAACTTGAAAAACTAGGCGCCCTGGTTGAGATTACAAAAGATTCTTTGACTTTAAAACCGACAACAGTTATTAATAGTAATGTTTCCATAAGCACATATAATGACCACAGAATGGCAATGTCGTTTGCGCCAATGGCCTTAAAAACGTCACTCAAAATTGAAGATTCCATGGTCGTTACAAAATCGTATCCAACTTTTTGGGAGGACCTAAAATCCATTGGTTTTAAAATAACCCAATAATAATCCGTCATTTACTTGACAACCCCTACTTCGAGATTGTATATTTGCAGCCTGTAAAAAAATAAAGATTCACAACAAATGAAATTATCACACTTCAACTTTAAACTTCCAGAAGAATTATTGGCAGAACATCCAGCCGAAAACCGAGACGAAGCCCGTTTAATGGTGCTCGATCGAAAAACCAAAACTATCGAACACAAAATGTTTAAGGATTTGATAGACTATTTTGAGGAAGACGATGTTATGATTCTTAATAACACTAAAGTATTTCCTGCTCGCCTTTATGGTAATAAAGAAAAAACAGGAGCACGGATTGAAGTGTTTTTATTAAGGGAACTCAATGAAGAACAACGTCTTTGGGATGTATTAGTAGATCCCGCTCGAAAAATACGTATTGGCAACAAACTATATTTTGGTGATGATGAAACTTTAGTCGCAGAAGTAATTGACAATACAACGTCAAGAGGTCGTACATTAAGATTTTTATACGATGGCTCTTATAAAGAATTTCGACGTAAATTGACAGAACTTGGTGAAACACCACTTCCTAAATACATCAAAAGAGAGGTTGAACCAGAAGATGAAGAGCGTTACCAAACCATATTTGCAAAGAAAGAAGGCGCAGTCGCGGCTCCAACCGCAGGTCTTCACTTTTCGAAGCATCTTTTAAAACGATTGGAAATTAAAGGTATTGACTTTGCGGAAGTAACACTTCACGTCGGTTTGGGAACTTTTAATCCAGTTGAGGTAGAAGATTTATCTAAACATAAAATGGATAGTGAAGAGGCTTTTATTGAGCAACACGCAGCAGATATTGTTAATAATGCCAAAAAGAACAAAAAACGTATATGTGCTGTTGGTACCACAACGATGAGAGCGATTGAAAGTTCTGTTTCTTCTAATGGAATGCTCAATGAATTTTCAGGTTGGACCAATAAATTTATTTTCCCACCATACGAATTTAGTATAGCAAACTGCATGGTCACCAATTTCCATACGCCAAAATCCACTCTTTTAATGATGGTTTCAGCATTTGCAGGCCACGATTTTACAAAAAAAGCTTACGAAGAAGCTGTTAAGGAGAAATATAGATTTTATACTTACGGAGACGCAATGTTGATTTTGTAAATCAATTTATGATATGACAAAGCCTTGTTTTTACAGGGCTTTTTTATGGCATTTCCCTTCCCGATAGCTATCGGGAAGGGTCGCGCTTTCACTACTCGCTTTTTTTGTGGTAAACACCACAAAAAAGAGCTCAAACAAAAGCTCAATCGCTAATGCATGTGGCGGTAGTAGTCAAAATCGTAATTCAAAAATCGTATTTCGTAAATCCTTTCCCTATTTTTGCAGTATCGATGGAAACAATAAAAAAAGACATACGAGTACTTACAAAAGAAGAATTGCGTGATTTTTTCCTCAAGGAAGGCGATAAAGCATTCCGCGGAAATCAAGTTTATGAATGGTTGTGGAGCAAAGGCGCACATTCTTTTGAAGATATGACAAATATCTCAATAGAAACTCGTGAAATGCTTCATAAAAATTTTGTCATTAACCATATCAAAGTTGATCAGATGCAGCGCAGCATTGATGGAACTGTCAAGAATGCAGTTCGATTGCATGATGGGTTAATAGTTGAATCGGTTCTAATTCCTACAGCAAAACGTACCACAGCATGTGTTTCATCACAAGTGGGGTGTAGTTTAGATTGTAAATTTTGTGCTACATCACGTCTTAAAAGAATGCGTAATCTTAATCCCGATGAGATTTTTGACCAAGTTGTTGCCATCGACAAAGAAAGCCGTCTCTATTTTGACAGACCTTTGAGCAACATTGTTTTTATGGGAATGGGAGAACCTCTCATGAACTATAATAACGTATTAAAAGCCATAGAAAAAATAACCTCTCCAGAAGGACTTGGAATGTCGCCAAAACGGATTATTGTTTCAACTTCAGGGGTTCCTAAAATGATTAAAAAAATGGCTGATGATGAGGTGAAATTTGGTTTGGCAGTTTCTCTGCATTCTGCGATTGATGAGGTTCGTACCTCCATTATGCCGTTTAATGCCACGTTTCCTTTAGCAGATTTAAGAGAAGCTTTAGAATATTGGTATGCCAAAACGAAGAATACAATTACCTATGAATATGTTGTGTGGGATGGTATTAATGACACCAAGAAAGATGTAGAGGCACTCATAAAGTTTTGCAAGTTCGCTCCTAGCAAAGTTAATTTAATTGAATATAATCCAATCGATGACGGACAGTTTCAACAAGCAAACTCTCAAGCGTTAGATATGTATATTTCTATGCTTGAAAGAAATAATATCACGGTAACGGTCCGACGTTCAAGAGGTAAGGATATTGATGCTGCATGTGGTCAGTTGGCGAATAAGACATAAAAAAACTGCTTCCCAAAAACGAAAGCAGTTCTTATTATTAAAAAAACTGATCTCTTACAAAACTATTTTCTTTGTTAGAACAGCATTTGTAATAATATCATTTAATTCCAGTATATATATACCACTGGCAAACGAATTAGCCTCAATGACAAATGTACTACCAGTTGTGTTACCTTTTGCCACAGATTGTCCAGAAGTAGAAAATAATTGATAACTGGTATCGTTTGGTAAATTAAACAACGAAATATTTTTGTCCGATGCAACAATTTTTATGTTATTAACATTAGATTCGGCTACACCCAACGTTTGCCCTGCATTGATAGCAGCACCTGGAGTAGAATTGAACGCATAATCTTTAACAACCCAAGTCGTACCATCAATATTGACATCTAGTCGAGCCCACCCGTAATGTGTTTGTCCATTTAGTTCAAATCTCAATCCAATAAATTTATCGGTCACATCGGTAAAATTACCGTCAATCGCACCATATATAGTGCCATTGACATCGAGAGAGTAATTCCAATTCAAAGACATATATCCAGCTGAAAACCCATTATTATTCCAGGCTGACTGTCCAGAAGAAATTACATCGCCAGAATTCAGTGCAAACGGGTAGGCAAAATTCCCAGCTAAAGGATCGTCTACCAACGCTTCATTACCGATGGCTGTAGGCACTAAAAGTAAAGAGTTATAAGTTAGCGGGTATCCAGCGTAAGTGGTAATACTTTGATTCTGTAAAATTTCAAAATCTATAATTGCGTCGTTATTCAGATCTAATAAATAATCTGTATTTACCCCACCATTATAATCTGTTATGTCGGTATAGACAATTTGTCCACTTGCATCAGTTACACCGGCAATTGCGACAGCCAATGCACCATATTGCGCTAAACGTTTTGACAATGAGTCTTTTAAAAAAAAGTTTTTTTGAGTAGTTTTTCCCATGTGTATGAATTTAAAGGGTTCTAATAATTTACTTAAAATAACAAAAAAATAATGACCCAGCAAAGTTCGGCAAGGTAAAAAGTAAAAAACAGCTTTGTTTTTATCTGTTTTTAATAGGGATACCTGTCTTTTAGAAATTATATTTATTTTTTGATAAACTTGAAGCAAAGATTTATTTTTACAATTCAATATGATAATTTTAATTGAAATGAGAACAGAGAAATATACCATAACTTCCAAAGGCTCATTAGGAGTATTGGCTTTGGGAGATATTGGATTAAGAGAGTGGAGAAAGGTGAAAAGAGCCGAATTCGAGAAAGAAAAAAATGAAGATGAAGAAAAATAAAGTGCTCTTATTAGGCTGGGATGCTGCCGATTGGAAAATAATAGGCCCCTTGTTGGCGAAAGGTCAAATGCCTGCATTAAAAAGTTTAATTGATAGAGGTGTTTATGGAAATATGAGTACCATGAATCCGCCATATTCGCCTATGTTATGGTCTTCAGTGGCAACCGGAAAGACACCCGATAAACATGGTGTTTTGGGTTTTATTGAAGTTTTGCCTGATGGGACCGGTATCAGACCAGTCACTGTGAATTCTCGAAAGGTGAAAGCGCTCTGGAATATCTTGCATCATGAAGGTTATAAAAGTAATATCGTTGGATGGTGGCCGAGTTTTCCTGCAGAACCAATCGACGGGGTAATTGTTTCAGATAGATTTCAAAAAGTAAAGTCAAATCCTAAAGATAAAAATCCAATTATAAAGGGGGTTATTCATCCTGAATCTTTGGTAAAAGAACTAAAAGATTTAAGGATGTTTCCTTGGGAGATCAGTGAATCCCACATATTGCCAATGATACCTAGGGCAGGTGAAATAGATCAAGAAAAGGATAAAGGATTAGAGTCATTTGCGAAAATTATGGCACAAAACACCTCTGTTCATGCTGCAGCTACCAATTTAATCAGGACCACAGAATGGGATTTCATGGCTGTGTATTACGACTTAATAGATCACTTTTGTCATGCATTCATGAAATTTTATCCACCCAAACTCCCTAGTATTCCTGAAAATATCTTCGAAATATACAAAGAAGCCGTAGTTGGTGCATACCGATATCAAGACATGATGTTAGATCGCATGATTCAATTGGCTGGTAAAGAAACTACCATAATTGTAATGTCTGACCACGGCTATGAGTCTGGACATAGGCGAATATTAAAAATGCCAAAGTATCCCGCGGCACCTGCATTGGAACATCGACAGTTTGGGATGTTTGTTGCGGCAGGGCCTAACATTAAAAAGAATACAAAGGTATTTGGGTTAGGTCTCATAGATGTAGCTCCTACAATTTTAAGTATTTTCAACTTACCGATTGGAGCGGATATGGATGGAAAAGTAGCTACAGACATTTTCAATAAGCCCCCTGAAATTAAATATATAGAAAGTTGGGAAAAAATTAAGGGTGATTTCGCACAGCATAAGACCGAAGAAACTTTCGGATTAGATGATCACGAAACTATGCAACAGCTTATCGATTTGGGCTATATTGAAAAGCCTGCAGATAACATGGAAATCACAGTTTTAAAAACAAGTTGCGACTGGAAGCACAATCTAGCAAGAGTTTTATTAGGTAAAAAGGATATCGAAGGAGCTAAAGAAATTCTCCTACAACTTAAAAACTCAAATTATCCTGTTTATAAAGAATCTGATTTTGAAGGTGAAAAAGGAAAGGTCTTAACTAAACAGGGTTATAGTGTGGGAGAATCTGTTGTAAATCTAATTCCCTTTTTTATGGATTTGCTCAGTATTGCTTTGAGTGAAAGTGATTTTATAAAGGCTGAAAGTTATTTGATGGAATTGAGAAGGCTGGATAAAGACTTTGAAATTAACACATCCCTTTCCGAGGCAAAAATAATGATTGGAAAAGGCAGATATAAAAGAGCCCTTGAATTATTGGAAGAGTCTAAAAGCAAAAGCCCAAATGCCCAAATATGGTTCCAAATCGGAATTGCTCACAAAAAAATGGCTCATTATCAGGAAGCTAGAGATGCTTTTGAAAATGCTTTAAAACTAGAGATTGACAATGCCGTGGTGCATCAAGCACTTGCAGATATATATATGATATTGGGAGACTACGAAGCAGCTGCAGACCACGCTCTTACAAGCATAGAACTAGTGAAATACTTTCCTAAAGCTCATTATACATTAGGACAAGCACTTTCAAAACTGGGAGATGATAAAAACGCAAAAAATGCTTACGAAATGGCTGTGAAGCTAAAGCCTAAATCATTCTCTAGGGCTGAAATGTCTCTTGAAAATATTGAAGAAAAATTGCTGCAACATGATAAGGGAGATTTTAAATATAGGAAGGATCAAATCGTAGTCGTATCTGGTCTGCCACGTTCCGGCACGTCGTTAATGATGCAAATGCTTCATAAAGGTGGTCTAAAAGTTCTAACGGATGAAAATAGAAAAGCTGATAAGTCTAACCCCAAAGGTTATTTTGAGTATGATCCCGTTATGTCACTTCAGAAAGATAATAAATGGTTGCATTTGGCTCAAAACAAATCCATTAAGATTGTGGCACCCTTACTCACATTTTTAGACCCAAAATATCGGTATAAGATCATTTTCATGAATCGAGATCTTAACGAAGTGGTGAAATCTCAACAGAAAATGATTGGGAAAGATCCGGATACACTTCCTACAAGACTTTTTGAATCATATAAAAAACAGCTTAAGCAGGTTGAAACTTGGAAGGAACGAGAACCAGGAGTGGAACTGATTTATCTCTATTATAAAGATGTGCTCAACCATACAGATGAAGTTGTTTCTAAAGTTATTTCATTTGTTGGAGTGGAAATGGACAAAGAAGCAATGGCAAATTGCATTGACAAATCTTTGTATAGAAACAAGGTATAAATGATGATGCTTTCAAAAATTAGGTCATTTAAAAACTAAAGGTATTAATGCGGCTTACTTTCAATGAGCAAACAAAACATAAAAAAAAGAGTTACAATTTGTAACTCTCTTTATAAAACTAAACTTTTTTTATTAATGTTTTAAAAATTTCAAAGTTTGAACTTGACCTCCCATCATCAGATTTGCTAAATACAATCCATCATTTAATTCTGACAAATTTAAAGTTTCAGTAGTTTGAGATAGGTTTTTGTTTAAAACTTCTTGTCCCATTAGATTATATATTTGAATATTGTCGAAGGCAAGAGTAGAAGATTTTAACGTTATCACATCTGAATCTTTGTCATAGAAGTGGGTAAAAATATTGGAATTAAATTCATTGACAGACGCAGTAGCCTCATTATTAGTTCTAAAATTATCCATAATTGCGAATCCACCAAAATTGTCGTGAATAAATCTTGCCTGCTCAATATCTGCTGCGGATACTAAAGTTCCAGTATAGATTTGGGCATTGTCTATAAAAAATGTTTCTGTATTACCAGCAATTTCTATCCGCACATTATAGGTCACTCCAGGAGCCCAATCGGCATTTGTATCAGGTTGAATAACGGTATTACTCCCATCACGCGCCAAAACCAATATATTTCCATTAAATGAAAATCTAATGTATGTAACATACACACCGGCGGTTAAATTCACTAAACCGAAAATATAATCTGAGCTATTTGTATTTTGCTCACTTATATTAACGTCAAAAGAGAAAACAGACGGGTTATATGGAATAGGTGTCATATAATTATAAAATCCTCCAATTATAGGATTAGACTGCCCCCCAAAAGCAGGATCGACATCCACTTTAAGAGATTGTGTGCCAGCGGTGGCCAAATCCGCAGTTACGACCTGATTGCTTACAAAACCACCGGCACCATCTCCAGTTACAACCCAGCCATTTTGGCCATTAATATCTCCAAGAGAATATCCTTCAGATACTTCAAAAGAAATTGTCTGTTGTGCATTCCCAAATTGAGATGCCAATAAAGTAATAAGCAATAAAGTAATTTTTTTCATAAGTATTTATTTTAAAGTTTGAAAAACTAAAGTAATGTATTATTAAACGTTTTTCTAGGTTTTTGCCATTTTAATAAATTTCCTTACATAGACATAATAGTATTTGACTTGTATTTTTAGTACGTTTGTTGTTTTAATTCGTCATAACAGTTCCTTTTGAAAATAGTCGAACAAATAAAACTGCCCATTGCTTACGAAATGGAACTTTTCGAACAAAAGTTTCTGCTTTCTATGTCTAGCAAAGTGGCGCTTCTTAATCGCATAACCACTTACATTGTTAACCGCAAGGGCAAGCAGATGCGACCTATGTTCGTGTTTTTGGTCGCTAAAATGGTTGACAATGGTGAAGTGAGTGAACGAACCTACAGAGGGGCTTCGGTTATTGAGTTGATTCATACGGCTACATTGGTTCATGACGACGTTGTGGATGATAGTAATCGGCGACGTGGATTTTTCTCCATCAATGCTTTATGGAAAAATAAGATTGCGGTGCTTATTGGCGATTATCTTTTATCTAAAGGTTTACTGCTTTCTATAGATAATAATGATTTTGATCTTCTAAAAATTATTTCCGTTGCTGTTCGCGAAATGAGTGAGGGAGAATTACTTCAAATCGAGAAAGCACGACAGCTCGATATAACAGAAGATATTTACTACGATATCATACGCCAAAAAACCGCAACACTCATTGCTGCTTGCTGCAGTCTTGGTGCGGCTTCAGTAAAACCTAATTCTGAAGATGTTGAAAAAATGCGAAAATTTGGTGAGCTGATCGGAATGGCATTTCAAATTAAGGATGATTTGTTCGATTATGGACAAGAAGCCATTGGCAAACCAACTGGTATCGACATCAAAGAGCAAAAAATGACCTTGCCACTAATTTATGTGCTCAATAATTGCTCTTCAAAAGAAAAAAAATGGCTGATCAATTCTATTAAAAATCATAACAAGGATAAAGAACGTGTTAGGGAAGTTATTGATTTTGTCAAAAAAAATGATGGTCTGGAATATGCCGTTTCTAAAATGGAAGCATTTAAGGATGATGCACTTTTACTGCTAAACACCTATCCTGATTCAACGTTTAAAGCGTCCTTGATACTTATGGTCAACTACGTTATCGAAAGAAAAAAATAAATTATTTTCACTAGTCAGGCAACCATTTGCATAACTTTTGCGTCTTTATAAATAGAAGACCTAATACATCGCTTTTGAAAGTCATTCAACTTCATAATAACACGACAGAGCTTATCAGTAAAGCAGCGAAAAACAATCGCGAAGCACAACATGTGTTATACGAATTACATGTGCCAAAAATGTTAAGTGTTTGCCGTTATTATATTAAAGATCTTCAAAAAGCAGAAGAAGTAATGTTGAACGGTTTCTTCAAGGCCTTCACTCACTTGAGTTCATTTAAAAATGAAGGTAGTTTTGAGGGTTGGTTGAGGAGAATTATGGTAAGAGAAGCCATTTCGTATTTGCGACAACAAAAGAATGTAGAATTCAACGTAGATGAAATTGAAGTCAATTACAATTCTAGTAATAACATCAATACAGAAATTGAAGTTGCCGAAATTCAAAAATTGATTGATGATTTGCCAGAAGGCTACAAAATGGTTTTTGTGATGTACGCC
Source organism: Flavobacteriaceae bacterium (assembly GCA_024635765.1). Classification (GTDB taxonomy): domain Bacteria; phylum Bacteroidota; class Bacteroidia; order Flavobacteriales; family Flavobacteriaceae; genus JBPOFM01. Next base: position 6,450 of record JAGXIE010000081.1, on the reverse strand, counting down.
ATTGAAGGCTATAAACATCAAGAGATTGCAAACATTTTGAAGATTACTGAAGGCACTTCAAAATCGCAACTGTTCAAAGCGAGACAATTATTGCAACAAAAAATTAACGAATTAAACAAGACGGGTTATGGCACCAATTAAATATGAAGAACAGATGAAGGATAAGCTCGAAAAACGAAGCTTGCAGCCTTCTGCAGAAAGTTGGTCTACATTGACCAATCGTCTAGATGCCGAACAGAAAAATAAAAGTAAAAATTTGTTTTGGTGGTTTGGGATTGCAGCAAGTATTGTCGGGATTGCTTTTGTGTCGACTATTTATTTCAATAACAATTCTATTGAAAATAACACAACTACCATTGTAAATGCTAATGACAATTTGATTCAGCAAAAGGATAGTCAAAAATATGAAGTTCCAATTAAAAATGAGAAAGTAGCGGTCGAGGAAGTACATCCTTTAGAGAATATTTCAAATAAACGAAGACCAAAATCGACTATAAAAAGCATCGTATCTAAAAATAATTCAATTGCAACTAATTTGACACAAGCAGAAGTTGTTGCTAAAATTGAGAACAACTCTTACCAGGAATCTATAAAGAACGTAGCTGAAATCAAAAAATCCACATTCACATTAGAGGAACAAAAAATCCAGGAAGTTGTAGCTGAAATCAATGCTTTGAAACCGAATGGTGATAATCTGACAGACACAGAAATTGAAAGTTTGCTCAAGAAAGCCCAGAAGGAAATTTTATCTAATAAAATTTATAATGAAAAAACTGGAATGGTTGATGCCAATGCGCTCCTTCAAGACGTTGAAGAAGACTTGAGACAATCGTTCAGGAGTAAGGTTTTGGAAGCTTTACAATCTGGTTATGAATCGGTGAAGACTGCAGTTGCCGAAAGGAATAACTAACATTTAAAATTAATCATCAATTAAAAAACGAACAATTATGAACACAATCACTAAACTAGTTGTGCTGTTAAGCCTTTGTCTAATCATTAACAAGGTGTATGCACAAGACACAATTCAAAAAAACAATAATAGCTATAAGATTGAAAATCTTGAACAGCTAAAAGAAACTATCACAAGTGAGGAAAAGGAACTTTTAAGGTCTGAAGTTGAAATCATCAATCAACGTTTGGATAAAGGAGAAATTACTCATGAAAAAGCGGACAAGCTAAAAAAAGAAGCAGCTCAAAAACATGCGTTCAATATCGAAAATCGATTGGCAATTATAGATAATAAAATTGCACTTTTAAAACGCAACGATTATCAATCCTATGACGAACATGAAAATACAGTTTCATTTGTTTTTGGTAGAGGTGAGAAAGGCATAAAGCTAAAAAGTAAAAATAAACCGCCTAAATATGACTTACGGACAACAAATGAATTTTTGTTCGCTATTGGTCTCAACAATGCCATAATTGATGGAAAAGGTTTAGATGAATCACCTTATGAAGTCTTGGGTTCAGGTTTTGTAGAACTTGGCTGGAATTGGAAAACTAGATTGTTGAAGAATTCCAACTTTGTAAGGGTTAAATATGGATTTGCATTTCAATGGAACAAACTCAACGTAAAGGACAATCTATATTTTGAAAAGGATGGAAATGTCACTTCATTGCAAGAATTCCCTGTGGAATTAAGGCAATCACAATTTAGAGTCACCAATTTGGTATTGCCATTGTATTTTGAATTTGGACCTTCAAAAAAGATTGAGAAAGAAACCCATATTAGATATATCAGTGCTGATAATTTTAAATTTGGAATTGGTGGCTATGGAGGATTCAATATCGGAACACAGCAAAAATTAAGATTTAAAGAAGATGGTGACAACGTTAAACAAAAAATACGGACTGATTACAATACAACTGATTTCGTCTACGGCGTCGGTGCTTACATTGGTATTGGCGATTTAAGTCTATATGCCAAATACGATCTCAACACCATCTTTAAAGATCAAGCGGTTGACCAGCATAATGTTTCTCTTGGTTTAAGGGTTGATTTAGATTAATTCATGAAGCATGATTTTTATTAGCAAAAAAAGATCAAGAGTTTCAAAACACTAAAAAAAAGGCAAATTGTCGATCAATTTGCCTTTCCTGTTTTTATAATATCTAAAACGGGATGATTGTCTTTAAAATTCGCTCAACTCTTTACGTTAAATGTATAGGTTGAAATTAAGTCAGACCCAATTAATAAATGTACATCGTAAAAACCTGATACCTGAAATTTATACTCTACAGTTATCGAATGATTTTCAATAGTTACTGATTTTAAATGGATTTTTTTGCTTGTATAACCATTATCAACTAATAGATTGAAATCGTTTGTGTCCGTTGGCTTAAGAAGTTGAAACGTAAAAGTAACTTTCTCGTTCTTTTTTATAAAATTATGCATTTTTTTTGGCTCGCTTAAAACATTAAGATTTGCATATGCCTTACCATATATAATTGGAGCATCTAAAAAAGTTTTAAATGTTGGTACTTGTTCTTCAATAAGTAACCATTTTTTATCTACGGGATAATGATTGATGGCGAAGAGTCGTGGATTTGATAAAAAGAAACCGTCATTATATTGAAACTCAAATCGAGAGGTTGAAGGGTTTGGAATGCCACTTGCCCAAGTTGGGTCACAGAGATACCATTTCCCATCTAATTTAACGGCATTCCAGGAATGGTTAGGAATATCAAGTTCATTAATGTCTATAGTGCTAGTTTTAGCAAAACCATGAACAATTTCACAATCAATATTGGCTAAACGCGAGAGTTCTTTTATGAGATATGCATAACCTGTACAGGTGCTTTTTTGATCTTCCAATAATTTTTGAAACGAAACCTTTCTAAATCGTGAGTTCCATTCTTCCAGTCTGGGACTATTATTTTTAAATCGTTGTCTCTTTCGCATGTTTTTAGAATACAGCCCATAATCATTCGCTATATTTCCACAAACCCACATATAAATGGCTCGAAAACGTTCAACGTCGGTGGTTAATTTTGAGGTAAGTTTAAATGATAATTCAGGTAAATTATTGAGTCCTTCATTTTTGTATTCCAATGCAATGTTATCTGCTTTATCAAAATCGATTGTATCAAAATCAGATCTTTGGGCATTAGATTGGAATGCCATTAGAAAGAGACATATATATAATACTGTTTTCATTGAAACTTGCTGATGCAGTTAAAAGTCATTAGTTCGACCGCTTGGATTTATAGGGTTTATCGGTGTTCAAAGCGCCTACAAATTCAAGTAGATCTTCTGTTAATACCAACCTCAAAAATGTTGTATTGTCTTTAATTTTAACTTCCTGAGTTTCATAACCTAAATAACTAACAAGTAAAATATCGCCAGTTTTTAGTGGTTTTGGGAAGGTAAACTCACCTTTATCGTTAGTGGTAGTGCCGATTTCAGTGCCTTTGAGTATGATACTGGCACTTTCTAAAGGACCATTCTCACTGTTAATGATGCCTTTGATAGTTCTTTCGTTCTGCCTATTTTCTGCCGAAGTAACTTTATCGGTTTGTGCATGGACAGGTGTTAGCGAGGAGGAGACAAACATTAAAGCAATGAATAGCCCCAATACGCTAAACGTTTTTTTCTGGGTAAATGTTAATTGTGTTTTCATAATTCTATATGTTTTATTTTATCAAATCTATAATAAGAAACTCATTTGCAAAAGTCACAATGAGTGAACAGACCATTTGGACAAGTGAATATAACTCATTTTAAAGCGAATTGCAATTCAATATTGTTAATACTGCGATTTTAAATAGAATTTATTTTGGTTTGTAATGAATCAAAATTATTCTCTACTATCTGGATAGATTTAAATTTTGTTGAGGTCAAATTAATAAAAGTTATCAATTAAATGATGTCTCAAGCAGCATAAATTTTAAATCCAATGCTGTTTGTATTACTTTTACCATTTAATTCCAGTTTAGTGGAAAATCCATTCAATTTTTGATTTCAAAATCCACCATAGAACAAGTATTTGAAACTGCTCGAGTAGAGGAGGTTATTGGCGATTTCGTCAACCTCAAAAAGTCTGGTAGTAATTTTAAAGGATTGAGCCCTTTTTCTGATGAACGCTCACCTAGTTTTATGGTAAGTCCGGTAAAACAGATTTGGAAAGATTTCAGTAGTGGAAAAGGAGGAAATGCTGTAACATTTTTAATGGAACATGAACATTTTACGTATCCAGAGGCCATCAAATATCTCGCAAGAAAATATAATATTGAGATAGAAGAAACCGAACAAACAAATGAGCAAAAGGAAGAGGCTAATGAACGTGAAAGTTTGTATTTGGTTAATGAGTTTGCCAATGAGTATTTTCAAAGAATCCTACATAAAACAGATCAAGGAAAAGCAATTGGTTTAAGTTATTTCAAAGAACGAGGTTTTACTAACGATACCATAAAGGAATTCAATTTGGGCTATTCTCTGGATGAGTGGCAAGCATTTACTGATGAAGCTCTGAAGAAAGGATATTTGCTAGACTATCTCGAAAAGACAGGTCTTACCATCGTAAAGGAAGACAAACAATTCGACCGTTTTAAAGGACGTGTCATGTTTCCAATTCACAGCATGAGTGGTCGTATTTTGGGTTTTGGTGGACGTATTTTGAAGGTTGACAAAAAAGCGGCAAAATATGTCAATTCACCTGAAAGTGAAGTCTATCATAAGAGTAAAATTCTTTATGGTTTGTTTCATGCGAAGCAGGCGATAGCAAAAGAAGATAATTGCTATCTGGTTGAAGGTTATACCGACGTTATTCAGTTTCACCAAACTGGAATCAAAAATGTAGTGGCTTCATCCGGAACAGCTCTAACACCAGAACAAATCCGTCTAATCAATCGTTTGACAAAGAATATAACAGTACTTTTTGATGGAGATGCAGCTGGTATTCGAGCTTCCATAAGAGGTATTGATTTGATATTAGAGCAAGGAATGAATGTAAAGGTCGTGATGTTCCCAAGCGGTGAAGATCCCGATAGTTTTGCTAGACAGAATACACTTTCTGAATTGAGTTCTTATCTTGAAGAAAATTCAAAGGATTTTATTCAATTCAAAGCTGCGTTACTTGTAGAAGATGCCAATAATGATCCAATAAAAAAAGCAGAAACCATCAGGGAAATAGTCAATAGCATCTCTAAAATTCCTGACCCAATCAAACGTGAAATCTATATTCAGGAATGTTCTCGTATCATGGATATTAGTGAGGAGGTTTTATTCAGCACCTTGGCACAAATCAATAAAAAAGAACAGCAAGAATCCAATAAAAATTACAAGTCAGAGCAAAAGGCGTTTAATGTTATTAAACATGAACAGCCCACAAGGAAAGTTGACTATCAATATGAGTTGGAGCGAAAAATTATTGAGATACTTCTATTGTATGGTAACGAAACCGAGAATTTTGAAGATTTAGTATTAAAGGAAGATGAAACTACTGGAGATTTGAATTTAGAACCGGTTATACATCAAGCAAAAGTGTTTGAAAAAATTTATCTCGACCTTCAAGAAGATGAAATGCAGTTTTCCGATACCAATTTTAAGACGCTTTATTATTCAATTATTGATACACTGCACCAGGCTGATAATTTTCAATTAAAAGATTTTATCGGGAAACTTAATCAGGATATGGCTAATGAAGTCACTACAATTTTAATGAATGACGAACGATATAGACTTCACGACTGGCAACGAAATCATATCATCCCAAAAGAAAAGAAAGAAACGATTTCTCAACTTGTAACACAGACTATTTTGAGCTTACGCTGTTTTCTTATCGATCAAAAAGTATCAGAATACCAAAATGAGACTTCTCAACCAGAAGTCAATACACTTCCCATAATGGAGGACATTAGAGATTATTTAAAACTTAAAACTTTATTGTCCAAGAAACTTGGTAAAGTTGTAGGAGGATAATTTTAATTTAACTCATTGTGTTTTGCCTGATGAATTAAATCAACCAAATTGGTCACATTTAATTTCTTGTACAGACGTGCTTTGTAGGTGCTGACAGTTTTTTCGTTGATTTCCAATTCCTGTGCAATTTCTTTATTCTTCTTTCCTGAAGAAAGCAATTTCAAGACCTCAACTTCGCGTGTGGATAGCTTTTTAAAAAGTTTGCTCTTTTTGTTTTTAGGGTCATTAAAGTTCAAATGTTTAGACATTGCTTCGCTCAAGTAAATGCCACCTCCGTAAGCTTTTAAAATAGCCTCTTTTATAGTGTCTGTAGAAGCCGATTTATGAACATAGCCAGCAGCTCCAGCTTTTATAGTGCTGATAGCATAAATTTCTTCAGGTTGATGACTGAACATTATGACCTTAACTTCACTATGCTCTTTTTTTATAGCACGAAGTGCTGTTATACCATTTAATTCAGGCAGATCAATTTCCGAAATGATGACGTCAACTGGAAATCGTCTTACAAATTCAAAAATTTCAATACCACT
>JAGXIE010000080.1 GCA_024635765.1 Flavobacteriaceae bacterium | reverse complement strand
TCAGTTTTTGTTCGAAGCAGTAATTCTCGCGATTATTGGAGGACTGGTTGGACTTCTTTTGGTATGGATCATAGCCCAAGTTGCGTCAAATTTTACCGAAGATTTTGAGTTTGTACTTTCTTTTTCAAATATGACGCTAGGATTCCTGCTCTCTACGGCCATTGGTTTGATTTCTGGCGTGATACCAGCTATGTCCGCATCACGATTAGATCCCGTGGAAGCGATACGTACTGGGTTTTAGTCAAAAAATAAAACTCCAATAGCTATTTGCTCTTCTTAAATCTGGAATCTTTTAAAGGAATTTATGTAAGTATTGAAGCAACTTGAATACATACAAATTCTAAAAATCGTTCATCTTCTATAGTAAATGGATCGGTTATGTTTGAATCGATATCTATCTGACCAATATTCTCACCATTTACAAAAATCGGAATCACAATTTCTGCTTTTACCGTAATACTACAAGCAATATAATTATCTTGAGCTGACACATCTGGTACCACAAAGTTTTGATTGCTGACTGCCACTTGTCCACAAATACCTTTTCCAAATGGAATGATGGTGTGGTCTGTTGGTGCACCTACATAAGGACCTAGTTTCAACTCCTCTCTGTCACCATTTCTAAAGTAAAAACCAACCCAGTTGTAATGAGGTATATTTTCTTCAAGAAGCGCACAAATTGCCAATAATTTATCATTGACTGATTTGCTTTCTTCAGAGATTATATGCTTTATTTGCGGTTTTAGATGGTCAAATATCATTGTTATAAAATTTTAGTAAAAGTATTACAAAAGTGTAATTGTAGAGATTATTTTATATAAATTTAACAACACTAACGGTACGCAACATTTGAAGAAACTCATTATTAAATATAGAACGGTCATTAAGTTTATTTTGACATTTTTAATAGTTTATGCCGTTTTGTCATTTTCTTATAAGCTGTATTTGGATTTTTCTGTCGGTTCCAAATATTATCCTGATTACTTCACAAATTTAGTGGCTTTACAAAGTGAATCCTTATTGCATACTTTTGATTACGATGCTAGAATCGCAAAACATCCCGATGAACCTTCCATGAAACTCATCATTAATGGCAAGTTTGTGGCAAGAGTAATAGAAGGTTGTAATTCAATTAGTATCATTATATTATTTATTTCCTTTATGATTGCTTTTGCAGGCAAATTTAAAACTACTTTTTTTTATATTTTAGCAGGAAGTGTCTTGATTTATGTGGTCAATCTTTTTAGAATTGTCATTCTATCTATTGGATTGTATCATTATCCATGGCGACGAGAAGAGCTTCATACTGTAATCTTTCCGTTGATTATTTATGGCATAGTGTTTTTGCTTTGGATGTTTTGGGTCAATAGATTTTCTAATGTAAAAACAACGCCATGAAAAGCGTCATCAAATCGATATGGTTATTGGTGCTTTTTGGACTTCTCATACTTGTAAGAACTTTTGAGAATGAATTGTTTTACGATCCTTATCTGACTTTTTTTAAGAATGATTATTTATACATCGACAATCCAAGACGTGAAATTTTCAAACTGACAGTGTACACTGTTTTGAGATATATAATAAATTCTGGCATTTCACTGGGAATTATTTATCTGTTTTTTAAAGACAAAAGCATTGTCATGTTTTCTGCTTTTATTTATGCCATAGCATTGGTCTTTCTAATGATGCTATTTTTATATTTTGTAATTAATCCAAAGCAGGAGGATTATTACATTTTTTTTAATATTAGACGATTTTTAATTCAGCCCATATTGCTATTGATTTTATTACCAGCATTTTACTACTATAAATTAAAAATAAAGAAAGGTTAATACTTTTGTAAAATTTAGCCTAGAATGATTTTTTTTGTAATTTTGCGCTGATGGCAAAAAAGGCATTCCATAAAGTTTTTTCATTGTTAATGGCATTTTTAGTGCTATTCTCAACAGTGTCTTTTACTGTTGATAAGCATTATTGTGGCGACATTTTAGTTGATATATCTGTTTTCTCTCAAGCTCAAGGCTGTGGAATGGAAATGTCTTCAACAGAAAAAAAACATTGTTGCAAAGATGAACTAGAAGTAATCAAAGGCCAAGACAAACTAAGTTTGTCGAAATTTGAAGAGCTTTCAATGCATCATCAGGTATTCATTGCAAGTTTTACATATTCAATTCTCGATCTTTTTGAATCTATTGACAAAAAGATTATTCCCCATAAAGATTATTCTCCTCCCAATTTGGTCTCCGACATACAGGTATTGGACCAGGTCTTCATCATTTGATTAGTTAGTTTTATCAATTCCTTTTAGGTATTTGTTATAGTTAACATTTGCCAAATATTATTTTTATAAAACTAAAAAATGAAACACACATATACAGTAACGGGAATGACATGCAATGGTTGTAAAGTTTCAGTAGAAAAAGCACTGCAATCAGTTGACTATGTCGAAACTATTTCCATTGATTTGGCAACTTCAGAAGCTACAATTACAATGGCCAACCATATTTCAACAGAAACATTTCAAAAGGCCTTATCAAATAAATATCAAATTTCTGAAAAGAAAGAAAAGAATGTATTTGACTCAACCTCGACGCAAATGGACGAAGAGAAATCAGATTTACAGCAGTTATTTCCTTTGTTTTTAATCTTTGGATACATTACAGTTGCAGCAATTTTGTTGAATATCAACCCTTGGAATGGAAACGCGTTTATGCTCGATTTTATGGGCTTGTTCTATGTTATCTTTAGCTTTTTCAAGTTATTGGATTTAAAAGGTTTTCCAGAATCGTTCAAAATGTATGATCCTTTGGCTAAAGTTGTTCCAGCTTATGGATGGATATATCCATTTTTGGAATTGGCATTAGGGATTTTATTCTTGATGCGTATTCAAATACCAATCGCATTAATCGCAACACTGATCATTTTAGGAATTACAACCATAGGCGTCACCAAAACCTTATTGGATAAAAAATCAATTCAATGCGCATGTCTCGGGACAGCTTTAAAGCTACCAATGACCAAAGCAACTTTTATTGAAAACACGATCATGATCGTCATGGCAATTATGATGCTGGTAAATCTATATAGCTAAATGAAACATATAATTTTTATTATTCTTTTTATTCCAACTTTTCTTTTCTCTCAAGACAAGATAGATGGAATTATTTTAGAAGCCAACGCAGAAAATAAACCGATTGGACTGCCTGGTGCAAATATTTATTGGCTAAATACGAGTGTTGGTGTGGTCACAGATATGGACGGAAAATTCTCAATTAGTTATAAACCAGAATATACCAAGTTGGTTATAAGCTATGTAGGATTTAAAACCGACACATTAAGCATTTCGGAACCAAAAGCGATACTACACTGGTTGCAACCAACGAGCGAACTTGATGAGGTCACACTCACATCACGCAGGCAAACAACTTCAAAATCATATCTACAAGCTCAAAATATATTGACGGTCAGTAGCGATGAACTCTTAAAAGCGGCTTGCTGTAATCTGTCGGAAAGTTTCGAAACCAATCCGTCTATAGATGTCAATTTTGCTGATGCGATAACTGGAACCAGACAAATAAAAATGTTGGGTCTTACGAGTCCTTATATTTTGATCACTTCAGAAAATATTCCAACAATTCGTGGTGCATCACAAGCATACGGATTGAGTTTTACACCAGGAACTTGGGTAGAGAGCATTCAAATCACCAAAGGAGCGGGAAGTGTAGTCAATGGTTTTGAAAGTATTGCAGGACAAATCAATACCGAATTAGTGAAACCAACTACCGATGCCAAATTTTTTGTTAATGCTTACGGCTCTCAAAATGGACGTTATGAACTGAACACCCATTTGAATACTAAAGTCACCGATAAATGGAGTGCTGGATTGTACTTACATGGTAATATTCGCGATAGAAAGTTTGATATGAATGAGGATTCATTTTTGGATGCACCGCTACAACAACAAATCAATGTGATGAATCGTTGGCAATATACCGATCCTGAAAAGGGTTTTGTGAGTTTTATCAATTTTCGATATTTAAACGATTCCAAACAAACAGGTCAAGTGGCTTTTAATCCTGATACCGATAAATTCACCACCAATGCCTGGGGAAGCGAGATAAAAACGCAACGTTTTGATGCTTCGGTAAAGACAGGATTTGTAAATACCGAAATTCCTTGGAGAAGTTTTGGGGTTCAAGCGGCATTTAGTCGTCACAATCAAGAATCTTACTTTGGTTTCAATCAATATGATATTTTGCACAACAGTGTTTATGCAAGTGCCGTTTACAATTCCATCATTAGCGATTCAAGACATAAGATTAAAACAGGCTTGAATTATACCTATGACCATTATGACGAGTTGGTAAACACTTCCGACTTTGCACGCACCGAAAATTCCATTGGCGCATTTTTTGAATACAATTATGACACGTTAGAGAAACTCAATTTAACCGCTGGAGTGCGCATTGATAGACATAATTTATTGGGAACCTTCATTACTCCGAGGGTTCATGCACGTTATACACCATGGGAAAAATCGGCCTTAAGGGCATCATTTGGTCGCGGTATACGCAGTGCCAATATTTTTGCAGAAAATCAATCTATTTTTGCCACTTCAAGAAATATCAACATCATAAATGCTGGTGGAGAGATTTTTGGATTGGATCCTGAAATTGCATGGAATTATGGCGTGTCATTTTTACAGGGATTCAATCTCTTTGGCAGAAAGGCTGATGTCACATTTGACTATTACATCACCGATTTTCAGAATCAGGTAGTGGTCGATTATGAGAATCCGCAGGAGATTAGTTTTTATAATCTTGAAGGTGATAGCTATGCCAATAGCTTTCAGGTGGAATTTAATTATAACCTTTTTGAAGGATTTGATATAAGAACGGCTTATAAGTATTATGACGTTAAAACTCAATACAATTCAGGAAAACTCGAAAAACCGTTGACACCAAAACACCGCTTGTTTGCTAACGCCTCATACGAAACAAACATACAGCCGAATGCATCGCAATGGAAGTTTGATGCAACCTATAATTGGTTGAGCGAACAGCGATTTTCATCTACGACAAACAATCCTGTGCAATACCAATTGCCCGAGTATTCGCCTACGATAGGAACTCTAAATGCTCAAATCACAAAAGTATTTTCTGATAAATTTGAATTATATTTGGGAGGTGAAAACATCACAAATGTTACTCAAGACAACCCTATTTTGGGGGCAGATGACCCATTTGGAGAGAACTTTGATACGACATTTGTTTATGGTCCAATTTTTGGAAGTATGTATTACGCCGGATTACGATTTAACATTAAATAACTTAAAACAGATAAGCAATGAAAAATTTAGTATTAGCATTAACATTATTAGTTACATCAATTACGTTTGCTCAAAATAAAAATGCAAAAGCATCTTTTGAAGTCGATGGTGTATGTATGATGTGTAAAGATCGCATTGAAAAAGCAGCCATTAAATCAAAAGGAGTGAAGTCTGCGATATGGAACGTAGAGACCCATGAATTGAAATTAATTTATGACGAGACCAAAATTGATTTAAAAACCATTCAACAAAACATCGCAGATGTTGGGCATGATACCAAAGAGATAAAGGCAACAGATGAGGCTTATAACAGTGTTCACCCATGCTGTATGTATAGGGACGATGAAGTGAAGGATGACCATAAGGAGTAGTTCAATAAGACTAAAGGAATAGTTTCAGCAAACAATTCGGTACCAGAAAATAGCAGTAGCAACACTTCAATTTTTTTGATGTTTTTTTGCTTAATAAAGATCTATTTGTACCACTATTTAAAAGAAAAACGCCTCAATTCATGAGGCGTTTTTTATAATTTGTGTGTCGAGACTTTCAACTACATCATTCCTGGCATTCCGCCCCCACCCATTGGCATGGATGGCGAATCTTCTTTGATGTCAACCAATGCACATTCTGTGGTCAAAATCATTCCAGCAACTGAAGCAGCATTTTCTAATGCAATACGAGTTACTTTTTTAGGATCGATAATTCCAGCTTTCAGCATGTCAACGTATGTTTCAGTTTTGGCATCAAAACCAAAGTCTTTTTTGCCTTCCATCACTTTTGCAACAACAACGCTTCCTTCGCCACCTGCATTTTCAACAATAGTTCTTAAAGGCGATTCAATTGCACGTGCAACGATTTGGATTCCGGTTGCTTCGTCATTGTTTTCAGAAGCCAATTTTTCAAGAACTCCTTTCGCTCTAACCAAAGCAACACCACCACCAGCAACGATGCCTTCTTCAACTGCGGCTCTTGTTGCATTCAATGCATCATCTACACGGTCTTTTTTCTCTTTCATCTCCACTTCACTTGCAGCACCTACATAAAGTACAGCAACACCACCAGCTAATTTAGCTAGACGCTCTTGTAGCTTTTCTTTATCATAATCTGAAGTTGTAGTCTCAATTTGAGCTTTTATTTGATTTACTCTTGCCTTGATATCAGAAGCATTTCCTGCACCATTCACAATAGTTGTATTGTCTTTATCAACTGTGATTGTTTCTGCCGTACCTAACATACTCAAGTCAGCATTTTCTAAAGAGAATCCTCTTTCTTCAGAAATAACTGTTCCACCAGTCAGTATAGCGATATCCTCCAGCATTGCCTTACGTCTGTCTCCAAATCCTGGCGCTTTAACAGCTGCTATTTTCAAGCCACCACGTAATTTGTTTACTACAAGAGTAGCCAGTGCTTGCCCTTCAACATCTTCAGCAATAATCAATAATGGGCGACCAGATTGTGCAACTGGTTCCAAGATTGGAAGAATTTCTTGTAAATTTGAAATCTTTTTGTCAAACAATAAAACGTACGGATTTTCTAAGTCTGCAATCATTTTGTCAGCATCTGTCACAAAGTAAGGAGACAAATAACCTCTATCGAATTGCATTCCTTCCACAACGTCCACGTAAGTGTCAGTTCCTTTTGCTTCCTCAACAGTTATGACACCTTCTTTACCTACTTTTCCAAATGCTTTTGCAATTAGATCACCGATGGTATCATCATTGTTTGCAGAAATGGAAGCTACTTGCTTGATCATTTCTGAAGAGTTTCCTACTTTTTTTGCTTGTTTGTCAAGGTCTTTAACGATGGCTTCCACCGCTTTGTCGATACCACGTTTTAAATCCATTGGATTAGCACCTGCAGCAACGTTTTTCAAACCTTCTTTTACAATGGCTTGAGCCAAAACTGTTGCAGTTGTTGTTCCATCACCGGCTAGATCATTGGTTTTAGACGCCACTTCTTTTACCATTTGTGCTCCCATGTTTTCAAGAGGATCTTCAAGCTCTATGTCTTTAGCAACGGTTACACCATCTTTGGTAATTTGTGGGGCACCAAATGATTTACCGATAATTACGTTACGTCCTTTAGGTCCCAGAGTTACTTTTACTGCATTTGCCAATGCATCCACACCACGCTTTAAACCGTCGCGTGCTTCAATATCAAATTTTATATCTTTTGCCATTTTTTTTGAATTTTGTTTTTAGCCTTTAGCTGTTTGCTACTGGCCATGTTTAATATTAATTTAGTTTGGTGCTAAAAGCCAGAGGCTAATAGCTAATAGCAATTATATAATTGCCAAAACATCACTCTCACGCATGATTAAATAATCTTTTCCTTCAAGTTTAAGTTCAGTACCAGCATATTTTCCGTAAAGTACAGTTTCACCCACTTTTACAGTCATTGGATTCTTTTTTGTGCCTTTTCCAACAGCAACAATTTTACCTTTTTGAGGTTTTTCTTTGGCATTGTCTGGAATAATAATCCCTGATGCTGTTTTCGTTTCAGCTTCTACAGGTTCGATAAGAACCCTATCTGCCAATGGTTTAATGTTTAAGCCCATATTTTTATAAGTTTTTAAAGTGATTATAACTGTATACCTTTAGTCGAAAATTGTGCCAAGAGATGCACACTGACAAAGTTTCAGTAACAAAAAATGCCAACTGTAAACGTTGGCATTTTTTATATGAAATAGTGTATGATTTTAATATTATTCTGTTGTATCAATGGGTGTTGCAGCATCGTTAGTAATTGGCGATGATATTGGCGCTGGTGAAGATGTTGTGGCATTAGGATCCAGTGCTTTTGACTCGACATTTCCACCTTGATCAATCGCAACATTCGACAACAATATCAATACTAATAAAAGAGTGGCCAGAGCCCAAGTACTTTTATCTAAAAAGTCGGTTGTTTTTTTAACACCACCCAACTGTTGGGTTCCACCACCTCCAAAAGAAGATGACAACCCGCCACCTTTAGGGTTTTGAACCATAATAACGACTACCAGCAAGAATGATACTGCGATGATTAGAATTAAAAAAATTGAAAACGTACTCATTGGTTTATATATTATTTTTTTCTTGTAATTGTTTTACTGCCTTAATTTGGTCTGCAAAGAAACCACTTTTTTCTGGATATTTCAAACTTAAAATTTTATAAGATTGAATCGCTTTATCATAATTTTTTTGCTCTAAATAAATGCGAGCTAAAGTTTCGGTCATTAAGCCGTCATTCTGTACTGCTTGGGCTTTTGCGATATTATGGGTAGGTGTTTCTTTAGATGGAACTATTTTCGGATTTGTTTCCAAAAACTTGTCAATCAATTCAAATTTTTTATCGATTTTGGACTCACTTTCTGCTTTTTCTGTCTGTTTTTCTTCTTCGGTCTCTCTAATAATGGGTTTAAAGCTTGTAATTTTTAACCATTCTGAAAACGAATGTGTTTCCGATTTGTCGAATTCCAATGGTTTGCCAATATTTAAAACTGTTTCAGGTTCTTCATCAACTTGATTGCGTTCTTCTGGTGGCGTTTGTCCTTCAATATTAAAATTGGCAATTGTACCGATAGTCATTCTTTCTTCAAATAAGTTGGGGTCAAGGACGCCTTCGGTAGATTTGATTTGCTCTTTTAAGGCATCATCAATTTCGACACTTTTATTGACTGAAATATCGTCAAACTCATTAACAAAAATATCTTTTAAATGATCAGAATTTTGCTTGATGAGCTGCGAAATTTCATTTTGGTTAAATGATTCAGAAGTAATATAATCAAATAAAATACTCCTATCTGTTGTATAAGCTGCGGTAATTTTTAATTCTTGATTGTACTTAAAACTATCCTTGTTTTTTAGACCTTTTAAATAAAGCGCTCTTGCTGGTTGAAAATAAGGAAACTCTGAAAGAACCGAAGCGATGTCACTGGTCTGCTCGGCACTTATCTGTTGTGGATGTTGTAATAGGTATGTAAATTGTTCTTTATTCAAAATTTAAGTTTTGTAGCTAATCCTGTAAATCTAACATCGTATACCCACTTTCTATATTCCTTTTGTTACCATTTGGCAAGAGTCGCATTAAAAATATCTTGTGTGATTCGTTCAAAAATTTCTTCTATTGCTGTATCTTTCTGACTTCCTACCAATTGAGCACTTCCATCATAATCATAAAAGAATGAAAAACGTTTTTCTAAATCTGATTCTTCATCATTTTTATCGAAAAAACGGACATTAACACTTATGGTCAATCTGTTTTGGGCAGCTCTATTATCAGCTGTTGCGGTCGTTGGTGAAATACGATATTCTACGATTTCTCCTTCATAGGTTAAATCGGCTCCAGATTTTACAAGGTCTAAACTTGTTTGGTTTAGAATTATATCTTGGAGAGCCAAGGTGAAATCACGTTCTAATCCTGGTTCAATCAAAGGAGCATTATTTTGAAAGTAATTAACCTGAAAAGTTTTAGCGGTTAATTGATTTACTCCTGTAAAAGAATAAGGGCCACAACCAAAAAATGTAAAGGCTATTAATATGAAGACTGTTAATTTGAAATATTTCATTTTTAATTTTTCATGAATAACGAAATAATTACAAATCGTATTGTTTAATCTTCCGATATAAAGTTCGTTCACTTATACCCAATTCGGCAGCTGCCAATTTGCGTTTTCCATTGTGGCGTTCTAACGATTTTTTGATTAATTCCAGTTCTTTATCATGTAAAGATAATGTTTCTTCTTCTTCGATCTCTTCAGCGAAATGATATTTATCTTTTATATTGTCGGGACTGTCCTCCTCGATTTCGGAACGGGAATTATTACTTTTTTCTGCCAAGGATAATATTTCAGCTTCTTCCATAGCCTCTTCATAATCAGTTTCCTCATCATCACCATATATTTTTTGTATCAGCCCCTCATTTTTCTTTTGAACATCTCCCTCATTGCCATTTTTCATCAGTTCCATAGTCAGCTTTTTGAGATCGTTCAAATCACTTTTCATGTCAAAAAGAACTTTATAGAGAATTTCTCGTTCACTGCTGAAATCCCCATCAGATTTTGAAGATTTGATGACGGCCGGTAAGTTGCTCCCATGATTCGGCAAGTAACTGAGCAAAGTGTTTGCGTTTATGGTCCTATTTTGTTCCAAAACCGAAATTTGCTCTGCCGCATTTCGCAACTGACGTATGTTACCATTCCATCGATTCTTCAGAAGCACTTCAACGGCTTCATCGGTTAATTTGATGGTTGGCATTTTGTATTTGATTGCAAAATCACTCGCAAATTTTCTAAAGAGCAAATGAATATCATCCTTTCGTTCTCGTAAAGGTGGGATGTTAATATCAACAGTACTCAATCGATAGTATAAATCTTCTCTAAATTTTTCCTTTTTTATGGCTTCAAACATGTCCACATTAGTGGCTGCAACTATCCTTACATTGGTTTTCTGCACCTTGCTTGATCCTACTTTTATGAACTCACCATTTTCCAAGACACGAAGCAGACGCACTTGAGTAGTTAAGGGTAATTCTCCCACTTCATCAAGAAAAATAGTTCCGCCATCTGCAACTTCAAAATATCCCTCCCTAGTTTGGGTTGCACCTGTGAAAGAGCCTTTTTCATGTCCGAACAATTCGCTGTCTATCGTGCCTTCAGGTATCGCTCCGCAGTTGACGGCAATGTATTTACCATGCTTTCTGTGTGACAGTTGATGTATTATTTTCGGAATACTTTCTTTGCCTACACCACTTTCACCAGTGACCAATACCGAAATATCGGTTGGAGCCACTTGGATTGCTTTTTCAATGGCACGATTGAGTTTTGGATCATTCCCAATGATTCCAAATCGTTGTTTTATAGCTTGAATTGATTCCATTTTGTTATTCCTGCCTAAGCAGTAATCTTTTATATTTTAGTTTACAAAACTGAATGTTTCCGATTGTTGAATTAATACGCCATCACCCAAATCGTAGCTACCAGAACGGTTTGTAATTCTGTTATCTGCATCATATTGAACCGTAAAATTAACTGTTCCTTCTGGTGTTGTGATTCCTAGCCAATTATTGGGGCTTGCAAACTGTGCCATTGAACTTCCGACTTGATCGGAATAATCATCATTTAAAAAAGCTAACTTATATTGATCTCCAAATGCAAGTTTTAAAGGGCTCGCATAGGTGTCAAATGTAAAGGTTGAAGAAGTGGCATCCTCACCAGTAATAACTGAAGTAATACAATTTCCGAGACCATCATAATCAAGCACTTCAGTTTTTATTGAT
>JAGXIE010000079.1 GCA_024635765.1 Flavobacteriaceae bacterium | reverse complement strand
GGCTAATCCTACAAGTTCCAACATTGGTTTAAAAACTGTCGGATAGCTTCGGGAATAACCGGAGATCAAAGCATCGGCATCACCTTCATTAACCATCATGGCTGCGAAATAATTTCGCTCTCTCATTAATTTTTGCGCTGCGTACAGAGTGACACCTTTACGCTTTCTCTGTGACCAATAAACTTCAGCATATCGATTACGGCGCTGTTCTTCTTCATCGGTTTTAGGGTCGAATATGTCAATATCTGCATCAAATTCTATTTCAGCCATCAATTTCTGAATCGTTTCTTTCCGACCCAATAATATAGGGATCGCAATACCTTCATCGTAGGCTATTTGTGCTGCTTTTAGGACATCCAAATGATCAGCTTCAGCATAGACTACACGTTTTGGATTCATTTTAGCCCTGTTGGTTAAGAGCCTGACGATCTTATTATCTGAACCTAGTCGTTCCATTAAAGACTCACGATATTTATCCCAATCATCAATGGATTCTTTTGCGACTCCACTCTCCATTGCTGCTTTGGCTACAGCAGGAGGAACCTCGGCAATCAAACGTGGATCAAAAGGTTTGGGAATGATATATTCTTTTCCAAATGTCAAACGTGTTTCTCCATAGGCAATATTAACCTGTTCCGGAACTGGTTCTTTTGCAAGCTTGGCTAAAGCCAATACGGCTGCCTTTTTCATGGCTTCATTAATTTTTGTGGCCCTTACATCTAAGGCGCCTCTAAAAATAAAAGGAAAGCCAAGTACATTATTGACTTGATTAGGATGATCTGAACGACCTGTGGCCATGATTATATCGTCCCTTGTGTCTATTGCCAGTTGGTATTCAATTTCTGGATTTGGGTTCGCCATCGCAAAGACAATCGGGTTTTTAGCCATTGATTTCAGCATTTCTGGCGAAACAATATCGGCAGTTGAGAGTCCGATGAATACGTCAGCATCTTTCATAGCTTCATCCAAAGTATCGATTTTGCGATCTGTAGCAAATTCTGCCTTTTCAGCTGATAAATCATCTCTATCTTGACGAATAACGCCTTTACTGTCGGTCATAACAATGTATTCGCGCTTCGCACCAAAAGCCTGATATAAGCGCGTACAAGAAATGGCCGCAGCACCAGCTCCACTGATGACTATTTTTACCTTTTCGATTTTCTTTTTAGCAATTTCCAGGGCATTCAACAACGCTGCAGCTGAAATGATAGCGGTTCCATGTTGATCATCATGCATCACTGGGATGTCTAACTCTTCTTTCAAACGACGTTCAATTTCAAAGGCTTCTGGCGCTTTGATGTCTTCAAGATTTATACCTCCGAAGGTGGGAGCAATCATTTTGACCGTTTGAATGAAAGTTTCAATATCTTCTGTATCAACTTCTATATCAAATACGTCGATATCGGCAAAAATCTTGAACAGCAATCCTTTACCTTCCATTACTGGTTTTGAGGCTTCAGGACCAATATTGCCGAGACCTAAAACAGCTGTGCCGTTGGATATTACAGCAACGAGATTTCCTTTTGTGGTATATTTATAAACGTTGTTTTTGTCCTTTGCAATTTCAAGACAAGGTTCTGCGACGCCTGGCGAATATGCCAATGACAAATCCCGCTGTGTAGCATATTTTTTTGTTGGAACTACCTTGATTTTTCCTGGAGTTGGTTTCGCGTGATATACCAGTGCCTCTCTACGTCTGCTTTGTTTGCTCATAATTACTTATGTTTTTATGTTGAAAATTTTGGGACTGATTAACAAAGGTAATGATACTCATCAAACTAATTACAACTATGTTTTTTTACCGTTGAATAATTTCTACAGTTATGCCATAATTATTTTTAAATATAGATATTGAGCTGTAATTAAGTCGAATTGCCTAATTGGTGATACAACTATCATTTTATAAAAAAAGTCATTTCAAATACGAATATTTGAAATGACCAATTTTAAGAAATAGTGAATTATACTATTTTGTGATGTTTATAACATCATTTATTACATAAATTGCACCATTTGATGTTTCACATATCTACGGCTTTCTTAAAAAAACAGTAAGGTTATTGTAAATTTTATGATTTTTATTTGGCTGTCGGAAATTCGTCAAACATATCATCTACAAATTTTGAAATTGCTTGAGATGCGCTCTGCTGAAAAATCAAGTCTGACGCCATACCTTTCCATACAACCTCTTTGCTATTGCTATCTATTAGATATAAAAGCAGTGTGCCTTCCTTATATCTGTCTACATCTTTCTCGTAGCCTATGATTTGGTTGTAACCGCATAATTGTAATAATAGTAATCTTGGTAATATGGGCTAACCGGATATCCTCTGCCATAATAGATAGGATAAGTGGCGTAAACAGGTTCTGTTGATGCCGTTTTTTCAATATTGGTTGTAGTACTCAATAGGACCAAAAGATCTGGATTGTTTCTATCCATTTTATAGCCCACTTTTTGCATATTGTGGTTCACATTTTCAATCACTGCCATTCCGACGCTATTGTCTGTTTCAAATTTTATATAATCGTCAAAGTTGCTATTTGGCAAATACGCAAAAGTCGAATAGCTGTTTAAATTCTTACCTGAAACTTTTTCTGTTGAGACCTTTGGACCACAGGCCATTAGCACTAGGGTAAGCAAACTAATTATAATTTTAATTTTCATAACTTTTTTCTTTTGTTTGCTATATAATATGCAAAATATCAATGTATTATATGCTCGCTATCCAATAATTCTTTTGTTTTATTAGGAAAAATAAGGCAAATCCAAATCTTGAAACTTTATTTCATCCTTCAAATCCATGAAGTCAAATTATAACATTATAATATTCCAAAGGACATGCTTATTTTTGCTTCTATAATAAAGGCTAGTTCAATTTAAAATTAATAGCATGGTAGTGATAAATATTTCTATTTTGCCTTAAAACAACTTAAAGAGAATCATCTTTTTACAGTAACAGTTAAAAGGCATTGAATTGAACTATATTTGTAAACTATTTTTGAATCCTATTGTGCCTAATGTGCCTAAAAAAATTCGCTTTTATTATTTTCTTTTCCTTCTGTCATAGCTTGGTAGTTGCACAGGAGAACGAGACCAAACAGGACTCTACCAACATGTTCCAAAAGATAGAAGATTATTCAAAAAAAAGAAAATCTACCAAATTTATTCATAAGCTAATTTTTAAATCAACAAATAAAAAACCGAGCAAACAATCCAAACAAATCAAACAAAATTTTCAAAATTTTGAAGGAAAAATTATAAGGCTAATTAACATCCAATCTCACGATCCTTTTGGCTTTTCTTTTACCGACTCGACCGAAACCGCCAACAGTTGGTTAGAAAAAACAGGAAACAACATTCATATAAGAACAAAGAATTTTACAATTAGGAATTTTTTGTTGATCAAAAAAAATACGCCGTTGGACATTCTGTTATTATTAGAATCAGAACGTTTGGTACGTTCACAGAACTTTATTAGAAGTATTGAAATTAAGGTTAAAGATGCTGGTATGTCTAAAGATTCTGTAGATGTCTTTATAAATGTGTTGGATTCTTGGAGTCTGATTCCAAAAATTGACATATCAAACTCAAAAAATAAGTTCCGATTAAAAGATCGAAATTTTTTAGGTTTCGGACATGAGTTTAATAATAGTATAACGAATCGATTAGATGACGGTAAAAATGGCTATGACCTAAGATACAAGATTCCTAATTTTAAAAACACATTCATTAATACTTCTGTTGGCTACAATATTGATTTAAATGGCTATTATAGTAAATATTTTAATATTGAACGCTCATTTTATTCACCTTTGACCAGGTGGGCTGGCGGCATTTATTTGGATGAACAATATAGAAAGGAAGTGCTTTTAAATGAAGATTTAATATTGCGCGAACAAAATTTTAAATACCAATCCCAAGATATTTGGGCAGGACATTCCTTTAAATTATTCAAAGGAAATTCCTATAAAGAACGTACCACTAATTTTATAAGCTCTGCTCGATTCTTGCATGTAGATTTTAAAGACGCACCGAGCATTGAATATGATAGCATACGCTATTTTTCTAGTGAGGCTTTTTATATGGGAAGTATTGGCGTCACTTCAAGACAATTCGTGCAGGACGAATATATTTTTCGGGATGGAATTACAGAGGATGTTCCGGTAGGTACTGTTTACGCCATCACTGGTGGTGTACAGCACAAAAACCAAAAGAATAGAGTATATCTTGGTGCGAAAATTTCGCATGGCAACTATTTCAGTTGGGGCTATCTGAGCACTAATTTTGAATACGGAACATTTATAAATAATGGGCAAACTCAACAAACGGCCTATTCTTTTCAAGCCAATTATTTTACTAATCTAATTTCTCTGGGAGAAAAGTGGAAAATGCGACAGTTTGTAAAACCCCAATTTTTAATTGGTACCAATCGATTGAATGCTATTGGTGATCGATTGAGCATTGATGAAAATAATCAGTTTATAGGTGTTTATGGCAACGCTGAACAACGTGAAAACAGCGCAGGAATCCCAGGTTTTAACAGTCGGCTTACCGGAACCAAAAAATATGTTCTTTCTTTTCAGGCCCAATTTTACTCACCTTGGGACGTGTTAGGCTTTAGGTTGAACCCATTTTTCAATTTTACTTCCGCATTGTTGGGCGATGAAGGAACCAGCATCACCAAAAGTAGATTATATACTTCTTTAGGAGTTGGATTTATCGTTCGGAATGATTTTTTGGTGTTTAAGTCCTTCCAATTTTCATTATCCTATTATCCATTTATTCCAGGTCAAGGCACTAACGTGTTTGATACAAATTCCTTTTCAACAGAAGACTTTGGATTCCAGAATTTTCAGTTGGGCAAGCCTACAACTGTTTGGTATAATTAATCAGTCTTTTAAAAATTGAATATTCCGTTTCAAACCTTCAAATTTTGTACGCTTCACTGCAGAATCTTTGAAGATTTTTTTAAACACATCTTCTGTAATCTCCTCCCAATCTTTTTTGGTCATAGATAACAATTTGGGATGTGGATTGAATAATGGTTCGCTATGTGGTTTTGAAAAGCGATTCCAAGGGCATACATCCTGGCAAATGTCGCAACCG
This sequence comes from Flavobacteriaceae bacterium, assembly GCA_024635765.1. GTDB lineage: Bacteria > Bacteroidota > Bacteroidia > Flavobacteriales > Flavobacteriaceae > JBPOFM01. The sequence continues at coordinate 4,845 of JAGXIE010000079.1, read as the reverse complement.
AACATCCAATCGTCAAATTTTCCTTTGAATTCGGTTGGGATGTTCTCTTTTAATTCAATTGTAAAATAAGAAATACATTTACTTCCGTCTACTACGAAAGGCGCCGTGATGGCTTGAGTAGGGCAAGCATCGATACATTTTGTGCAAGTTCCACAATGGTCGGTTGTTGGTAAATCGTATTCCAACTCTAAATCTACAATCAATTCGGCGATAAAATAAAATGAACCAACTTGTTGCGTCAACAAATTGCTATGTTTACCAATCCATCCCAGACCAGATTTGGCTGCCCAAGCTTTGTCCAAAACCGGTGCCGAATCCACGAAAGCTCGACCATGAACCTCTCCTATTTCTTCTTGAATGAAATTTAAAAGTGATTTGAGTTTGTCTTTGATCACATAATGGTAATCGGTACCGTAAGCATATTTGGAGAGCTTATAAGTGTTGTCAGTTTGTGTTTCTTGAGGATAATAATTCAACAATAAAGAAATGACAGATTTTGAATCATCCACCAATTTTGTAGGATCAAGTCGTTTGTCGAAATGGTTTTCCATGTAGCTCATTTCGCCATGCATGTTGTTTTTCAACCATTTTTCAAGTCTTGGTGCTTCTTCTTCGAGAAATTGTGCTTTGCTGATTCCACATGACAAAAAACCGAGGCGTTTAGCTTCGGTTTTTATCTGATTGGTATGGTTTGCCTTATTATTCAACAATTATTTATTAAAAGACAAATTTACGAATTAATTAAATTATCATTATTTTATTGAAATACTGCAATTTATTATCAGGATTAGATGCAACGATTTATATCTCCTAACTAAATCTTAATTCTATCAATTCTTGATTACACCGAAAGTTTAAATATAATTAATAGCGATTTGAGCTTTAATTCAAATCGCTATTAATACTTTGGGCATACACTTGTTGCACATTACTGATTCAATGGAGAATGATGTTCGTGAACTATTTTCCACTCACCGCTTGTTTTAACAAATAGCAAGGTTATTTGATTGTTAATTATAACAGTTTCTGTCCCTTCTCCAAATTTTAAATGAAAATCGGAGTGAAAGGTTACATTAGCTACATTCCCATAATATACTGCAACTTGCAAATCATTTGCATCAAACCTGACTACTTCCGTCACCGCACCAAAAACTCCGCGTTCATAAGCTTCATTTGCTTCACCTCCATTTCTTAATGCTCCGTCTTTGAACTCGGTAAACTTAGGTCCATATGCATGAAAGGAGATGAGAAGATCCATATCCCCGTCTATAATACTTTGTGCAATGGCTTGGAAGGTCTCTATGACCTCTTGTTGAGCTTGCGGGAACATTTGCGATGTTACTGCAGAACTTCTGGCGGCATATGATCCCTGGGACGAATATGTCGATTTGGAAACCAATTCTGAATTTTCAGAATTGTCATCACTGTTAGAACAACCATGTAAAAATAAAAAGGCTGTTAAGATTGCTGTTAATACTAGTTTTGTTTTCATAATAAATATATTTAAAAGGTTAATAATTAAAAAATGTTTACAATCAATTGAGTTAAAGTTTACAATGTAGGTTTTGTCAGAGCCTAAAAATATGGGCTACAGTTAAGTCACTTATTATTAAGAAATTCATTTATTTTGTTGTCATCGATTTCTATTTTATGGTGTTTAGTTATATCAGAATTCTTCTATTAAAGAGTAAAATATTCCATGAGAAATTTAATTTTTAGGGAATAGACAGCCTAGGAATAACTATGATTATTCTTTTAAGTATCTACAAATCAATTATTTCGGGAATATTTACTATGCCTTTTTAGGATGCCTCATCATCTAACCCATTAATCCGTATTCGGTTCAATATTCTGATTGACGTGAAAAAAGTTTGATGGATCATACTTCGTTTTCACATCTACGAGCCGATCATAATTTCCTTTATAAGAGGCTTTAATCCGTTCTTGACCTTCATTCATCATAAAGTTAACATAGGCGCCTCCCATTGCGTATGGTTTCAAAGCATCAAAATAGTTTTTGCACCAATTAGTAACCTTATCAGCATTGTTAGGGTCTGGATCTACTCCAACTATTACTTGAGACCAACGAGCTTCACGATTGGACCAGGCAGTATCACCACTTTCCATTTCATGGACTCTGCCATCAATTGGATATAGGTGAGTTGTAGAGTGCATAGAAGGTACTTTGGAGCCATATTCAATATTTGTCTTAATGGCATCTATACTTAATTCCTTAATATAATGCGCTCGCCAGTACCATTGCATCCCTGGTGGGTACAAAGCATCGAACATCCCGTTTAAATTCTTCATGGGAATATCACCTACAAAATCGAGGATAGGTGGTCCAAATTCTCTTATGGGTTTAAAGACTTCTTCCGCCTTCTCGAGCGGTCCAGTGTAATTCCAAACTACGCCGCAAACGTTTTTGTTCCATAAGTGTTCTGGAAAAGGTTCTGCCGGGGGCACAATTAAAAACGCAAAAAAACCATATAAATCGTTAGAAGCATTTTTGGTGATTTTGTCATAGAATTTCATGGCTTCCTCGGCCTTTTCTAGCGGCCAAAACATAGGCCCTGCATAAACATCCTTTACTTCTATAAGCTTAAACTTAAAGGATACCACGACTCCGAAATTACCACCACCACCTCTTAACGCCCAAAATAGGTCAGCATTTTTATCCTTGTTGGCAGTTACAACTTCGCCAGTGGCCAATACTACTTTACATTCTAATAAATTATCTATGGTTAATCCTCCCTTTCTGCTTAAGTAACCTATTCCTCCGCCCAATGTTATACCTCCTATTCCAGTGGTCCCGATAATTCCACTTGGAAGTGCGAGACCATGTTCGTATGTTGCAGCATCTACATCACTTAAGGTATTGCCAGGCTCTATGATGGCAGTTTTTGTGGTTGGATCTATATTCAATCCTTTCATATCGGAAAGATCAATGACCAAACCATCGTCGATCAATGCAAGGCCTGCTCCGTTATGCCCGCCGCTGCGAATAGAAACTTCCAAATTGTTTTTTCGAGCAAAGTTTACTGTATCTACCACATCGTCTTGATCTTTGCACTTTACGATGATCGCCGGCTTTTTATCGATCATTGCATTGTAGATTGACCTCGCCTCATTGTAATTGTTGTCCTCGGGCAAAATTATGGTACCGTCAATGGAGTTTTTTAATTGTTTGATTTGTTCTCTCATGGTTGTAGTTTTTAAAATTGTATCTATTTATAATATATAAGGAGTCACAGAAATTATATACTCAAATTTAATGAGAAAACGAAAATTGAACCTATGTGAAATCGTTCAAAATCTTGAACGATTGATTCATTTAAGAAGAAAATAAGGAATTAGACTAATTTAGATGGGCAGATGCCGAACTTTTGAGTAAATATTTTGGAGAAGTAGGACGGATCATCATAGCCCACTTTGTAAGCTACCTCCGAAACATTATGATTATTGTCCTTGATAAGGTTAAACGCTGTCCGCATTTTAAGGTCTCGAATAAAATTTTGAGGAGAGCGGCCGGTAATGGATTTTATTCTTCTATATAATTGAGGTCTACTTAGACCAACTTCCTGACTTATAGATTCCACCGATAATTTCTCGGTCGTCAGATTTGCTTCTGTGTAATCGCAGAAATCTCCAATTAAGGTTTTTTGCTTATCATTCAAAACCTTAACTTTTGATTGATCAAACTTTGCCAATTGAAAAGAACACAATTTTTTAAAACCTTGGGACATTAAAATTTGACTTTCCTCCGCAATCAAGCTCAACCGTTTGCCATAAATTATAGAATCTTCAAAAAAACCGTCGGACATAGTCACTGGCTGACCTTCATTGAGTCCAATCTTGTAGTTTATATTCCAATTTTTGGCTCCACGATGTTTATTAAATAACTCTTGAATTGCTAAAGAGCACTTAAATGCGTTGTCGGATTCCTTAAAAACCGCCATAATGCTATCATCAGAGAGGTTTTCTATTGATTCACCATCAAATTCTTTAATAATTTTAATGGCTTCGTTTCTTGGTACCACGGGGAAAATGAATTTATCTAAATTAGAATGACTACTTAAAGAGGTATTCACAACTATATCCAAAACCATGATAAACCGAAAGCCTGAATCTATTTCCCCGTTGTGGTTATAGACAATACCATGATTTATAGAAAGGTTTTCACCCATAAACATGTTTAGCACTCCTGGCTGTACTTCAATAATATTACATGCAACACTCCCATGGGCCTCTTCATGAACTCTTTTACACGCTTCGGGATTAGGCCCTTCAATTAAGCAAAACACAGACCCCGTCTCCTTATTTACCCAAAATTGATGGTATTTTACTCCATACTTATCCTGGGTTGCTTTATCAGTAATGTGAGCAGCCTTAACCTCTTCTATTGTGACTCCAGGAAAAATATGATAATCCATATAAATTGGCATGGTCTTATTTATTAGATGTTAGATGACTGTTAAACAACATTTTAAATTTAATAAATTTTGATCAATATAGGACAAATTATATTAATTTAATTTCTTAAACTAATTTCTTTATTGGTTATTCTTTATTCCTTACAGTAAATTTTAGAATAGCATTTTTAGGCTTTAATGTTATTAATGGCGTTATCCCAATTTCACCAAATTCTGGATAGACATTATAATTTCGGACCAATTCAGTCACCGCTATGATCATCTCAAACATAGCGAAGTTATTTCCTATACATTTTCTTGGACCTGCTCCGAATGGGAAATATTGCGAAGAAAACTTTCTGCTGCCTTCATCAAACCGTTCTGGAAGAAATTCATCGGGTCGATCCCATAAATTGGGATGACGATGAATTTC
>JAGXIE010000078.1 GCA_024635765.1 Flavobacteriaceae bacterium | reverse complement strand
TAGCCCTGTATAGTATTCTGTTACTGAAGATATAACGGCACCAACGAATAATCCAACTAACGTTGCATAAAATACACGCATTGAAGAAATCTCCTGTAAACCTTCTCCAAAGAAATTCATTTGCATCGTTTCAGGTAACATATAGGTTACTAATCCGAAACAAGCCGCAGCCACTAAAATAATTGAAGTCCAGTTACCGACATTTAACGCTCCCATAACTTGAGCTTCCTTTGCGTCATTACTTTTAATTTTTACCAACATCGTTCCAATGACAGAAATAATGATTCCAGCACCAGCGATTGCCATTGGCAACAAGATTGGACCGATACCGCCAAAACCTAATTCGGAAATATTGCCACCCATATCTTTAATCACATAGTTTCCTAAAACCATGGCGGCTAATACTGTTGCGACGTATGAGCCAAACAAGTCAGCTCCCATTCCAGCAACATCACCTACGTTATCACCTACATTATCAGCAATCGTTGCAGGATTACGAGGATCATCTTCTGGGATTCCAGCTTCAACTTTACCAACTAAATCTGCTCCAACATCGGCAGCTTTGGTATAGATACCACCTCCAACGCGAGCAAACAATGCAATCGATTCAGCACCTAGAGAAAACCCAGCTAGGGTTTCCAGTACTATAGTCATATCCATAGTGTTTGTCCATACGCCATCCATAAAGAAGTGGAAGAAAAATATAAAGAATGTAGTAAGACCTAATACAGCCAAGCCAGCAACTCCAAGACCCATAACTGTACCGCCACCAAAAGAGATTTTAAGTGCATTCGGTAAACTTGTACGAGCGGCTTGAGTAGTTCTAACATTGGTTTTTGTAGCGATTTTCATTCCGATATTTCCGGCAAATGCGGAAAAAATGGCACCAAAAATAAAAGCAATGACAATTAGCCAATGGGTAGTTTCTACAACTTGAGATACTATAAATAATGCGATACTTACTATAACTACAAATATTGCTAACAAACGGTATTCAGCATTTAAGAATGCGAGAGCACCTTCGTAGATGTGATCTGAAATTTCTTTCATCTTACCATCGCCAGCGTCTTGTTTCATGACCCAGGATTTCTTAATAAGCATGTAAGCCAAGCCTAAAAGCGCCAGTACAATTGGCATATAAATCATCATTGATTCCATATTAGTTATTTGATTTTGGTTAATATTTTGCTGGGCAAAAGTAGTAAAATCTACAAGAATTAAAAAAACCCTTATACTTTATTATATAGGGTTTTCAATATTATAGTTGTTTATTGCTTAAATAGTGAAATTTCCATTGGTTTTGTGTTCGCTGTTTTCGTAGCGATCCAAACATTTGTTGAGTATATCATAAGCCTCACCGGCATTTCCCCAGCCTCCAACGTCTACTTTTTTCTTTTCAAGATCTTTATAAACTTGAAAGAAATGCTCAATTTCCCTTATTAGATGTGGATTCATATCTGATAAATCGTCCAAACTGTTCCATATTGGATCTGATACAGGCACGCAAATCACCTTTTCATCATTACCCTTTTCATCTGCCATATGGAACACTCCAATAGGTTTAACTTGCACGACACACATAGGAAAAGTTGGTTCTGTTCCTAAAACTAACACATCCAAAGGGTCACCATCTAGTGCCAAGGTTTCAGGGATGAAACCGTAATCCGCTGGATACATCATTGATGAAAATAACAAACGGTCGAAGCGGATTTTTTTTAACTCAAAATCATATTCGTATTTGTTTCGGCTACCCTTAGGTATTTCAATAAGAACATCAAAGGTCTTTTTTCCTGAATTAGTCATGTCTTTTTATTTTGGGATGCAAAGATATGGAAGAGTTTATGTTTTATACTTGAATTAAAACAGACTTTTTTAATAAAACCAAATTTTTAATTCAATTCCATCAACAAATGACTAAAAATGAAATCCAAAACTACCGGTTACTCCAAAGTTGCGTGCGTTAGGAACATCCCGGTAATTTCCCCTAAAATTAAAATCTAAACGGAAAACTTTAAAAATATTACCGACTCCAAAACTATACTCATAATAAATTTTGTCGGATGGTGCCCTATAGGTAAGGCCTGAAGCATTCAAGTCTCGATTTTCTTGAGAAATTTCTCCCCACACGGCGCGAATACCAATAATTTCTCGAAGATTATACTTTTTCAGTAGCGGGATTCTTGAGAAAAAACGACCGTTAAAGTTGTGCTCTAGATGCATTGATGTATAAGTGTCGGTTACAAATTCATAAAAGTCCAATTGTGAAAACGTGTTATAAATAGAAAAATAGGTCTGGTTACCAGGCACAACACTTAACAATCCCAATGGTACTTCTCCGAAGGTTTTGCCTGCTTCTACAGTAGTTGTCAATCGACCAAATCCGCCTAACGCCCATGGCTGAATATAAGATGCCTGTACTTTGGTATAATCAAAATCGCTGTTAAGAATATTCTTGTCACCATGGGTCACCTGCGCAAAAATACTGGCAAAATCATCATTTGCTGTCCGGCGCTCGACACCAAAACCGGTCATTTTACGTTGCGGATAAAAAGAAATTGAAAATGCATTTTCATATTGTTTGACTTCAGAAGAAATACCTGAAGGGGATTGTGGGTCTACATAGTCCAGGCTAAAGGTGTCAGAGGCTGACTCTAATGTCCTGTAGCTCCCACTAAATCTAAAAATCAAATTTCTTACGGGCTCCATTTCCACAGCCAAAGTCGTTAGATTGATATTGGTCAATTTATCATTTGGTGCAGTGGTAAAAACCGCAGAGGAGGCAAAACTTCGCCCTAAGACGTCAGTTGAATTAGTAAGACTAGCTCCTGTTTGCTCCACATCACGACGGTTTCCTCCCGAAATAATAAACCTGTTTTTCTTATTTATAAGCCACTTTCCTGAAATTCCGTACTTAAATTTGTCATCCCTTAAACCATATGCCAGAAAGCCTTCCAAACGCCATAGGTCATTTGATCCGAAATAGGTACGACCACCAGAACGTAACCTAATGCCTTCGACCTGATTATATCCGAACGTTGAGAAAATTGGGCCATAATCAAAATTTATGCTTGGGAATTCAACATAACCTGAAGCTAAAATACTTCCAATATTATAGAGACGTTTGAATTTTTTTACGGTTTTAAGAGTATCCAACATCTTGTAAACACCTCGCTCATCTTGACTCAAGGATTCTAGACGATTCTTGTCCCAGAATTCATCATCTCTATTATAAATATCTTCATCGTAGCTATAAACCTCCTTACTATAAAATTTTTCCTCCTTTGGGATATTGAATTGATAATTATCATAAAGCGTTGTACGTTTTCCATATACACCTCTAGATTCTTCCTTTTTGTTAAACGCGAAATCAGACATCATATAATCACGTGTTATTAGAAATACAGAATCATTTAGCACCTCGAATTCTTGCTCTATGTAAATTTCCTTTACCCAGTTTATATTAGCACTTTTAGATGCTTGCATGTTGATTTCCTTGATGGCAAAAGTTGAGTCATTGACCCAAAAGTCACCTTTAAAAGTCAATTCGTTTTTTCGTCGAGGATAATAGATGATGTTATAGCACCATTTATTGTTAATATAAGCACTATCTGAAAGCACATAGTTGTATGTATTTATACCTGTTCGAGATAATGGACTTACAAAACTTTTGTCAAAAAACTTCAAGTAGTTGTTATAGATATCAAAATCGGAGTAAAGATCACCTACAAAATCGATGATGATCTGATTGTTGCTGAATCCAGAGTTTTTGTTTCCTTTAAGGTCTTCTTTCTCTTTATTGATTATGTTGTCACCATAAACTACACTAGAAGCCTCATTAATAAAAATTGGCAAATAGGTTTTTCCGGTCACTTTAGAAGTATCGACTTGGTTAAACACAAATTCCATTCCCTTGAACAATTTGCTTTTTATGAGCGAGCTGTCAATTGTATTGAGATCGAATTCTAATTTCTCGTATTTGGTGTATTGATACTGATCGAATTGTCGTAATCCGTTTTGGCGCTTTCGTTCCCAGATTTTTTTGAGAATGGCTATGGCTGGGTTTTCAGATTCTTTTTTAGATTGCTTACCAGTAATGATAACCACCTCATTGAGTTGTGAAGCACCTTCTTTAAGAATAAATTTCAAATTATAATTTACTTTTTGGGTCAGGGGCACTTCTAGCGTGTCATAACCCAAAAAAGATACATTGACAATATCCCAAGTATTGTCAGATTCTAAATAAAATCGACCGGTTTCATCAGTAATGGTTCCCTCTGTTGAGCCTTTGAAAAACACATTGGCGTAGGCAACACCAACATTTTGTTCATCCAAGACATAACCACTGATTTTGGTCTGTGAGAAGGTGGAAATGATTCCAAAGAAAAAAAATGTGACAAGTAGTTTTAGATTCATATGAAAAAAAACTTCATCAACGATCATGCTGATGAAGTCTATATAACGCAAAACATTGCAAATTATTTATACATTACTTTTTTTACCGCTTTAATGACCTCATCGCTATTCGGTAACCATTCTTCAAAAAGAACAGGAGAATAAGGTGCAGGTGTGTCGGCAGTATTTATTTTTATTATTGGCGCATCTAGATAATCAAAAGCCTCTGATTGCACAATGTATGTAATTTCAGTGGATACATTTCCAAACGGCCACGCTTCCTCCAAAACAACTAATCTATTTGTTTTTTTTACTGATTTAAGAATGGTTTCCTTATCCATAGGGCGTACAGTGCGTAAGTCAATAATTTCACAAGAAATACCTTCTTTTTCTAATTCATCGGCAGCTTTATAGGCTTCCTTTATGATTTTACCAAAAGACACAATCGTTACATCCTTACCTTCTCGCTTAATTTCTGCAACTCCAATAGGAATTGTGTACTCTCCTTCAGGTACTTCACCTTTATCACCATACATTTGCTCACTTTCCATGAAAATGACTGGGTCATTATCTCTAATGGCAGATTTCAATAGCCCTTTTGCATCATAAGGATTGGAAGGAACTATAACCTTTAATCCTGGTGTGTTGGCAAACCAACTTTCAAAGGCTTGTGAATGTGTTGCCCCTAATTGTCCAGCAGATGCTGTAGGGCCACGAAAAACAATCGGGCAACTGATTTGACCACCGGACATCTGTCTGATTTTAGCGGCGTTATTAATGATTTGGTCGATTCCTACCAAGGAAAAGTTAAACGTCATATATTCTACAATTGGTCTATTGCCAGTCATAGTAGAGCCAATCGCGACACCTGCGAAACCTAACTCTGAAATGGGCGTGTCAATCACACGTTTTGGGCCGAACTCGTCCAACATGCCTTTGGATGCTTTATATGCTCCATTATATTCTGCAACTTCTTCACCCATTAGGTAAACACTTTCATCACGACGCATTTCCTCGCTCATGGCTTCGCAAATTGCTTCTCTAAACTGAATTGTCTTCATTGTAAAATTTTAAAAGGAATAGCAAAAGTAAGGATAATTGAGAAAAAAATCATAGAAATAATAATGAGTTATTTATACAATATTTATTAGATTGATCGCTTTAAAAGAATTCAAAGTAAAATTTATTATGCACGCATAGTAAATATGTCACTTAAAATATTTAACTTCGTATTCTCAAATTAGTTGGCAGTTTTCAGTTTGCGGTTTTCAGTCTGATTTATAAATGATTCCAGCTAAAAATTCTAAAATAAATAACATTTAAATTATTCAAAATGAAAATATTAGTATGTATTAGTCACGTACCTGATACGACTTCAAAAATCAATTTTACTGATGACAATACTAAATTTGATACCAACGGTGTTCAATTTGTTATCAATCCAAACGACGAATTTGGCTTGACTCGAGCTATGTGGTTTAAAGAAAAACAAGGCGCGTCTGTTGATGTTGTTAACGTCGGAGGGCCAGAAACCGAACCTACGCTGCGTAAAGCTTTGGCAATCGGAGCAGACGGAGCTATCAGAGTCAACACACCTGCAACAGATGGATATGCAGTTGCAAAGCAATTAGCTAATGTGTTTAAGGATGGTGGATATGATTTAGTGATTGCAGGTCGTGAGTCTATTGATTATAACGGCGCAATGGTTCCTGGTATGTTGGCAGAATTAATTGGAGCCAACTTTGTAACTAATTGTATCAGTCTCGAAGTTGACGGTAATAATGTCAAAGCTGTAAGAGAAATTGATGGAGGAAAAGAAACTGTTTCTACAACCTTACCTTTGGTAATTGGTGGTCAAAAAGGATTGGTTGAAGAAAGTGATTTGCGTATTCCAAATATGCGCGGAATCATGATGGCACGTCAAAAACCCTTAAATGTTGTTGAAGCCGTTGAGGCGACAAAAGAGACATCGACAGTAAAATTTGAAAAACCAGCTCCGAAAGGTGCAGTGAAATTGATCTCTCCAGATAATTTAGATGAATTGGTGAGTTTACTTCACAATGAAGCCAAGGTGATTTAAAGGCCAATAATCAAGGACCAAATTCTAATTATAGAGATTTGGAATTTTTAATTTTTAATTTTAGAAAATTATGTCAGTTTTAGTATATACAGAGTCAGAAAAAGGAAAATTCAAAAAAGTAGCGTTTGAAGTGGCATCCTATGCCAAAGCGGTTGCTGATCAAATGGGAACAACAGTCACAGCGATTGCGGTGAATGCCGATGATGTTTCCGAATTGGGAGCCTATGGCGTAGATAAAGTATTGAAAGTGAACGATAGTAAATTGGATATGTTTAATGCAAAGACCTATGCAAATGTTATCAAACAAGCCGCAGAAAAAGAGGGAACTAAAGTAGTTGTTGTCAGTCAAAGTGCAGACAGTAAATATTTAGCCCCAATTTTAGCCGTAAATTTAGATGCAGGTTACGCTTCAAACGTAGTCGAAGCACCTACAAGCGCATCTCCATTTACTGTGAAACGTACAGCTTTTACTAATAAAGCCTTCAATTATACAACTATAGATACTGAAGTCAAAGTGGTTGGAGTTTCTAACAATTCTTTCGGATTGGTAGAAAATTCAGCTAGTGCAACTTCAGAAGAATATTCTCCAAATATCCCAGAAAACGGAGTCCACGTAGAGTCAGTCGATAAAGCATCAAACAAAGTTAGTATTGCCGATGCCGAAATAGTGGTATCTGGAGGAAGAGGATTAAAGGGCCCTGAAAATTGGGGAATGATAGAAGATCTAGCAGAAGTTCTTGGAGCCGCAACAGCGTGTTCAAAACCCGTTTCAGATTTAGGATGGAGACCACATGGTGAACACGTAGGACAAACAGGAAAACCAGTAGCTTCCAATTTATATATTGCCATTGGTATTTCGGGAGCAATTCAGCATTTAGCTGGTATTAATGCTTCAAAAGTAAAAGTGGTTATCAATATTGATCCAGAGGCTCCATTTTTTAAAGCGGCCGATTATGGTGTTGTTGGTGATGCTTTTGATATCGTTCCTAAACTCACAGAAAAATTAAAGGAATTTAAGGCACAGAACGCATAAATTTATTAACTTGTAAAAACAAAAGGACTGTTTAAATTAAGATAGATTGGCAAAATATGCTTTTGTCAGTTGGTAATGTCCTAATTTAAACAGTTATTTGTGTTTTCAAAAATATGAGTTTAGTTAGGTTAAATATAAAGGGAATTTCATATAGTCAAACGCAAAATGGTGCGTATGCACTCATATTGAATGAGGTAGATGGTGACAGAAAACTGCCTATTGTTATAGGCGCTTTTGAAGCTCAATCCATAGCAATTGCCCTTGAAAAAGAAATACGTCCTCCAAGGCCACTCACTCATGATTTATTCAAAAATTTTGCAGATCGTTTTGATGTGGTAGTTAAACAAGTCATTATCCATAAATTAGTGGATGGTGTGTTTTATTCTAGTTTGATTTGTGAACGGGATAAAATTGAAGAAATCATTGATGCTCGTACAAGCGATGCTATTGCTTTGGCCTTGAGATTTCAGGCACCTATTTTTACTTACAAAAACATTTTAGATAAAGCTGGGATTTATTTAAAAGTCAATCCAAAAAAGGACCAAGAGCAGGAAGATAGCATTCTTGTTGATGATTTAGTAGCAGAAGAACTTGAATCCGCTTTTCAGGAAACTTATAAAGGCAAAAGCCTTGAAGAATTAAATACCTTGCTTGATGAAGCCGTTGCTAACGAAGATTATGAAGTTGCCGCGAAGATTCGGGATGAAATTTCCAAAAGATAACTAACCCCTAACAAATATGAAGCATTTCTTTATAGCTTTTACGGCTATTTTTTTTGGAATAACCTCATCTGCTTTATCACAATCCATCGAAAAAACTTGGCAGATTGATGCTGTAAAGAATCAAGAAGGAATTAATCTTTATAATATTAGTAACAAAACTGATTCGCTCGAACTTAAAAACGGCGAATTTTCATTTTCTCTCAAGGCCAAAGACAGCGTCGATGCCTCTGGAAACTATTTGGTTCAAGACAATCTATTAATATTTTATTACGATACGCCATCTGAAGAAATCAAACGATTTAAAATTAAGGAACTTACAGATTCCACGTTGGTTTTTGGAGATAAGGAAACAGCGTATATCTTTAAAGCACCACTGGCAAAAGCAACAACAGTTACAGAAGCTACCACTGAAGGAATTGCACCAAGTGAAGGCTTTACTGTAAATAGCTTAATGAGAGGCTTGTTAGGAATGACGGTTTTGTTATTACTATCGTTTCTGTTGAGCACCAATCGTCGTGCTATTAATTGGAAAACCGTTAGTTTTGGATTAGCGGCACAATTGCTATTAGCGGTGGGCGTTTTAAAGGTGCCTTTCATTCAAAAGATATTTGAAACAGTCGGAAAGATGTTTGTTAAGGTCCTTGAATTTACGCAAGCTGGAAGTACTTTTCTACTAGGCGGAATGATGGATGTGAGTAGTTTCGGATTTATTTTCTTATTTCAAGTGCTGCCTACAATTATTTTCTTTTCAGCTTTGACATCCTTATTGTTTTATTTAGGGGTCATTCAGAAAATTGTTTCTGGAATGGCATGGGTACTCACTAAATTATTGGGTATTTCAGGAGCAGAAAGTTTAAGCGTTGCAGGTAATATATTTTTAGGACAAACAGAAGCCCCTTTGATGATTAAGGCCTACCTCGAAAAAATGACAAAATCAGAGATTTTGTTAGTAATGATTGGTGGTATGGCAACCGTTGCAGGTGGTGTTTTGGCAGCATATATTGGATTTTTGGGAGGTGAAGACGAAGCACTTAAGATTTTTTATGCCAAACATTTATTGACTGCATCTGTTATGGCAGCTCCTGGAGCCATTGTTATTTCTAAAATGTTGTATCCTCAACAGCAAGAAATCAATTCAGACATTGAAGTGACTCAAGAAAATATTGGTTCCAATGTATTGGATGCTATCGCCAATGGAACCACGGAGGGCTTAAAATTGGCCGCAAATGTTGGTGCCATGTTATTGGTTTTTATTGCTTTTATTGCAATGATCAATTATGGATTTGGAAAAATAGGAAGCGTTACAGGATTGAATAATTGGATATCTGATAACACACCTTATGCTGCATTATCTTTAGAATTTACTTTAGGTTATATATTTTCTCCACTAATGTGGTTGATAGGAGTAGCCAAGGAAGATATGGCTTTAATGGGTCAGCTATTGGGTATTAAACTTGCCGCAAGTGAATTCGTAGGTTACATCCAGTTGGCGGAACTTAAGAACGTGGCGAGTCTTACACATTTAAAATTTGAAAAATCAATCATTATGGCAACTTATATGCTTTGTGGGTTTGCCAACTTTGCATCTATCGGTATTCAAATTGGAGGTATTGGCTCCTTGGCACCTGGTCAACGTAAAACTTTATCAGAATTTGGTATCAAAGCCTTGATTGGAGGAACAGTTGCTTCTTTATTGTCAGCTACAATTGCTGGGATGATTATCGGTTAACAAATTCCTGCGAAGGCCGGAATCTTATGATCGATAGTTAATAACTTTTAATATATATTCTGTACTTTTCAAATTCAATTTGGACTTTTTTTTAATTTTGGTTTTATCGAAATTATAACCCTAAACTAAAGATTCCTGCCTTCACAGGAATAAGCTTATGAAGCAATACCACGACCTAGTAAAACATGTATTAGAAAACGGAACCCAAAAAGGAGACCGAACAGGAACAGGAACAAAAAGTGTATTTGGCTACCAAATGCGTTTTGATTTGAGCAAAGGTTTCCCAATGGTAACCACCAAAAAACTCCACTTAAAATCTATCGTATATGAATTGCTGTGGTTTTTAAAAGGCGACACCAATATCAATTATTTAACCGAAAACGGAGTACGAATTTGGAATGAATGGGCTGATGAAAATGGTGATTTAGGCCCCGTGTATGGACATCAATGGCGCAACTGGAATAATGATGAAATTGATCAAATAAAGGAAATTGTAGCAACATTAAAATCGAATCCAAACAGTCGCAGAATGCTAGTTTCTGCTTGGAATCCTTCGGTATTGCCTGACACTTCCAAATCCTTTTCGGAAAATGTGGCTAATGGGAAGGCCGCTTTGCCTCCTTGCCATGCGTTTTTTCAATTTTATGTCGCGGAAGGTAAATTATCATGCCAGCTATATCAGCGAAGTGCAGATATTTTTCTGGGTGTGCCTTTCAATATTGCATCATATGCTTTGTTTACCATGATGATGGCGCAAGTATGCGAATTGCAAGTAGGAGAATTTATTCACACCTTTGGTGATGCTCATATTTACAATAATCATTTTGAGCAACTGGAATTACAACTCTCTCGAGACCCTAGGCCACTTCCTAAAATGATTCTCAACCCAGAAGTCAAAAATATTTTTGATTTTAAGTTTGAAGACTTTACTTTGGTCGATTATGATCCTCATCCACATATTAAAGGAGCTGTGGCTGTTTGATTTGCTGCTTTATGATGAAAAAATTTATAGTAATTCTGCTTTTTATTTGTTGTTATTCGGTATTGGCACAACAAAATAGTCCTCACCAGATCGAATTAATCGAAGTTGAAGGGGATGCATCTGAAGTTCCTTTTTCGGTTATTGAAAGAGTGCCTGTTTATAAAGGTTGTGATGAAAATTTAAGCAATCTTGAATTGAGAAAATGTATGTCTGAAAGCATTTCAAGTCATATTTTAAAAAAGTTTGATATCAATGTTGCAAAAAGGCTAGGGTTGCCAGATGGAATAGTAAGAATAACCACAATATTTAAAGTAAATAAAGATGGAGAAGTAACTCAAATTAAGATTAGAGCCCCTCATCCTGATTTAGAAAGGGAATCTTTTAAAGCAATAAATTCAATTCCAAAATTCACGGCACCAGGTTATCAAAAAGGTAAACCAGTTACTGTGCCTTATTCATTACCAATTATCTTCAATATTGATAATTCTAAATATCTTTCAAAAAAAAGAACACAAAAATTTAAAAAACAAAAAAGAGCTTCCTAAAAAAATAGAAAACTCTTTCATGATTTTTTTCGATTCTAGTATTAAACGTTCAGAACTCCATTTTCAGAACCAAATTCATTCGTTTTGTATGAATCAGCTTGTTCATCGTTCACAAATGTTCCATCAACCAAATACCTGAATTCGTAAGAATTGTCTTTTTCCAAGTCAACAGTCCCTCTAAAGTTTCCGTTTTTGAATTTTTTAAGCTCTACCGCTTTTTTCTCGTTCCAGTCGTTAAAAGTACCTATAACTTTTACTTTTTTGGCTTCTTCTGCAGGTACAGAAAAAGTTACTTTGCAAACTGGTTTAGTCTTTAAATATTGTTTAGTAATTGCCATAATTTCTTGTTTTTTGATAATTCCCAATTGAGCGGAAATTACATAATTAATTTTATGCAAATTTATAAAAGAATCTCATTTTAAACTACTATAAACGGCTTTAATTCAAAGAATTATCAATTTAGTAATATTTGACTAATAAAGAATCAAACTATTGAAAAAAACAACTGATTATTTATCAGATTATTAACTATAAAATCATTACCTGGCTACTGATTTTCAACATGTTTGGCGCTATAACGTTATCGTATCTTGAAATTCTAAAGTGTTATTTTCTTCTTCAGGATGTCGTCAAAAAAGACTAACTTTACGTTTCAAATAGCAATCAACATGTTCGGAAAAAAGAAAGCAGTTCCACAAATAGATAAAGAGCAATTAGCGCTCATAAAAAATGCACAGCACCGCATCAAACAGAAGAGACGATTATACATCCACTTTGTTATTTTTCTTCTGGGCGCCATTTTTTTAATCTTCCTTAATACGGTTTTAGGTATTGGTGAAACCATCAAGATTTTTGGAATGGATTGGTTTGTGTTTGCGATTATAGCTTGGTTATTTTTATTCATTTATCATCTGTTTAATGTGTTTGTTACCCACAAGTTCATGGGAAAAGAATGGGAACAGGAGCAATTGGATAAACTGGTAGCAAAGCAAAATGAGCGAATTGCTGAACTTGAAAAAAC
>JAGXIE010000077.1 GCA_024635765.1 Flavobacteriaceae bacterium | reverse complement strand
ATTTTATAAATCAATCAATTTTTTCATTAGTGCGATTATTTTTATTTGGTGGTTGGTTACAACACCTGTACTTTTTTATCAAGTATACCATTCAACCGCAGATTGGAACTTTGTCTTTTTAAGATGGCAGATTTTTCTGTTTATGAATATATTTATGTATCTCACTTTTGCCTTTGCATTTATATGGTGCGAGCCACAAAACGATTTGGAATAAATTAAAAACGATTTGGACGAATTCCTAAAACAGAATTATAGTTTATTAACATACAGTGTAGAAATCATTGCAGCATTGACAGGTTTGATATGTTATAAAAAGTATAAGCATACGAACGTAAAATATTTTATTTGGTTTTTAATCTATGTCGTTTTTATTGAGTTAATCGGATCATACCCGATTTTGGTTCGAAAATATGATTGCTTAAATGACATCGAAATATTTTTAAAAGAGATTCATTTAGATAGAAACTATTGGTTCTTCACAATTTTCTGGATAGTAGGTAGTGCATTGTTTTATGGATTGTACTTTAGAGCACTTATAAAGAAAAAAACTTTTAAAAGAGTTGTAAAATATGCAATTATTTTATTTTTGACGACTTCCGTTATATATTATATAATCAATTGGAAATTGTTTTTTGCAGGAAGGAACGGCATCATTGATGTTCTTGGTGTCATGACAATTCTATTAGCAATAGGCCTATATTTAATTGAAATGTTATTGAGCGATCGGATATTAAGATTCAAAAAATCCATAAACTTTTATATTTCGGGTATTTTAATTATATGGTATTTGATTGTAACACCATTATCATTTTATAATGTTTATTTTTCCAGTGCCGACTGGAATTTTGTTATATTGAAATATCAAATATTTTTATTTGCTAATGTGTTTATGTATTTAACCTTTACTTTCGCTCTAATTTATTGTAAACCAAAATATGACAAATAAATTATTCCTTTTATTAAATCAAGACAGGGCCGTGTCAACTGCTGCCGAACGCTATTTATTGGTCTATATGATCGCTGTTTTGGTAATTGTCACGACATTAGTCATTGTATTCTTCATTGTATTTCAAAAGCGGAAAAATAAATTGTTGCTTGACAAAATAAAGCAACAACAGGAATTTGATGAAGAGATATCTCGAACGCAGTCTGAAATACAGGAACAAACCCTTAAACATATAGGGTGGGAATTACACGATAATGTCGGACAGCTTTTGGCATATGCTAGTATGCAAATGAATATGCTTTCTGCACAAGTAGCAGACAACATGAAAGAAAGTGTCAACAGTACTGCAGATGTTATTAAGGAGAGCCTTCGGGAGGTTCGCTCTCTTTCAAAATCCTTAAATAATGATGTTATCCTAAATATCGGTTTTGAACAATCCATTACCAACGAACTCAATCGTTTAAAACGGATGAAATTTGCGTCTGCAGAGTTACATATTAAAGGTGATAGACGAGAACTTCAAAATAAAAAACACGAAATCGTCATCTTCCGCATTTTGCAGGAGTTCTTTTCTAATTCAGTAAAGTATTCGGAAGCGAAGAACTTACAAATAAAACTCAATTACCTTTCTGACACCCTGGTCATTGAGGCCTCTGATGATGGAAAAGGTTTTGATATCATGACTGCCGAAAAAGGTTCGGGGCTCATCACTATGAAAAGTAGGGCAGAGCTTATCAATGCGTCATTCGATTTATATTCTAAACCTAATGAAGGTGTAAAGCTGACCCTAAAGTATCCGTTTTAAATTAACATAAAAATAGTAAGTGGATTAAATAGATCCAAAGATTTTTTACTACTTTTATTTTACAAAAGAATAAACTATAAATAATAAACAATAGAAATCATGGCCAAATCACAAGATGCTAAAAAGAATGTAAAAAAGGAGCCGCTAAAAACAGCCAAGGAAAAAAAGGCAGATAAGGTAGCGAAGAAATCAAAACGTCAATAGACTATAAAATCAAGTTTAAAACAAAAAACTCCCGGTATTTTGGGAGTTTTTTTGTTTAATGCAAATTGAAAATTTAGTCTTTTACCAGGGTAAAAACAATTTCTCTTGGTTTTGTTCTATTTAAAATCTATTTAGGTTGTTCTTCAGGAGTTTACGATAAAATTGTTCCACTAAATCGCAAAAAGGCAATAGCTAATAGTAGTTTTTTTATTTTGATGATGATTTAACTAAATTTAATAATGTTTTTTATGCAATATCTTGATATTCAATTAAATGTTGAATATGAGAAAATTTAGTTAGCAAAAAATAACTTCCTTTTAAATTGAGGCTGTCTTACGTTTTAGTACCTTTATGGCTTGATTAACCTTATTGTTTGTGTTTTGCGTTTCATGCAAATAACTTACCATATTAAATTAGCCAATTCATTTTATGGATATCAAATTAGCAGTACTTATAGATGGTGACAACATTCCATCAGCTCACGTCAAGGAAATGATGGAAGAAATCGCCAAATATGGCAACCCAACCATCAAGCGTATTTATGGCGATTGGACCAAGCCACATTTGTCAAAATGGAAAAACATGTTACTTGAAAATGCCATTACGCCCATACAGCAATATGGTTATACACAAGGAAAGAATTCTACTGATTCGGCGATGATTATCGATGCGATGGATATTTTGTATAGTGAGAAAGTCAATGGTTTCTGTTTGGTTTCAAGTGATAGCGACTTTACAAGATTAGCTACACGACTTCGAGAAGCGGGAATGCAGGTCTATGGAATAGGAGAGAAGAAGACACCAAGTCCATTTATTGTGGCATGTGATAAATTTATCTACATAGAAATTTTAAGAAGTCAGGCTGAAGATATTGGTACTGACACAGCTGATAAATCTGAAAAAGCTAAAAGTAACATTGATAAAATAACAGCAAAGGACGTGAAATTTATCGCCTCTACCATATCAGATGTTGCAGATGATGATGGTTGGGCATTTTTGGGAGATGTAGGAGGTTTGCTTCAAAAGAAACAGCCTAATTTTGATTCACGCAACTATGGTTTTCAAAAATTAACACCTTTGTTTAAATCCATCCCAGAATTCGAAGTTGAAACACGTGATAGTGGAAAAGGAAGGTTTAAGTTGATTTATGTTCGCATTAAGGAAAAGCCGAAACAAAAAAAACAGCATAGAAAAATAACGTCTAAACCTACGTCCAAAACCACATTATAAATAGGTTGTACTACAAAGGGATATTGCCATGTTTACGTTTTGGTGTATCTGCTTTTTTGTCTTCTAGCATTGCAAAGGCTTTGATAAGCTTACGCCGAGTATCTTTGGGAAGAATAACCTCATCAATGAAACCACGTTCAGCTGCACTGTAAGGATTAGCGAACAGTTCAGCATATTCTGATTCTTTCTCTTTTAATTTAGCTTCTTTGTCTTCCGCAGAATTGATTTCTTTTTTAAAGATGATTTCCGCTGCCCCTTTCGCACCCATAACCGCAATTTCCGCGCTTGGCCAAGCAAAATTCATATCTGCTCCGATATGTTTGGAATTCATCACGTCATAAGCACCACCATAAGCTTTTCTTGTAATTACAGTGACTCTTGGCACAGTTGCTTCGCTAAATGCATAAAGCAATTTAGCACCATGAACAATGATACCCCGCCATTCTTGGTCTGTTCCAGGTAAAAATCCAGGAACGTCTTCCAATACCAACAAGGGAATATTAAAGGCGTCACAAAAGCGAACAAATCGGGCTGCTTTTTTAGAGCTATTTACATCCAGCACACCAGCCAAAAACATGGGTTGATTGGCAACAATACCGATGCTTCTTCCGCCTAGTCGGGCGAAACCGACTAAAATATTCTCTGCATAATCTTTATGTATTTCATAAAAAGAGTCCTCATCAATAATTCCTTTAATGACATCATGCATGTCGTATGGTTTGTTCGCACTATCAGGAATGATGTTTGAAAGGACGTCACGCACTTCATCTTTTAATTCAAATGGAAACTTTTTTGGAGCCTCTTGATTGTTTTGTGGTAAATAGCTCAATAATTTCTTTAAATCTTCTAAACATTCCACATCATTTGAAGAAGTAACATGTGCTACACCAGATTTCGTCGCATGCGTACTTGCGCCACCCAATTCTTCAGATGTTACGGTTTCATTAGTGACAGTTTTGACCACATTTGGTCCAGTGACAAACATATAGCTTGTGTTTTCAATCATAATGGTAAAGTCAGTCATGGCTGGCGAATAGACTGCGCCTCCTGCACAAGGTCCCATAATGGCTGATAATTGTGGAATCACACCCGAAGCCTGAACATTTCTATAAAATATATCCGCATAACCACCCAAAGAACGTACACCTTCTTGTATCCGAGCGCCACCAGAATCGTTTAGTCCAATGATAGGCGCACCAACTTTGACAGCCAAATCCATAATTTTGCAAATTTTTTCAGCATGGGTTTCAGATAACGAACCACCAAAGACTGTAAAGTCCTGCGCAAACACATATACCAACCGTCCATTTATCATACCATAACCTGTGACGACACCATCTCCATAAAACTTTTGATTGGCCATACCAAATTCTTTGGTCCGATGAGTTACTAAAGCACCGATTTCTTCAAAGGAACCCTCATCCATCAAATACATGACGCGCTCTCGCGCTGTTAATTTCTTATTACTGTGCTGTTTTTCAATCCGCTCGACGCCACCACCAAGATAGGCTTGAGATAGTTTGTCGTTAAGGTTTTTTATTTTGATATCCATGATATTTTATCGCAAAGGCGCTGAAGCGCAGAGTTATTTTATTACTGTTTTTTTACATATTGTAGACTGTAGCTGCAATCTATCTTGAAGGGATTTTTAATAATTTTTGGTCTTCCATGTATTGTTTTACTGCCAAAAGTGCTGCAATGTGAGCTTCCTCTTCATATTTGTTCTTTAGTGCATCTGGCGAATAATATTTCTTTACAAAATGGGTATCGAAATTTCCTGAACGGAACGCTTCATGTTCACATACAAATGTTCCAAACGGTAATGTGGTTTCAATTCCTTCAATATGATATTCGCTAATCGCTTTCAACATCAACTGAATTGCTTCATCACGACTGTTGCCGTAAGTTATCAGTTTTGATAACATTGGGTCATAATAAATAGGAACATCCATGCCTTCTTCAAAACCATTATCCACTCGAATATTTTCTCCAACAGGTAATTTGTAAACTTCCAGATTCCCAACACTTGGTAAGAAATCGTTCAATGGGTCTTCGGCGTAGACACGCAATTCCAGCGCATGACCTTTAATTTGT
>JAGXIE010000076.1 GCA_024635765.1 Flavobacteriaceae bacterium | reverse complement strand
TTTATTGACGAAAGAATTGATTTCTATAGGTATGAAAGACGTTACGATCGATAAGAATGCATATGTTATGGCAACCTTACCGAGCAATGTAGACCACGATGTGCCTACTATAGGTTTTGTCTCTCATTTTGATACCACTCCAGATTTCACAGGGGCGAACGTCAAACCGCGAATTATTGAGAAATACGACGGTAAGGATATCATTCTTAATAAAGATGAAGATATTGTGCTTTCCCCAGATTTGTTTGATGATTTATTACTTTACAAAGGTCAAACTTTGATAACTACAGATGGAACGACACTCTTAGGAGCTGATGACAAGGCTGGTATTACTGAAATCGTCTCAGCAATGGAATATCTAATCCAACATCCTGAAACAAAACATGGAACCATCAGAATTTGCTTTACACCCGACGAAGAGATTGGTCGTGGCGCACATAAATTTGATGTTGAAAAATTTGGTGCGGATTGGGCTTATACCATGGATGGCAGCCAAATAGGAGAATTGGAATATGAAAATTTTAATGCTGCAAGCGCAGTGGTTAAGATAAAAGGCAAAATAGTGCATCCTGGATATGCCAAAGGGAAAATGGTCAATTCGATGTACATCTCTACAGAATTTATCAATTCATTACCAGAATTTGAAAGACCGGAACACACGGAAGATTATCAAGGCTTTTTCCATCTTTCCAGTATTGAGGGGAAAGTAGAAGAAACCGTTTTGAATTATATAATCCGTGATCATGACAAAAAGCATTTTGAAGCACGTAAAGCGATGATGCAAAACCTAGCTGACGAAATCAACTCGCAGTACGAGAGAGAAGTAATCACTATTGAAATAAAGGACCAATATTTTAATATGAAAGAGATGATTGAGCCAGTCATACATATTGTAGAGATTGCCGAAAGAGCAATGAAACAAGTTGGGATTAAGCCACTTATTAAACCGATTCGGGGAGGAACAGATGGCGCGCAGTTGAGTTATATGGGATTGCCATGTCCCAACATCTTTGCTGGAGGACATAATTTTCATGGTCGTTATGAATATGTTCCTGTAGAAAGCATGATAAAAGCCACTGAATTAATCTGTAAAATTGCAGAACTGACCGCTCTTAAAAAGTAAAGTGGCACTCCATTATGTAAGTTAATAGTGGTGTGCCTTTAAACAACTAATTATCATGAAAAAAGTTAATTCAGTTGAAGAGTATATCGAAGTGAATTCTCATTTTAGTGAAGAATTGTCTTTATTAAGAAATATAATCAGTTCGACCGAATTGGTTGAGAATCTAAAATGGAGTGCTCCTGTGTATTCAATTGACGGCAAAAATGTCGTTGGACTTGGTGCATTTAAGCATAATTTTGGAATTTGGTTTTTTAATGGTGTGTTTTTAAAAGACGAAAAGAACCTGTTGGAACAAGCTCAAGAAAAAACAAAAGGTTTGCGTCAAATGCGATTTGAATCGTTGGATGACATCGACAAAAATGCCGTCTTGAGCTATGTGAAGGAAGCGATTGAGAATCAAAAAATGGGTAAAGAAATAAAGCCTGAAAAAAAGAGCAAAAAGGTAAGTATTCCTGCAATATTAAAAACAGCTATGAATACCAATTCAGTTTTAAAAGATGCGTTCAGTCTGCTTACACCAGGAAAACAAAGAGAATATGCTGAGTATATTGATAGCGCTAAAAAAGAAGAAACGAAACTTTCTAGAATCGAAAAAATAAAACCAATGATTATTAAAGGAATTGGCCTGAATGATAAGTATAAAAACTGCTAATAAAAAAAGCCACTTTATGAAAAGTGGCTTTTTAAGTTATATATTAAAGCTTATTAAAATTAAGCATCAGCTGATGTACTGATTTTTTTGGTTGATTCCATTGAAATCGCAGAACGATCGAATTTAATCTTTCCAGCTAATGTTTCAATGACACAGCTATTGTCTTTGTCATTAAGACTTGTAACCTTACCATACATTCCGCTTTTGGTAACGATTTTATCGCCTACTTTTAATTCGCTTGCAAACCTTTTTTCTTGTTTAGCTCGTTTCATCTGTGGTGCAATCATAAAAAAATACACAACAGCAAACATTGCAATAATTGGTAAAAAAGAACCTATATCTCCCATTCTATAAAATTAATCGTGGTTATGTCCTTCATGACCTGGTTGCGTACTGCTTTTAACAGGAGCTACTGCACCAGCGGGAGTTACAGTTGGTTGTTGCATGATAGTCGCAGCACCAGCTTCTTTTTTTGGAGCATTAGGATCAGCTTCAACAAATGCTTTGATAGTTACAGCTTCTGAACCTTTTTCAGTGTTCGTAGTCATAGTGATTGTTTTGCTAATTTGATTACCGTTTCCTTTACCATCGAACTGAACTGTAAATTGTCCTTTTTCGCCTGGCATAACTTCTTTAGTCCAATCAGTAGGCACTGTACATCCGCAAGTACTTTTGATGTCACTGACAACTAACGGAGAAGATCCAGTGTTTTTATATTCGAAAACTGTTTTGACAGGAACTCCGCTTGGAATGCTTCCAAAATCGTGCTCCGTTTCATTAAATTCAATCGATGGCAAATTACCAGAATTGGCATCTCTCGCTGCTGCTTCTGCAACGTTTTCAGAATTAATTTTGTTTTCGGCATTGTCTTTACATGAAGTAAAAGCGACCAAACAAAGTGCACTTAAACCTAAAATTACTTTTTTCATGGTATGAATATTTAATTATAATTATTAAAATTTGAGGGCATAAAAGTAATGAATTTTTCTTATTACATCAATCCTCTGCCTATTTTATTTAGTTTACCATCTTGAGAATACTCCTTTACAATTTTATCGAGAATACCATTAATAAAGAAGCTGCTCTTTGGTGTAGAATACTCTTTTGCGATTTCCAGATACTCATTAATAGTGACCTTAACTGGAATTGAAGGGAATTTTTGAAATTCACAAATTGCCATTTGTAGCAATATGGCATCTAGGGTTGCAATACGATCTGAATCCCAATTCACCGTTTTCTTTGCAATCTCTTCATTAAACTTTGAACGATTCAATAATGTTTTCTTTAAAAGTTCTACCGAATAATCCCTATCCTCCAGATCTTTATAAAGTCTCGGCGTAAAATGTTGATCAATTGAATCTTTCTTGACTTTACGAAGCAACTTTTGGATAATAGTGTTGATGACAGGTAAATCGTCAATCCAAGTCAATTTCTTGTCTTCGATGTATTCGTAGAGTTTATCATTTGGAGCGATTATTTCAGAAAAAATATCCACTATGAAGTTTTTGTCTTCTCTGAAATCTGATGTTTTGGTTGACATGTAAACCTTAAAGAGATCACTTTCTAAAATTGATTTGAAGATGATATCGACATATTCAAAATCTAGATACCAGAAATCAATTTTACGTTTTTCCAATTCACTTTTAAGCACCTCGTTATGCTTTAAAAGCTGAAGCACTTCATTGTTTACGAATTTCTTATTTGGGTTTTTCTCTTCCTGTGTAGCAAGATGCTTTTTTTGAGTTTTAGCCTGATGATCCTCTGCACGCTTTTGTATTTCTACTAACAAAGATAGCTGCATCAAGTATAGGTCGTACATATTCTCCAAGCTGTGAAGCAAGAATTTTTCATCTTTCTTAAAATCATCACTTTCCGAACCATCAAAGGCATATAGGGTTTGCATGACTTTGATACGTATGTGTCTTCTATTTAGCATCTACAAAGAACTTTACAATTAAAAAGGGCGAAGGTTTTTAAATTTCGCCCTGCAAAAATAGTGTTATTTTATGATTCAAAAAACCTAAATTTCTTGAAACTTTCTTATTTTAAATTTTCTTTTCTACGCGCCTCAATTCGCTCTTTTGCCATGTTGACTGCAGCCATATTGGTCGCGACGCCATTATCTTGGGCACGTTCTAGAATCTCTAAAGTGGTATTATAAATATTTTCAGTTTTGCGCATGATTTCTTGTTTTCCATAATTTTCCAATTCAGCATACACGTTGATAATGCCGCCTGCATTTATTAAAAAATCTGGCGCATAAACAATGCCCATGTCCTTCAACATTTTTCCATGCCTGTCTTCAGCCAATTGATTATTGGCCGCACCAGCTATAGCCTTGGCTTTTAGCTTCTTAATAGTATCATCATTGATGGTAGCACCTAATGCACAAGGTGCATAAATATCCATTTGCTCACTATACAAATCTCTTCCGCCATAAATCGTCACATCATATTTTGATCGTACATTTTCCAAACGCTCCTGACTAATATCTGCAATTGTCACTTTAGCACCTTCATTTACCAGATGCTCAACTAAAGCTTCACCAACATGTCCAATCCCTTGCACAAAAACAGACTTACCTTCTAAAGCGTCAGAACCAAACTTGAATTTTGCCGCAGCCTTCATGCCCATAAATACACCAAAAGCTGTGACGGGAGAAGGATTTCCTGCCCCACCTTTACTTTCAGAGATACCGGTAACATAAGGTGTTACTTCTCTCACTGTATCCATATCTTCGGTAGCCATGCCAACATCTTCAGCAGTGATATACTTCCCGCTTAAAGAGTGTACAAATTCACCGAACTTACGCATCAATTCTGGTGTTTTTTGGGTTTTTGCATCACCAATAATAACCGCTTTCCCACCTCCAAGATTCAATCCAGTGATGGCTGATTTAAATGTCATGCCACGAGATAAGCGTAAAACATCATTTAAAGCTTCCCACTCATTATTGTAATTCCACATCCTTGTACCTCCAAGCGCAGGTCCCAAAACTGTACTATGAATACCAATTATTGCTTTTAAACCAGTATCTTTGTCGTTGCAAAAAACGATCTGCTCATGGTCATCAAAAGAAACCTGACCAAAGACTGGGTCAACTTTAATAAGCTCTTTTGAGCTTATGATATCTGAAGTCATATCATTAAAATTATAATATTTATACATTATCTAAAAACGCCGTGCAAAAGTAAACCAATATTAGAGTATTAACAAAAATATCCCTATTAAAATGTGATATTGTTAAAAACTTAATGAGCCCCAAATAAATGCAATGAAAGAATTAAAACACATCAATAAATACTTCTATAAGTACCGTTACAGACTTCTGTCTGGAATCGTAATTACCATTATCGCTAGAATCTTTTTATTGTTTACTCCAGAATTGATTGGTTCATCTGTTGATGTCATTGACGAGTACAGAAAAGGAATAGTGACTGACATATCTGTTGTTAAATCTGAACTACTCAAAAACATCCTTTACATTGTAGGAGCAGCCATTATAGGTGGGGTTTTTACATTCTTGATGCGTCAAACCCTGATTAATGTTTCTCGTTATGTAGAATATGATTTAAAAAATGAGGTTTACCAGCAATATCAACGTTTATCACTGAATTTCTACAAATCAAACCGAACTGGTGACTTAATGAACCGAATCAGTGAGGATGTTGGTAAAGTTCGTGAGTATGTTGGACCAGCAATTATGTACAGTATTAATACACTTACATTGTTTGTAATTGCTTTGTATTTAATGTTTCGCGAGGCACCTGTTTTGACACTTTACACTATTATTCCACTTCCCATTTTATCTTATTTTATCTATGTGTTAAGTAAAAAAATACACAAAAAGAGTACGATTGTACAGGTTTGGTTATCTAAACTTTCTACTTTTTCACAAGAGACGTTCAGTGGTATTTCAGTGATAAAATCTTATGGAATTGAGCCAAATATTAATTCTGACTTTGAAACCTTATCACTTGAGAATAGACAAAAGAACCTTGATTTGGTCAAAGTGCAAGCTTTGTTTTTTCCGTTAATGATTTTTTTGATTGGTTTAAGCAATATTATAGTCATCTATATTGGCGGTGTGCAATATATGAATGGTGAGATAGAAAGCCTTGGTGTTATAGCAAAATTTATTATTTATGTGAATTTGCTCACTTGGCCAGTAGCAACGGTCGGTTGGGTAACCTCGGTTATTCAAAGGGCGGAAGCATCACAAAAACGAATCAATGAATTTTTAAAACAAGAACCTGAAATTATAAATAAGGTCACTACACACTCACAAATCAAAGGACATATTGAATTTAAAGATGTCACATTTAGATATCCTGACACTAATATACTCGCCCTTAATGGTGTAAGTTTTGATTTGAAACAAGGAGAAACATTGGCTATTTTGGGTAAAACCGGTTCAGGAAAATCAACAATCCTCGATTTAATCGGTCGATTATACGATGTTCAAGAAGGTCAAATAAATATTGATGGTAGGCAAATTGACCAGTTAAACCTTAACGATTTGCGTAAAAGTATTGGCTATGTGCCACAGGACGCCTTTCTGTTTTCAGACACAATCAAAAACAATATAATGTTTGGCAACGAAGATGCTACTGAAGAAGATGTTATCATAGCTGCCAAGAATGCAGATGTACATAAAAACATCAAAAAATTCACTAAAGGATATGACACTGTTTTAGGTGAGCGTGGCATTACGCTATCTGGTGGCCAAAAACAACGTATATCTATTGCAAGAGCCATTATCAAAGAACCCCAAATCTTATTATTTGACGATTGTTTATCAGCAGTAGATACTGAAACAGAAGAGAAAATACTTAAAAACCTCATCAAGGTTACCGTCGATAAAACTACTATTATTGTGAGTCATCGTGTATCTTCTGCCAAGAACGCCGATAAAATCATCGTGCTAGAAGATGGAAAAATTATCCAACGAGGAACTCACGATTCACTAATTGACATAGACGGTTATTACAAAAACCTTTACGAAAAACAGCTGACAGAATCTTCAACAAATTAAGCTTTAACTCTATTTTTATTTGTCATTTCAAGTCTACTGTTCTATCAATAAATTCAGTTTGATAAAAAGAAATAAGAGATTTAGTTGGTTACTATCCTTTTTTTTTAGATTTTTGAGACGCTAAATCAAATTAATTTAAAATCATGAGTGATAACAATGGAATGATGGAGAAAGAGGAAATTTACTCCAAAGTATTGAGAGCAGGAAGACGAACCTATTTTTTTGACGTGAGATCTACAAAGGCAGACGATTATTATCTGACCATCACTGAAAGTAAAAAGTTCACCAATGACGATGGTTCTTTTCATTACAAAAAACATAAAATCTATTTATATAAAGAGGACTTTTCAGAATTCAACGAAATCTTGAAAGAAATGACCGATTATATTATTGACGAAAAAGGTGATGAAGTCATTAGTGAACGTCATCAAAAAGATTACAAGAAAGATGAATATAATGACGGTGATGACTCGACCAATGATGCTGAAGACAAAACTTCCAAATCAACCGAAAGTTTTACAGATATAAAATTCGAGGATATATAACTCGAAAAGTGACTGCTTCTTTTTGAAGACTAAACTATTGTACAAAGTAGAGTAAATGTAGTTTGAACCGGTCAAAATATTTAAACCGTTGCTTAATAAAGTGACGGTTTTTTAGCTCACTAATGAACCATCCGGCACTCTGCTTTCTGGATTTAGAAGTATGACATCCTTACCATCCACCGCTCCCATTACCAAGCATTCACTCAAAAAATTTGCAATTTGCTTTTTTGGAAAATTTATGACAGCAACAATTTGCCTATTGCGCAACTGTTCTTTCGTATAAAGAGTTGTAATCTGGGCAGATGATTTTTTGATGCCCAATCTTCCAAAATCAATCGTTAACTGATACGCAGGGTTACGAGCTTCAGGAAAATCGTTTACTTCAACAATGGTTCCGACCCTTAAATCAACTTTGGAAAAGTCCCTAAAATTTAGTATCTTATGCATAAGATAAAAATACAGTTTTCAACCTATATAAAAAATAAAAAATGTCTCAAACAGCTTCAACAATGTTGCCTCTTGGCACAAAAGCACCCGATTTTAAATTACTAGATACCGCGACAGGAGTCAACCGTCGATTGGATGATTGTAAAGGCCTTAATGGCACGGTAGTTATGTTCATTTGCAACCATTGTCCTTTTGTAAAGCATGTGAACGCAGAATTGGTACGAATGGCAAAAAACTACAAGCCAAAAGGTATAAATTTTGTGGCTATAAGTAGTAATGATGTAGAGAGATATCCTCAAGATGGACCCGATAAGATGAAAGAAACAGCCAAAAAGGAAGGTTATATTTTTCCATATCTATATGACTCTTCTCAGCGGATTGCCAAAGCATATGATGCGGCATGCACTCCTGATTTTTATTTGTTTGATGATCATTTGACATTAATTTATCGCGGACAATTAGACGATTCCCGCCCAGGCAACGGAAAACCTGTGGATGGTAGGGACCTCAGAAACGCGATTAATGCTCTGCTCAATCACCAGGACATTGACAAAGATCAAAAACCAAGCATTGGCTGTAATATTAAATGGAAAAAAGAAATTGCTTAATCGAATCATCTACAACTTAAGCTGAAATCATTTTATTAAGTAGGAAAAAAGACGAGAAGTTCTGATTCGTAATTTACTTTACCATTTCTTGGCTTCAATATGATTGCCTTCAATATGAAAAAATTCTTTGGAATTCTTGTGTTACTGTTTTTGATTTTTATCATTTTGATATATGCATCCTTAAACACTACGCCAAAAAAAATAGAAAATTCCATCCTTATAAATATTGATACTATTGATATAATCGATTTTATAACTTATGATTCTGTATATGTCGAAGCTACAACGCAATACAAAAGCAATCAACTAAAGCGAATCATGCAAGGTGAGCACTACCGAAAGGCATGGTCCACACCCATCAAAGTCCCAATAGTGTTTTTAGACACCCTTTTTGGAGGTGTAACTATTGTGAAGGAAGGTGGTGGCAATCAAACAAAATCCTTAAAATTATTAGCAAACAATAATAGTTACTACACGTTACGCAGCATTAACAAAACCCCTGAAGCACTCGTACCTGAATTCGCGAAAACCCTTGGTCTTAAGAATATTGTAGTTGACGGCATTTCTGCACAACATCCGTATGGCGCATTGGTGGTGGCACGATTGGCTGAAAAAGCAGGTATTCTACACTCGTTTCCAAAGTTGGTGTTTTTACCGAAACAATCCGCGCTAGGTTCTTATAGTGACAAGTACGGCAATCGGTTGTTTTTTTTGGAATATGAAACAGAAAGCAAAAATAACTGGACAAAGTATTCAAACGTCATTGAAATTATTGATACTAAAGACTTGCAGGAGTTAAAAATGGCACATGGTGCAAATCTTCAGATAGACCGACATGCTCTGGTGAGAGCGCGGCTATTCGATTTAATAATAGGTGATTGGGATCGACATCCAAAACAATGGGGATGGGTTATTCAAAAGGAAAATGATACTTATAAAGCCATTCCATTACCAGTTGATAGGGATAATGCATTTTTCAATTCCGAAGGTGTTATTCCCAATCTTGTATTAAACCGAAATGTAACACCTGAAGCACAAGCTTTTGATGAAGATATTGATTATTTGCCTGGCTTGGTTCAAAGTTTTGATGTCTATTTTCTACAGGATATTCCTGAATCGGTATTTGTTGAAGAAGCAAAAAGCCTTCAAAAATTGTTAACAGATGAGAAGATAGACAACGCATTCAAGGCATGGCCAGACGCCATTTATGATTTGGACGGTGAAGAAATTAGCAAAAAAATCAAAAGTCGAAGAAATGATTTGGTGGACTATGCCATAAGGTTTAAAACCATTTTAGATAAAAAACCTTTACTTACCGAACCCTTAAAAGGTTCTGAAGCGCTGGAATTGCCAAATAACCTTTTGGCTTGTTTTGGATGCAATAAAACGGTGAAATAGCGTTTGACAGTTAACGCTACCATTTTGATTCAATTAAAAACGGTGCAAAATGTTAATATTATCCTATTGCACTGGGAAATATTCCTAAAATTCAGTATACTTCAATGACAATGAAATCATATATCAGTTTTATTATTTTTATGACCCTTACATCTGTATCAGCACAACATATCGTTCCTCAATCTATTGAAAAAGAGATCAAAACAGCATTGGACTACTATCCCGATCTTATCGACACGCAAATTGAGTTCCGTTTCAAAAAAGAAATAAAAAAATCAACCATGCAAGCAAGGCCAAGATTTGGCAGCTTTTTTAAATCACGAAAAAACAGAGAATACGTTGTTCTCATTAGCAAAACCTTTAAAATTGAAGATAAAAAATTCTTAACCAAGAATATCCCTTCCGATGTTCTAGTTGGATGGATTGGACATGAATTAGGACATATTGTTGATTATCAAAACCGAAGCAAAACCGATTTGATTTGGTTTGGGTTTAAATATCTTTTCTCGGATAATCATATTGTGGAAGCCGAACGGGCGGCTGACACGTATGCCGTGGCCCATGGAATGGAAGATTATATATTAAAAACAAAAGATTTTATATTAAATCATTCTGAAATTATGCCAACCTATAAATTGCGCATCCAGAAATACTATTTGTCCCCTGATGAAATCATGGTTATGGTCAATGACCGTGACAAAGCTATTGAAGCCTCTTCTAATTTCTTGAATTGATAAAATCTTCCCACTCCTTAAACTTATCTTCATTCATTACGCGTTCCATTTTAACCTGTCCACCTTTTTTCTTGTGGACACCACTCCAGTCGTAAAACAGCTCGGATGGTATCAATGTCACTTTGACGCCTTTTAAGGCCTTGCTGCGTGCAACCTTGTAGTTTTTGTTGACCTCTTGAAGAAACGTATCAAGTTCTGCAGAAATTTTTTCAGTCGCTAATGCATCTTCTGTGCCTAAATACCAGCAATGGTAAAACTCATTGTCGTCACCACGCTTGGCACAAATAGTATACTCGGGTATTCTAGTGTTAAACACTTGTTCGAGATGTTGCACGGCATCATCCATTTTATTGACCGACAACTGTGACCCAACTGTATTCAAAAAGAATTTTGTGCGTCCCGTAATCTTAATCTCTGTGCATTCGATATCGGTAAACTCTATAGTATCTCCTATTTCATAACGCCAAGCACCACTCACCGTACTCATTACCAATACATACGCCTGATCCAATTTTACATCCTTTAAAGTAATAGATGGCGCATTTGAGACCAATGATCCATCCCCATTTATATATTCAGGACTAAAAGGTACAAATTCAAAATAAATTCCTTCATCTGTCACTAATTTCATAGCATCTGTATCAGGACGGGACTGAAATGCCACATATCCTTCCGACGCCAAGTAGGTATCAATTACAGTGATCGGATGCTCTAAAAGGGCGTTAAAGCTTTTCTCGTAAGGGCCAAATGCCACACCACCCGAAGTGTAAACACTTAAGTTTGGCCAAATTTCGTGGATGTTTTTTAATTTATGTTGTGATATCACTTTTTGGAGCATCAGCTCAATCCAAGACGGAATACCGCTGATGGCGCCGATATCCCAATTTTTGGCATTATCTGCAATGCGCTGCACCCGTTCATCCCAATTGTCTATCTTGGCTATGTCCTCACCAGGCTTGTAATAACTTCGGAACCAAAACGGAATATTGCTCGCACTTATACCACTGATTTCGCCTTCTAGATGGGCATTATTTTCTTTTAGGTCCGTGGAACTCCCTAACATCATAATCTCCTTTTCAAAAAAATCGGCTGGGAAGTCAAAATTACTCAAAGAGAATACTTGCTGAATGCCAGTGTTTTTAATGGCGTCAATCATGTCGGAAGTCACAGGAATACGTTTACTAGTTTTGCCGGTTGTACCAGAGCTCAATGCAAAATAGGTTGGGTGCCCAGGCCAGGTGATATTTTCCTCACCATTTTGAAGTCGATGCCACCACTGCTCATGCATAGCACTATAATCAAAATAAGGAACGATTTCAGCAAATTTTTTAACTGGGGTTTCAGAATTCAAAATATCTTCAAAACGATACCGCGTTCCAAAAGCTGTATTTTTTGCCTTGGTCAGAAGTTTAGTAAGCATTTCTTCCTGCTCTTCTACGGGATTGCTCTCCGCAGTCAATGAGTCTTTGATACCGATAACACCTTTAATGATATTTCCTAATATGGCCATATGCTAAAAATACATCAAAAAATTAATTCTGCTTTGATGACGTCTGGATTTGACTTGTTTTACTTTTTTATATTATGCTGCCACTTTACGACACTCTTCTGCACATTTTCTACATGATTCTGCACATTTTTGACAATGTTCGTGGTCATGCTCCGCACATTGTTCAGCACACCATTCGCAAATCAATGCGCAAAGCATACAATATTGGGAGGCGTGTTTACTATCGGCGGCCATCATTTTAATGCACATTATACATGCATCCACACATTCTGCACAACATTTTGGACACTCATTTTTGCTATCTGTACCTGCCATTTCAAACAAACAGTTTTGGCAATCTACCAGACATTTTTGACAAGCCTCAATACATTTTTGATAAGAACTATTCATGATAAGTAAATTTAGAGTTATTTATTCCGTAGTGAAGATGGTGAAAACCCATAAAAAATATTAATGTGATACGAATAAATTTTAATGCATAAACAAAATCAACCTAGAAGCATTTTATATCCATAAGGCATTTATTCCAGTTTTCTCCAACGGTCAATCAACAATACTTCTTTTAAAAATGGCAACTTTATAAATCGGATAAGATGGTGGTACACACTATTACGTGAATACCTACAGAATTAGATCATGCTCTGTTAAACCTCGTTGGCGTTTTGAATGTGGAAAACTGAATATTCCCAATCAATCCCTAACATACTTAAAATACATTGGTAGACTATAGGTGACTTTAGTGGGTTTTCCTCTTTGTTTGCCTGGAACCATTTTGGGCAGTAGTTTAATAATTCTTTCAGCCTCATCTTCCAATATCTTATCAGGACCTCTGGTCTGAATATTTGAAACATATCCATGCTTATCTATTGCGAATAAAACATATACCCTGCCATAGATTCCCATTTCTTTGGCCAATTTTGGATACACAAAGTGCTCTGCAATATGCTCCTTTAATTTTTGCTCAAAACATGCCGTTATTTCTTTTTTTGTTCCTTTTTCACAACCTGGAAAAATCGGCACACTCTCTATAATTGCAAAAGGAATTTCTACATCCTCCTCCACTTCTTTCACTTTAATATCATCTACTCTCAATATTGGCGTATGGTTTTCAATAACCTCCCCTATAACATCTAACTGTGTCATTTCGGTGCTCTCCATTTGGGTTTCTTCAATCATCACATCATCATCAACTATTTTGATGCCTTCACTGCTCATCGGGATTGGTGGCGGTGCAGTAGCCGGCGTCTTAACGGTCATTACTGGAATTTCCTCCTCGAAGTCTGTGTCATAAATCACATCATAGGAGACGGTCTCATAGGGTTTTGATAAAGGACGATACGACTTGTATTCAAGTGCCAAATATACCAACAACATGATCACGGAGAGACCAACTTGAAAATACAAACTCCCAAACCGTCCAACCTCAACTTCAGGATTTTTTTTTAATTCCATGTTACAATAATTGCTCTTATGAAATTATTCAATAATTCATTCCTTTACTATGACATTGATCAGTTCATGATTTTTGGATTATAGTATCCATTATAAATTATCCAACTGATTATCGGTACCCTTTTCGCTAATGGTCCAGAAGAAGCCCACAAAAAAGAACTGGTCTGCTGCTGGTTGTAATGAGTGTCTTGAAAATTGTCCGTTTAAATCAGGTGTGTTGGCGTATTGATATCCATTCACATTTTTAAACCCAAGTACATTATTCACAGAAAAATAAAGAATTTTCTGTTGATCTATCAAATAGGCCCAGTTGACACTCAAACTATTATACGATTTTGTTTTGGCATTTAAAAAGCCTTCCATATTTGGGTCAGTATAGGTTCTCCCAGAAGCAAAACCATAGCTAAATCCCACTTGACTTTTCCAGTTATTTATCCAATACTTTCCAACTACGGAAATATTATGGCTATTTACAAAGTTTGGCTGCGCAGCCGTTGGATAGTTTCTATAATTGCGTTCAGAATCCAAATAAGAATAGCTTAACCAATAATCCAAATTTTTAAACGATTTGTTATCCCTCCAGAACAAATCAATCCCTTTCGCATACGCACTACCAGTATTATCGAAATTACTATCGAAGCTCGCAAAATCAGTATCATATTTAACTAAATTATTATAATCCTTGTAATAGGCTTCAGCTCGAAATATCTTTCCTTCTGAATTGTATTGATAATTAAGAATGTAATGTGACGTATTTTGAGCATTCAAATCTTGATTGAACTTTAGGATATCATTATTCGGATTTTGATAAAAATTACCGTAAGCTAATGAAACTTGGCTGTTAGCTCCTGTTTTATAAGCAAACGACAAGCGAGGTGCAATGCACAGTTCCTTAAACAATTCACTATAATCGGTTCGCAAGCCAGCCTTCAATGCCAATTTTTTGGAGAAAATAACATCTGCTTCCACAAAGGCCGATGCTATATTGTTTTTGAATCCGTAAGTAGTTGGTTCGATGGCCTCATCGGAATAGGCTTCGTCAAAGTCAGTAGCAAAATATTCTGTACCAAAATAGAGTTTGAACCTGCTATTAAAATGACGTTTAAACTTCAGCTTACCATGAAATGAGTTTTCCGTATCCTCAATGTTACTCTCAATGACATTTACTTTAGTTTTACTCAAGGTATAGCTCATTCCGCCAAACACCGACCAAACTTGATTGAGTATACCTTGATAGGACCCATTAAAATACAAGTTACTATTATTCAGTTTAAAATGAACTCCTTCTGGATTGTTAATGTCGTCTTGGGTCAATTCAAAATTGGTAGTATCAAAAGCGGTATATAACTTCAATAGTCCTGAATCTAGTTTCTGTCTAAAGACCGCCTCGCCTGATGCACTTTCGAATGGTTTGTCCCAATCGTTACGATCTGGAAACAAGGCTACATAAGGTGCTAAATTGATATAGGATGCATTCACACTTAAAGAGCTTTTGTCCCATTTTTGGGTATTTCCAAGAGTTCCTCCTACTGTCATAATGCCAATATCAGTTTTGTTTTGGTCAGGCTCATCAATCGTGTTCAGTAGCAAAACACTAGACAAGGCTTGGCCATATTCTGCGGAATAACCACCTGTAGAAAACGTAATTCCATCGAACAGAAAGGGCGAATAACGTCCGCGAGTCGGAACATTGTTGGCCGTTGGGCTATAAGGAGTAAACACTCGAATACCATCGATAAATATTTGGGTTTCATCGGCCTCACCACCTCTAACAAACAAACGACCATCTTCAGCGACTGTTGTCGTTCCTGGCAGTGTTTGCAAAGCACCCACAAAATCTCCAAGTGCAGATGCCGTGGTTACTACATCCAAGGGCTTTAAAACTGACACCTTACTATTGTCTCCTTCTGAAAACGTTCCTGCGGAAATAACCACAGCATCCAAAGCATTCACATCCTCACGAAGTTTTATTTGAAGGGCTTTCATAAATCTAACATCACCAGCCAGTCTGAAAGTTTCATAGGATAAAAAAGAAACTATTAAGGTTTGAGTGCCTTGGGCATCCGTTGTAAAGGAAAATTCTCCTTCTGAATTGGAAGTACCACCATCGTAAGTGCCTTCAATATATATATTTGCTCCTATAATCGGCAACCCATTAATGTCATTAACCGTTCCTCTGATGTTCGTTTGGGCGATTGCTAACGAGGTCATATAAAAAAGCAATATGGCAGTAAGTGATTTCATGGTGAGTTGATCTATCTGTTCGTTAATTTGATTGATAGGGCAAATTTGAAACACAACCGAAGAAATTACAATTCAATTTAACCGAATTGCAGAAAAAAGCGGATGAAATGACTAGAGATGAATGGAAATCATTT
Source organism: Flavobacteriaceae bacterium (assembly GCA_024635765.1). Classification (GTDB taxonomy): domain Bacteria; phylum Bacteroidota; class Bacteroidia; order Flavobacteriales; family Flavobacteriaceae; genus JBPOFM01. The sequence continues at coordinate 8,153 of JAGXIE010000076.1, read as the reverse complement.
AAAACAGTATATTTAGATCCTAAATACAACCTATGCTGACTAAAACAGAAAAGACTTTTAGCTATGTCTTTTTTCTTATCCTCATTGCAGAATTGCTTTGTGGAAGCATCGAAAGTTTATCGCAACTGCATTACTTTACAAAACCTTCATTAGTCATTTCATTAATTTTATTCTTTTGGAAGGAAAGCAATGCACTTTCAAAATCTATTAGAAGTTTAACACTCCTGGCTTTGATGTTTTCACTTTTTGGCGATGTCCTTTTGATGTTCGTTGATCTTTCGCCCAACTATTTTATTTTTGGATTGGTCGCGTTTTTATTGGCACATGTGATGTATATTATAGTGTTTCTAAAATATCGGAATCGATCAAAAAATCCGTCTTTGCATCTAGTCATTTTAGACATCTATGCCATTGGGCTTTTTCTATTTTTAAAGGATTACTTGGGGGAAATGCTCGTTCCTGTTATGGTATATATTTTAGTCATCTTAACTATGGCATGGACATCATTTTTAAGAGAAGGAAAGGTGCCCAAAACAAGTTATAATTTCGTGGTTTTTGGCGCTATTTTATTTATGGCTTCGGATAGTATTTTAGCCTTGAATAAATTTTATCAAGCATTACCATTTGCAAACATTTTAATCATGTCGACTTATGCCTTGGCTCAATATTTTATTGTATTTGGCATTAAAAAACAGCAATAGCTTTTATCAATAGTAATGTATCAAATATCTAAATATCAGATAATTTAAGTGATTAATATAAACAATAAATTTAGCTATTAATGGAATTGATAATTGTAAAAAAAAATATACAAAAATCTGTAACAAAACCTACAGAAAGCATACTAATGCTCTAACTAAAACTAACTAATTGATTTGGACAAAGAACTAGAACATAGTTTTGTTGAACAGCTTGAACAGCATCAAAATATTGTGCATAAGGTCTGCCGATTATACACCAATAATCAAGATGCGCATAATGATTTATTTCAGGAAATTACCATCCAATTATGGAAGGCATTTCCGAAATTTCGAGGCGATTCAAAGTTCAGTACTTGGATGTATCGTGTAGGTTTAAATACAGCCATTACACTTTATAGAAAATCAAAGCGACGAATCAATACGTCAGAAATTGAAACCGTTCAATTTAAACTTAAGGCAGAGCCATATGATGATACCGAAGAGCAACAATTGAAGTTATTATATCAGGCTGTACACCAACTCAACGATATCGAAAAAGCATTGGTCTTTTTGTATTTAGAGGAAAAAGATTATAGAGAGATCAGTGAAACCCTAGGAATAAGTGAAGTGAATGCAAGAGTGAAAATGAATAGGATAAAGACAAAATTAAAAACAATACTAAATCCGTAAGGCTATGGATGAACTGGAATTATTAAAAAAAGATTGGAAGAAGGACGATGGCAACTTCCGAAAATTATCCTATAATGAAATTTATAAGATGATTTTAAAAAAGTCCTCCTCGATTGTGAAGTGGATATTCATTATCAGCTTATTTGAGTTTGCTTTTTGGAGCTTGATAGCTTTTGCATTTAAAGACAGCAAGAGCATGAAGGATTTCAACAACTTGAATGTAGATTATATCATTATCCCATTGACAGTGATTGGCTATGTTATATTGGCATATTTCTTTTACTTGTTTTTCAGGAACTATCAACGAATTTCTGCGACGGACAATGCTAAGGTATTAATGGAAAATATTCTTAAGACGCGCAGAAGCGTAAAGTACTATGTAGCTTTCAATCTTGTCTATTTAGTCATTGCCACTGCAATTGGCTTGTTCATTCAATTTGACCAAAATCCTGAAATCGTAAATATGGCTCACAGCGCAGCTGCTGATGGAAATCTTTTTGTGTTTTATTCGAGATTTATATTGATAACAGCAGTGTTTTTGGTTGGTGCCATTGCCATATTACTATTCTTTTATTGGCTGATTTATGGGATACTTCTCAAAAGGTTGAATAGAAACTATAAGGAATTGAATAAGCTTGAAGTGTAGAATTAGATTTTTAAAATCAAGTAAAGTTGATTACTGATAACCGAAAAATCACAACACATAGCACAAACAGGGTTTATTTAGAGACTTCAATACGATTGGAAACCTGCTGAAGTCTAATTTTTAGCCTTCCACTTTCTCATTTTATTCAACTCCTCCTCTGCCATCAATACATCTTGAGGAATCACCTTTAAAAATGATGGATGCTGCTCAATAGCGTACTCAATCTTTTCAACTATTTGATCGATCGATTCGTTTTCGTAATCGATGTCCAAAGGTGCCTTAATTTCCATAGACTGGAGAATATTCTTTTTCTTTACTCGCAATCCCTTTTTGTCAAAAGAACGCCTGAAACCATCAATAACTATTGGCACAACAATTGGCTTATAGCGTTTGATAATGTGAGCAGTCCCTTTTCTAATAGGCTTAAAAGGCGTGGTTGTACCTTGAGGAAACGTTATCACCCAACCATCATCCAGTGCTTTTGAAATGGCCGTAATATCACTCATTTTAACCTGACGATTAACGTTTTGACCTTCAGCACGCCATGTGCGCTCAATACTTATAGAACCAACATATGCCAGTATTTTTGGAAGAAGGCCAGCGCTCATGGTTTCTTTAGCAGCAACGTAATAGATATTTAATTTAGGATTCCATAAATAACCGATATTCTTAATGTTATCATCACGCTGACTTAAACTTGCGTTGAATACATGAAACATGGCAACTACATCTGCAAAATAGGTTTGGTGATTGGAAATAAACAGCACGTTGGTACCTGGAAGGTCTCGGATAATTTCGGAACCATCAATCTGCAATTCGTTAAAACCTCTGTAACGACGATGTGTCAATGCGCCCAAAACACGAATAAGCCATTTTTTGACGAAAAGTATATGCCCAAAAGGGTTTCTTTTGAATAATCCCATATGCTAAATTTACGATTTATGGATATATAATTTACAAATTGATAAGATTTTCAACATATTCCAAAAGGCAAATTTAATAAAATACATAGCTTACAACACTTTTTTTAGCAAGTCTTTTAATTCACTTAGCATCATGGCTGTTGCTCCCCAAACTACGTGGCCATTTAAAAGAAACGCCGGAACCTCCAGCTCCTTATCAAGAGACGTCATGACTTTGACACTAGAAACGGAAATTTCATCTAAAAAATCGGTCAAGTGAACTTCAATCAAATCTTCTACTTCTTCGTCTTGTTTTATAAACCTTGGTGTTTTAGAGGAAATGCCTAAAAATGGATATACTGTAAAATTACTTGGTGGAATATACAATTCTGTCATTTCCTTTATGATTTGAATATCTTCTATTGGCACACCAACTTCTTCCCACGTTTCCCGCAATGCTGCATGCATCAACGATTCATCAGCTTCTTCCCTTCTTCCTCCCGGAAAACCAATTTGTGCAGAATGCACTCCTTTATAGGTTTTTCTCAAAATTAAAATGAGTTTCGTAACTTGCTTTTCATCAGGATAGAACAAAGCAGTTACCGCAGCTTTTTTAGAGGTTTTCATTGCTTTCCTTTGCTGTTCAATTAATTCCAACCGAAACGGCGGAGACATTTTGAACTGCGACATTTGCCCTGGAAGTGGAATTTGTTCTATTTTTGAAACTGATTGTAAAAATATTTCAAAATTCATTTATTTATGCGAATTCTAGTGTTGATTTACTGCTTTTTGTTGGTTTTCAATTGTGAAGATAAACAATCCAACAAAAAAAATAATACTACTTCAATAGATTCTACAGAAATTAAAAAGGAAACCAAAAAAGATACTGCTTCGATACCAGAAAAAGAATTTCCGCGGTTGACAGATGACAATTCACTTTACTTTTTAGAGGAATACGACAAAAAACATAAAGAAGATAAAGTCCGTATCACTACTGACTTTGGAACTATTGACATTCAACTGTTCCCGGAAACAAAATACCATCGTGCCAATTTTATCTTCTTAACCAAACAACAGTATTTCGATGGTACGCAATTTTATAGAGTTGTTCCTAATTTTATCATCCAAGGAGGTAGTAGTGATGAAATCGAAATTACCGAAAAACGGAATAAGATTGGTAAATATCTTTTGCCTCCTGACACCAAACAAGGTTTTAAACACGATAGAGGCGTTATCAGTATGCCAAGCAGCGAAATAGACAATGCCTACAAAATGGCGTCGCCATATCAGTTTTTTATTGTACAAGGCGCCAAGGGTGCTCATCATCTGGATGGTCAATACACGGCTTTTGGAAAAGTCATAGACGGCATGGACGTTGTGGACGAAATAGCAGCACAGGAAACTGATGATTCCGAATGGCCATTACATAACATTTACATTCGCAAAGTCGAAATTATAAAATAATTAAGATAATTCAAATTGAAAAGCAATATCTTGTTTGCATCAAAATTAAATTCAAAAATCAATGACAAAACTTATTAATTCAACACAGATTAAAATGCTTGCTTTATGTGCCTTAATCGCATTTACGAGCTGTAAACAGTCAGAAAAAAAAGAAGACACAGCAATGACTTACGACAATGTTTTATTACAGGAATGGACAGGTCCTTACAACGGCGTGCCTGCATTTGATAAAATGGAGGTGAAAGATGTGAAGGAAGCCATGGAAAAGGGTATGGAATTGAGCCTGGTAGATATCGATAAAATTGCCAATAATCCCGATGCCCCAACGTTCGAAAACACAATCGTGGCTATGGAAAGCTCCGGAAAAGAACTGGATAGAGTATATACGTATTATGGAATTTTAAGTAGCAACGAATCTTCCCCTGAATTTAGGGATATTCAAACCGAGTTAGCCCCTAAATTATCTGAGTACGGTTCTAAAATTTCTCAAAACGAAAAACTATTCAAACGTATCAAAGCAGTTTATGATGCATCTCAAAAGAATCCTTTGGAGGATGACCAGCAACGCGTAGTTGATTTAATTTATAAGAGATTTGAAATGGAAGGTGCAAATCTCGATGCTGAAAAGAAGAAACGTTATGCCGAAATCAATAAGGAATTATCCTCACTTTATACCAAATTTTCCAATAACGTCTTACATGATGAAGAAAATTATGTAACCTATTTGACGAAAGACCAATTGGGTGGGCTTTCTGAAGGGTTTATAAAATCAGCAGCTAAAATCGCGACGGATAAAGGTCAAGATGGCAAATATGCGATTACAAATACACGATCTTCTATGGATCCTTTCCTTACATATTCGACCGAGCGTGAATTGCGTGAGAAAGTTTGGAACAACTATTATTCTCGTGGAGACAATGCAGATGAATACGACAACAATAAGCTGATCGCAGATATTTTGAAACTGCGAAGAGAGCGTGTTGAATTATTAGGTTATGATAATTTTGCTGAATGGCGATTACAAGACCGCATGGCAAAAACACCAGAAAATGCAATGGATCTGATGATGGCAGTTTGGCCAGCAGCCATTGCTCGTGTTAAAGAAGAGGTTTCTGACATGCAAGCCGTTGCAAATGAAAACAAAGACAATATAACCATTGAGCCATGGGACTATCGTTACTATGCGGAAAAAGTACGTCAAAAGAAATACAATTTGGATAGCGAGGAAGTGAAACAATATCTTCAATTAGATAAATTAACTGAAGCCCTATTTTTTACGGCTGGCGAATTGTTCAATTACAAATTTACACCTGTGCCAGAAGGTTCCGTTCCAGTCTTTAATGAAGATGTGAAGGTTTGGGAAGTAACCGACAAAGATTCCGGAAAACATATCGGCTTATGGTATTTAGACCCATTTGCTCGCGAAGGTAAACGTTCAGGTGCTTGGGCAACCACTTATAGAAGTTATGACTCCTTTGAGGGCGAGAAAAATGTTTTGGCTTCCAACAACTCTAACTTTGTAAAACCTGCTCCAGGTGAAGCTGTTTTAGTGTCTTGGGATGACGCCACGACTTTTTTCCATGAGTTTGGGCATGCACTACATTTCTTTTCTGCAAACGTGAAATACCCTACTTTAAATAGCGGTGTACGAGATTACACAGAATTTCAGTCGCAATTATTGGAGCGTTGGTTATCAACTGATGAAGTCATCAATAAATTTCTAGTGCACAACAAAACGGGAGAGCCGATACCAGCAACATTGGTTGAGAAAATCAAAAAAGCATCTACCTTCAATCAAGGTTTTGAAACTACAGAATATTTGGCTTCGGCAATTATGGATATGAAATTACATTTGGCGGATCCAACAAATATCGATGTTGACAAATTTGAACGTGAGACATTAACAGAACTCGGAATGCCAAAAGAGTTACCAATGCGTCATAGAACACCACATTTCGGTCATGTTTTTTCTGGCGAAGGTTATGCAACGGCATATTATGGTTATATGTGGGCAGATGTTTTAACTAGTGACGCTTCTGAAGCGTTCGTAGAAGCACCAGGAGGGTTTTATGATAAAGACGTTGCGATTAAACTAGCAAAGTATTTGTTTGCACCTAGAAACTCTATCGATCCCGCAGAAGCATATCGTATGTTTAGAGGACGTGACGCCAAGATTGAAGCATTAATGAGAGATCGAGGATTTCCTATAAAGACAAATTAATTGTTCCAGTCAATTGGAGTTTAGTTGAGAACGGTAATCGAATTGTATTTAGTTCTCGACTCCACTCGACCAGACAGATTAAAAAAACCATGTTTCAAAAGCATGGTTTTTTTATTTCCTGTAAACACTCGGTAAACTAATCTTAAACTTTACTGCTATCAATCGTACTGTAATCACAACAGCCCCTGCAATCACAAAAATAAATTTGTTATCAATAGGTAATTCCCTTAGGACAAAATAAACTAAACCTCCAGCGATGCAAGCGGTTGCATAGATTTCCTTTCTAAAAATGACAGGGATTTCGTTGCACAATATATCGCGAATGACACCACCAAAACAGGCTGTCATTGTTCCCAATGCAATGCAGATAATTGGATGTAAACCTGCCATCAACCCTTTTTCAATGCCTACAACTGTGTATAAACCAATTCCGATTGTATCGAATAGGAATAATGACATTCGCAAATAATTAATCTTACTTTGAAAAACAACCGTAAAAACCGTCGCTCCTAATATGACATAAACATAAGTCATATTAGTCATCCATGCCACTGGAGTTTGACCAATCAACACATCCCTTAAAGTTCCACCGCCAATTGATGTGACAAACGCAATAATGACCAAACCGAAAGCATCCATCTTTTTGTTCATTGCCACAGATACGCCAGAAATGGCGAAAGCAATGGTCCCTAATATGTCTATGACTTGAAAAAACATTTGGTTATTTTTTACTTTTAATAAAATCTCGCTAAAAAACGAGATAAGCAACTCACACATATTTCTGAAAAAGAAAATATGGATTGCTACTTACATACTTTGCGTATAATAATTATAATCCTTCAAAATCGTCTCGATAAACTGCATGTCATTTTCATTAACCACTTTAATATCGGTAACCTCTATTATTTTTTGTCGCAATTTAATAAGCGTCGCGTAATCTCTTGAAGCTTTGGCTGTAAGAAAGGTTTCTTTTATAATTCGTGCATCGTTATCAGACAGTTTAATGACATTGGGATAGGTTGGCTGGTAGGTGTCTTCCAATTCTTCTAAAATAGTATGACTGATGTTAACATCATTCTTTAAAGAAACAACCGAAGTCCCAGCTGCCATATCTCCCAGACGTTGATTTTTCGGACTTGTAATTATAGCCACCAATGCCACGACTCCTGACATCATATTTAAATCGACAATCCTGAAAATCCATCGGATAATAAAATCTGACAATGATGCTTGATAACCATCAATCTTAACGACCTTGATTTTTAAAATCCGCTTACCAGGTGTCTGTCCATCAAGAAGCGTTTCAAAAATGAGCGTATAAAAAATCACTGGAAGGTAAAATGTCGCGTAGATAGCAATCTGTGACCATTGGTCCATATCGTGAATCATATCATCTACTTCTAGGAGATTGAAAGTAATCTGATAGGTCACTATGATATAGGCAATCTTTATAATCCAATCAATCACATATGCCAAAATACGTTCACCAATACTGGCGGCCGTGAAATTAATATTGACATTTTGAGTGGTATTTATTTGTAACTCTGTCA
>JAGXIE010000075.1 GCA_024635765.1 Flavobacteriaceae bacterium | reverse complement strand
GTGGCCATAATATTTGTGGCATTTAAGCCTACAGAAAGTATGACGGCAACAAACATTAGACCAACAGATTTAAAGTAATGGGGTAGCACTTTCTTTTTTAAAGCATCAACTAAATACGCTATACCCAAAATAATTACTAAAAGCATTAAGTAATAAGTCATTTGGAAGTGGTTGGCACTAATTTCTAAAGCCATTGCAACTGAGGTGAGCAGAAAACCTGCTATATATTTTTGTCTAAACGTGAGAACAATACCACTCAAAACCAATGGCATATAAGCGATAGCATGCGCTTTGCTGTTGTGGCCAACACCTAAAATAATGATAAGATAGGTTGAAAACCCGAAGGCCAAAGCACCCAGGGCAGCAAGTTTAAAATCAACCTTGAGTGACAAGAGTAATATGTAAAATCCGATAAAGTATAAAAATAAATAATCTGCCGGTCTTGGTAAAAACCTTAATACGGAATCTAATTTTTTAATGTAATTATGAGGATAATGTGCTCCCAATTGATACGTAGGCATGCCACCAAAGGCACTATTTGTCCAATAAGTTTCTTCTCCTGTGTCTAGCTTGTAGTCCTTCTGCTGTTTGGACATACCAATATATTGCTTGATGTCATTTTGAAAAATCTTCTTACCACTCAATACTGGACTAAAATATAATAATGATATCGACACAAATCCAACAAGAATGAGAATATGTGGAAGAAATTTTTTAAAAGATAACTGCATGAAGTTGGATTCTAAAATTGATTTGGAAAATTAATCAATTTCTTCGTAATCGATATACTCACCCTCTTTTTTATCCGAAGTTTTTTCCTGATGTGGCATTTTATCAATTACTGTTTCGCCTTCTTTAGGACGATTTCTATCCGTTTGCTGTTGCTGATGTTGAAATTGTTGACCAAATCGTTCTTGCATCTTTTTCGACATGTATTGCACCAAATATGGAGCAAACAGTCGTATTAAGATTTTCACACCATACCAAACCAACAAAATGATTAAAATGGTTCTTAAAAACCCTGTAAAAGATGCCATTTGTACCATGAAAAGAAAATTTTTTCAAAAATACAAATCTCATTTTTTAAAATCAGATATTAATACTTAAAAAAAATATAAAATCTCTATATTTGAGACTTAATTCAACACTTATGAAAATGATAAAAACCTATTTGCCCTTACTGTTTTTTATAGTTTCCATCTCTGTGCATAGTCAATACACTGACGTAATAAATTCAAATCGGCCGGGAGCTTCACAAAGTGCTTTCGCAGTTGGGCCTAACGTTATTCAATTTGAGGCTGGGCCTTATCTAATCAATCAAAAACACACACCTTTAAAATATGAAGTTGGTGGTTTTGGTGCAGATTTCGCAGCTCGCTATGGATTGCTGTTTGAACCTTTGGAAATAAACATTATTGGAACATATCAAAATGATACATTCACTGATAATCGCTCTGCCATACCAATTGAAGACAAACGTTCCAATTTTAAAAATTTCACAGTCGGAGCAAAATATCTAGTCTATGATCCTTATAGAAATGCAGAGGATGACAAACCAAATCTCTATAGTTGGAATGCCAATCATTCCTTTAAATGGAAGTATTTAATTCCAGCAGTAGCGGTGTATGCCGGAGCTAATTTTGACTCAAAAAATAATCCTTATACAGCACCTGGAATTGAAGGTTTCAGCCCGAAAATAGCCTTAATTTCGCAAAACAATTTTTCTGGAGGCTGGGTTTTTGTCATCAACCTCATAAAAGATAGAATTGGCACTGATTATTCAGATTTTCAGTATATCTTGACAATGACTCATTCTTTCGATCCAAAATGGTCTCTTTTTGCTGAAACACAAGGGATCAAAAGCGATTTCTATGCTGATAATTTGATTCGTTTTGGAGGTGCTTATCTGTTTGGTGACGATTTTCAGTTAGATACAGCGCTTACATTCAACACAAAAGATACACCATCAGTTTTTTCTGTAAATATAGGAGCGTCATATCGCTTTGACTTTCATAATGATACCATTATTGAAGATGATGGCACTTCAGCCAAGGATGAAGGAAAACGAAAAGAACGCGCTAAAAAAAGCAAGAAAGATCTTGATTTTGACAAAGATGATGGAAGTCAATAAACCAACTTTATGATTACAATTACAGAAGTCCATTCTCAAAAGGAACTTAAAAAATTTGTTAAGTTTCCCTTTCAACTCTACAAAGACTCCAACTATTGGGTACCTCCTATCATTTCCCAAGAAATGGAAACATTTGACAAAAAAAAGAATCCCATTTTTAATGATGCCGAAGCAAGATTCTTTTTAGCGTATAAAAATGATGAAATAGTAGGTCGTGTAGCAGCAATTATAAATTGGTTAGAAGTCAACAATCAAAATCAGAAAAAGATGCGTTTTGGATGGTTTGATGCTATCGATGATATAGAAGTTACCAAAGCACTTTTAGAGAAAGTTCATGAGATTGGCAAAGCCAATAATCTAGACTATATGGAAGGTCCCGTAGGGTTCTCTAATTTAGATAAGGTGGGTGTGATGACCGAAGGATTTGAACACTTAGGCAGCATGATTACTTGGTATAATTATCCGTATTATGCTGATCATTTTAAAGAACTGGGTTTTGAGGATGAAAAACGATTCTTGGAAAGTAGATTTCCGTTTTCAAATGTTAAAACTGAATTCTTCCTGAAAGCACAAGAACTCATCAAGAAGCGCTACGGCCTGAAATCTTTGACATTCAATAAGGCTAAAGATGTGATGCCTTATGTAGACGAGATGTTCGATTTGTTCAACGATTCCTATTCGTCTTTATCATCTTTTGTCGCTATTACAGCCATTCAAAAAGAATATTTCAAGAAAAAGTTTATCAGCTTTGTTAATCCAGAATATATAAAATTCGTTTTGGATAAAAATGATAAGCTGATCGCATTTGCCATTGTGATGCCTTCATTCTCTAAAGCGTTACAAAAAACAAATGGTAAATTATTTCCATTTGGATTTAGACATATACTCCATGCAAAAAATCACAGTAAGGACGTGGTGTTTTATTTAATAGGAATTCATCCAGAATATCAAAACAAAGGAGTGACTGCTGTAATTTTTAATGAATATTATAATACGTTTACAAAAAAAGGAATTATTAATTGTATCAGAACTCCAGAACTAGAAGATAATCTCGCCATTCACCAAATCTGGAAACATTTTAAACCAGAAGTTTACAAGAGGCGTAAGACTGTGAGAAAAGAAATTGTTTAAGAAATTTTATTATATATAAAAACCAAAGTCCACGTTAAAAATTGGACTTTGGTTTTTTTATTTTTTGAAATTTTAATTTCTATTCACCCATTGCAGCGGCAACGGCGGCAGAAAGACGCTTATAAGTACCATTTTCTAAACGAGACCTAATTGCTTCAAAAGCATCCAAAGTTTCATTTACATCGTCTAAAGTATGCGTAGCGGTTGGAATTAAGCGCAATAGTATTAATCCTTTTGGAATAACAGGATATACCACGATAGAACAAAATATACCGTAATTTTCGCGTAAATCTTTCACTAATGCCATTGCTTCTGGGATACTGCCTTTTAAATACACAGGTGTCACACAGCTTTGAGTTGTTCCCAAATCAAACCCACGAGCTCTTAATCCAGATTGAAGTGCATTAACATTCTTCCAAAGATTTTCTTTAAGCTCTGGCATTGTTCTTAACATTTCCAGACGTTTTAACGCTCCTACTACCAATTGCATCTGCAAAGATTTTGCAAACATTTGTGAGCGTAAGTTATATTTAAGATAATCAATGATCTCTTGGTCTGCTGCTATAAATGCTCCTGTACTTGCCAATGATTTAGCAAATGTTGCAAAATAAACATCGATGCCATCTTGTACACCTTGCTCCTCGCCTGCTCCTGCTCCTGTCTTGCCCAATGTACCAAATCCATGAGCATCATCAACTAAAAATCGGAAATTGTATTTTTTCTTAAGTTCAACAATTTCTTTAAGTTTTCCTTGCTCACCTCTCATACCAAAAACACCTTCAGAAATGACAAGGATTCCTCCTCCTGTTTGTTCAGCCATTTTAGTGGCTCTGTCTAAATTTTTCTCTAAACTTTCAATGTCATTGTGCTTATAGGTAAACCGTTTCCCCATATGAAGACGTACACCATCAATTATACAAGCATGCGCATCTACATCATAAACAATGATATCATCTTTTGATACTAATGCATCAATAGTTGACAGAATACCTTGATAGCCAAAGTTCAATAAATACGCGGCTTCTTTATTTACGAAAGATGCCAATTCATTTTGCAATTTTTCATGTAATGTGGTATGGCCAGACATCATTCTAGCTCCCATAGGATAAGCTGAACCATAATCTGCAGCTGCTTGGGCATCAACTTTACGAACTTCTGGATGATTAGCTAAACCCAAATAATCATTGATACTCCAAGTAATAACATCTTTACCTTGGAATTTCATTCGGTTAGAAATCTGTCCTTCCAATTTAGGAAACACAAAATAGCCTTCGGCCTGGGCAGCCCATTTTCCTAGAGGTCCTTTATCTCTATAAATTTTATCGAATAAATCTTTCATGCGTATTTTTAAAGTTTTAAGCGGGTCGTATGTCACTTTTGCATCATCTCCATCTTTTAGACAGTCTTTGCAGGAGTCATATTTAACTTATATTAGTCTTATTAGTTTGGGCAAAATTAATTAATTATATGTTGATAGCATAATTTAATTGTAAACTGATGTTTATAACATTTTTAGTCAAAAAAAAATCCTATTGTGCCAAGTAGCACAATAGGACTTAAATTATTTTGAAAAAACTTATTTTATATATTCTATAGTTTCAATTTTGGCCGTGCTTTTGTTATCCAAAAAGCCTTGCTCTTCCATCCATTTATCACTATAGATTTTACTCATATACCTTGAACCATGATCAGGAAATATAACAACAACTTTATCTGTTATTTTAAATTCGCCTTCTTCATTCAGCTGTTTTAAGGCTTGCATTGCAGCACCTGAAGTATAGCCAACAAACAATCCTTCCGTCCGAGAAACTTCTCTCGCTGTGTGAGCACTTTCTTCATCAGTTACTTTCACAAATTTATCAATCAAATCAAAATCTGTTGCAGTTGGAATTAGATTTTTACCTAAACCTTCAATTCTATAAGGATATATTTCCTTGTCATCGAACTCTTTAGTTTCGTGGTATTTTTTCAATACAGAACCATAAGCATCGACACCAATAATCTTGATATTGGAATTTTTTTCCTTCAGATATTTTGCTATACCAGAAATTGTTCCTCCTGTTCCACTACAAGCGATTAAATGTGTGATTTCACCATCTGTTTGTGTCCAAATTTCAGGACCTGTGGTGTTATAATGTGCATCAATATTCAACTGATTGAAATACTGATTGATATAAATAGAACCTTTTATTTCTTCGTGTAGTCGTTTTGCAACTTGATAGTAAGATCTTGGATCGTCTGCGCTAACATTTGCAGGACACACATAAACTTTGGCCCCTAAAGATTTCAACATATCAATTTTATCCGCGGAAGATTTTGAACTCACTGCCAAAATACATTCATAGCCTTTAATAATACTTACCATTGCAATACTAAAACCAGTATTACCCGAAGTCGTTTCAATAATAGTGTCACCTGGCTTAAGAATCCCTTGTTTTTCGGCTTCTTCAATAATGTGTAGAGCAATTCTGTCTTTAGATGAGTGCCCTGGATTAAACCCTTCTACTTTTGCGTAGAATTCACCTTCAAACCCTGACGTCATCCTGTTTAATTTGATAAGAGGGGTTTTGCCTATTAACTGCAAAACATTATCAAATACCTGAATATTTTCCTTCATAAATGCTATTTATCAGTTCCAATTTATTAAAATGTAACCTAAAACCTCGCAAAAATACAAGAAATTTTTGAATTAGTCGTAAATATTCTCCAAGTCTAGTAAAAAAGCATACTCCTCGGCGTCCTCTTTTAAAGCATCAAAACGTCCTGATGAGCCACCATGACCTGCTCTCATGTTAGTTTTTAATAATAATTTATTTGGGTCTGTTTTGAGGTCCCGTAATTTAGCAACCCATTTTGCCGGTTCCCAATATTGAACTTGTGAATCATGCAGCCCTGTTGTAATTAAGATATTTGGGTAGTTTTGTTGCTTCACATTATCATAAGGCGAATAAGATTTGATATAGTCATAATACGCTTTGTCATTTGGATTTCCCCATTCATCATATTCTCCAGTGGTTAAAGGGATGGTATCATCCAACATCGTAGTTACGACATCGACAAACGGAACTGCGGCAATTACTCCATTATATAGTTCGGGAGCTTCATTAATGACAGCCCCAATTAACAGCCCTCCTGCACTTCCTCCTAATGCATATAAGTGTTTAGGTGATGTGTAATTCTCATCAATCAAAAATTTAGAGCATTCTATAAAATCAGTAAAAGTGTTCTTCTTTAGAAGCAATTTTCCGTTTTCATACCAAGGTCTTCCCAAATATTCGCCTCCTCTAACATGGGCAATCACATATATGAAACCTCTATCAAGCAGACTCAATCGAATGCTCGAAAAATACGGATCTATAGTGTGGCCATAAGAACCATATGCGTACATCAAAATCGGATTCGTTCCATCTTTTTTGATACCCTTACGATAGACCATCGACATAGGAATTTTTACACCATCTTTCGATGTCGCCCAAATGCGTTCAGATTGATAATCATCCTTATTGAACTTATCACCCAAAACTTCCTGCTCCTTTAAAACAATCTTTGATTTTATAACCATATTAAAGTCTATGGTCGAGGTAGGTGTTACCATGGAATTATATCCATATCGAAGAATTTCTGTGTTGAATTCTACATTTGTGCTTGTAAATGCTGTATAAGTTTCGTTATCAAAAGGTAAGTAGTAATCCTCTTTGTCATCCCAACGTATAATCCGAATTTTGTTCAAACCATTAGTTCGCTCGCTGACCACCAAAAAATCCTTGAATATGTCGATATCTTCTAGTAACACCTCTTCCCTATGAGGCAAAACATCAGTCCAGTTTTGAATAGAGGTGTTTTCTTCATGGGTTTTCATCAATTTGAAATTAACTGATTTATCAGCATTGGTAACAATATAAAACTGATTATCATAATGCGAAATACTATATTCCAAACCCCTTATACGCTCTTGGAACACTTTGAATTTTTCATCAGGAGTGTTTGCGTTTAAGACACGATATTCATTCGTGAGGGTGCTATAAGAGGCTATTATCAGGTATTTTTTTGACTTCGATTTGTAAACTGCAACACCAAAAGTGTCATCTTTTTCATGAAAAACAACTTTATCCTTTGTTGAAGGCGTACTGAGTTTATGTTTATATATTTTATCAGAACGGAGTGTTTTTACATCTTTTTTAGTGTAAAACAACGTTTGATTATCATTTGCCCAAGTCGCGGAACCTGTGGTGTTTTTGATGATATCAGAAAATATTTCGTCTGTAACCAAACTTTTAATTCGTAGGATGTAATTTCGTCGTCCTGTTATATCAATTCCGTAACTAATCATGGTGTTGTCAGGACTTACGCTCAATCCTACAAGTTTGAAATATTCGTGACCTGAAGACATTTCGTTGCAATCGAATAATAATTCATCCGGATTCTCTAATGTGTCTTTTCGTCTAATATAAACAGGATAGTTTTTACCTGTTTCGTATTTCACGATATACCAATAGCCATTGTATTTATATGGAACGGACTCATCATCTTCCTTTATACGAGATTTCATTTCCTCAAATAAGGAGTTTTCAAATGCTTTATATTTTGACGTCATAGCATCATAATAAGCATTTTCGGCCTTCAGATATTTAATGACTTCTTTATCTTTTCGGTTGTTTAACCAATAATAGTCGTCAATTCTGACATCGTCATGAATTACTAATTCTTTATGTATTTTTTTAGCCTTAGGTGGCTGAATTTCTTTTGCCATTGAAAACTTTCATTTTAAGCGGGTTGCAAAAATAGGGTTTTAATTAGAATAAAAAATAAAGAGAATAGAACAGAGAGAAAAAGGAATTTCAATCAAGATGTATAGGATATTGGTTCAAAGTTTTTATAAATTTGCGTCTGTATATTAAATTTGAAATTATGTTTGGAGATATGATGGGTATGATGGGTAAACTCAAAGAAACCCAAAAGAAAGTTGAAGAGACAAAACAACGTTTAGACCATGTATTGGTGGATGAGAGCAGTAGCGATGGTAAATTAAAAGTAACGATTACAGCGAATAGAACCATAAAATCTATTTCAATTGATGATGAATTGCTTCAAGATAAAGAAATGTTAGAAGACTATCTTATTTTAACATTGAATAAAGCAATTGAAAAAGCAACAAATGTGAATGAAACCGAAATAGCCGCTGTTGCAAAAGAAGGAATGCCAGATATTCCTGGTTTGGATATGTTTAAATGAGATGTTAGATCGCTGCGCTAATAGAATCAAGACATAAGACAAAGACTAATTCTCATTACACTTAAACCTCTGCGAAAACCTGCGAAATCTGTGGGAGAAATCATAATTTTTTTGCCTGCAGATTCCGATGAAACCTATTTTATAACTTTTTCAAAATCCTCAAAAATTCATCATGCATGTCATCTGTGTAATCTAGATGAGTGACGATGCGAAGCTTTCCTGATCCCATTCCTATGATATGGATATCCTTATTTTTTAACGTCAATAAGTACTTTTTCTCATCAATATCTTTGTTCAATTCAAAAACGATAATATTTGTTTCAATGGGTTCTACTTTTCTGATAACTGACAACTTTTGCAGCACTTCTCCTATTTCTTGAGCCTTTATATGGTCGTTTGTAATACGATGAATATGATGATCTAAAGCATACAATCCAGCTGCAGCTAAAAAACCTGCCTGTCGCATATTACCCCCGAATACCTTACGATAACGTAGAGATTTTTCCATTATGGCCTCGTCTCCTATCAAAACGGACCCTACCGGACATCCTAATCCCTTACTTAAGCATACAGAAATAGTATCAAATATACCATATTGTTCAGTGGTCTCGTTTTTAGCAATCAATGCATTCCAAAGACGCGCCCCATCAAGATGGTAACCAAATTTCTGTTGGTCGCACACAGCACGTATTTTTTTTATTTCCTCAAAATCCCAACAAGCACCTCCACCTTTATTTGTCGTATTTTCAACTTCAACTAAATTCGTTTGACTGTAGTAATAATCGTTCGGGTTGATGGCCTCCAATACTTGCTCTGCAGTGAACATTCCTCTTTCACCATCAATTAATTTACAGGAAACACCACTATTAAAAGAGGCGCCTCCAGATTCATAATTATATATATGTGCATATTTGTCACAAATGACTTGTTCTCCAGGTTGTGTATGCAGTTTAATCGCGGTTTGGTTAGCCATCGTTCCAGAAGGAAAAAACAATGCCCTTGGTTTACCAAACATTTTTGCTAAACGTTCTTCAAGTTCATTGACTGTAGGATCTTCCCTGAAAACATCATCACCAACTTTAGCATTCATCATAGCATCCAGCATGCCTTTGGTTGGTTTGGTAACTGTATCGCTTCTTAAATCTATATTCATTTAATTATTAATTTGAGGTGTAAAAACATGCATCGGTTCCTATTGGCGAACCATCAGGTATTTTTGGTGAATTATCCAGTTTGAATTTTTCAGGATGCTCTCTAAATTCACTGATCATTCTAGAATATTGAGATGCATAAGGAACCTTTGTTCTTCTCGCAGTCACAAGTTCTGAAATTTGGTCCAAGGACTCATATGCTATGGCGTTCACTTGAAAGAATACGGCATCGGATACCGCCAAATTCATTATTTGCTTTAAAACATTAACGTTGATGGTTTGTTGTACCTCATTTAAATATGAATCGTCGTATGAGCGTAAGAATGAATTTTCAATAAGTTCATTAAAAACGTCCTTCAAACCAAGTTGATTCTCATCTAAACTACTCTGTTGCACTAGACGATTTGCTCTTTGTGGATGTAGCAGTAATCTTAAAGTCATATCACTCGCTGTCGACGCCGCACTTAAAGGATCAAATGCAACGCCAGTCAAACTTGCAAACGATTCACGAGATCGAGCGTAGTCAAATGCACGCGGTGGAAATAGACCTAATTTTTCTTTGGGAATTGCTAAAGTTTCTGCGGATATGGTTTTTAAAAGTGATACTAAAGCTGCATTCTGCATATTCACATCCACAACTTTAGTGATGAGTTGTCCATCATTCTTTACGGCATAATTGTAATCTAAACCACCCACAACTTTCGAAGTTGCTTCAGTTTGATACCTATGAAAAAAATACAATGGCACAAAGACATCTTCTAAAACAGAATAGGGTTCATTATTTCGAATATTATCTTTAGAAAAATTCGAAATTGCTTTCTTCCTGACTTTCATGACATTTTCCAATTCATCTGAAGCACTTTTGCCGTTGTCCCAAAGGTGTGCAAATGCATGAGCTCCGCCTTCGGCACGAGCATCAGCATCCGTGATATATCGGAAACCTTCTTTTTGGGCATTTTCTAAAATAGCCATTAAAGCCGCTCTCTCGTTAGTTTGCGCATCAAAATCTGAATAACTGTAGGCAACCGTTACTTTATCCCAATCTCCTATTCCTGTAGCATATGCATTGCTCAAATTAATAGAATCATTTGTCAAACTCACTTTGGGATGTGGATAATCCATTACAGAAGCTCTATTGTTTATGCTAGCAGCAAAATTATGAGCAAATCCAATGGTGTGGCCAACTTCATGAGCACTTAATTGGCGTATCCTTGCCAAAGCCATCTCTAACATAGGCTGATAATTTTCATCATCTATTGCGAACGGTTTATCAAGCAATGCCTGTGCTATTAAAAAATCCTGACGAATCCTTAAACTTCCTAAACTAACATGACCTTTGATGATCTCACCAGTGAGCGGGTCAGAAACGCTTCCTCCATAACTCCAACCGCGAGTGGACCGATGAACCCATTGTATTACATTATAACGACAATCCATGGGATCAGCATCTTCAGGTAGCATTTTCACTTGAAACGCGTTTGTAAAACCTATCGCTTCAAACGCTTGATTCCACCAACTAGCACCTTCCAAGAGTGCAGAGCGCACAGGTTCAGGCGTACCAGGATCAAGATAATATACAATAGGCTCTACCGCTTCACTTGTTGCCATTCCTGGATCTTTCTTTTCCAGTCGATGTCGATAAATAAATCGTTTTGTAATCGATTCTTGTATAGGTGTAGCATAATCCATATATGACATTGAATATGAACCGCTTCTTGGGTCAAACATTCTAGGATTATACTTGTCGTCTGGTAATTCAATAAATGAATGGTGCTGCATAACACTCACAAGTGACGCAGACGGAACAACACTTTTAATGTTCTTTCCTTTCGGGTCTCCCTTAAATGTTAACAATGCTTCAAATTCGACGTTTTTAGGAAACGCTTTAGTTCGTTCTAGAGATAATGCACTCTTGCTTAAATCCAATTTATAAACACCCTCGTTTTGAGATTTTAAGCGATTGGAAACTTCATGTCTATCTTCTAATAAAAATGGTGTGAAATCAATAATATATTTGCCTTCCTTTTGCTCTTCTATCTTAAAACCAAACAAAACTGATTTTGCAAACGCTTGTTCCACACTCTTTTTTTCTAAATTATTATCTGTAATCGCTCTAAAGTTTTGATTGGGTTGAATCAAAAGTAATTTATTTCCCGCTTTTACAAACTTAACCACACGCTCACCTCCTAGCTGCCCTCTATCCAATCCGATATCATTGGAACCGATACCACTTGCTAAAAAGCTGACATATAGAAAGTCCTGGTTTAGCTTTTCAACTTCAAGATAGATTTTATCTTCAGACTCTTCATAATAGAAATTAAAATAGCCTTTAAAATCTTGAACCTTTTTGTCTTTTAAAAATTGTGAAAATGAATTACTTATAAAAAAAAAGATGGTGAGAAAACAGAAGAAATTTTTCATATCTAATAATTAGGCTATAAAACTACATAAATAATCATAAAAAATTATTACAACATTAGTTTTACACTTGTTATATAATATCTTTGTCAAAAAAATATTAATTATATGACTACTTCTGATCAAATTAAGGATCTTGTAGAACGCCTTGGAGCGTTGAGGAGGTATCTTTGACGTTGATGCCAAAACTATTGAAATAGCCAACGAAGAAGAGAAAACCTTCGATCCTAGTTTCTGGAATGACTCTAAAGCTGCTGAATTGATTATGAAATCAATTCGGGAGAAAAAAAGTTGGGTAGAAGACTACAACACTGCAAAAACACTCGTTGAAGAACTCGAAGTGTTTAATGACTTTTATAAAGCTGGAGACGTTTCTGCTGAAGAACTAGACTCACAGTATGATAAAGCTTTAGAGCAAATCGAGAAGTTAGAGTTCAAAAACATGCTTTCTGATGAAGGTGACAGTTTAAGCGCTGTCCTGCAAATAACCGCTGGTGCTGGTGGTACTGAATCTTGTGATTGGGCCAGCATGCTGATGCGCATGTACTTAATGTATGCTGAAAAAAGTGGTTTTAAAGTCAAAGAATTAAACTATCAAGAAGGTGATGTAGCAGGTATCAAAACAGTAACTTTTGAGATTGAAGGCAACTTTGCGTTTGGATGGCTCAAAGGTGAGAACGGTGTGCACAGATTAGTGCGTATTTCTCCTTTTGATAGTAATGCAAAACGCCATACCAGTTTTGTTTCGGTTTACGTCTATCCTTTGGTAGATGATACAATAGAAATTGATGTTAATCCAGCTGATATAGAAATCACCACAGCACGCTCTAGTGGAGCTGGTGGGCAAAATGTCAATAAAGTAGAAACAAAAGTTCAATTGACGCATAAACCAACAGGAATTCAGATTTCATGTTCTGAAACCCGCTCACAACATGATAATAGAGCTAGGGCATTACAAATGTTGAAATCACAATTATATGAAATTGAGCTTCAAAAGCAATTGGTCCAGCGTGAAGACATCGAAGCTGGAAAGATGAAAATAGAATGGGGAAGTCAAATTCGAAACTATGTCATGCATCCTTACAAATTAGTAAAAGATGTAAGAACAGGCCATGAAACTGGTAATGTAGATGCCGTGATGGATGGTTATATTGACGAATTCTTAAAAGCTTATCTTATGATGATGGGGCAAAAAGAGGAAAATGCAAATGAACTCTAAAGCAATAGATAGCATTATTTTCGATCTCGGAGGTGTTCTAATCGATTGGAATCCTGAATACGTTTATCTTGATGTATTTAATGGAGATAGAGAAAAAATGAAGTGGTTTTTTCAGAATATTTGTACTAATGACTGGAATGAAAACCAAGATGCTGGTTATCCTCTTTCAAAAGCGACAGCAGAAAGAATTGAATTGTTTCCAGAACATGAAGAGCTAATAAAAATGTTTTACGGGCGCTGGGAAGAGATGTTGGGTGATGAAATCGAAGAAACTGTAGCCATCCTCAAACAACTTATAGATTCAAAAAAATTTAAGATTGTAGCATTGACTAATTGGAGTCATGAGACATTTCCAAAAGCTTTAAAGAAATTTGAATTTTTACAATGGTTTGACGGAATTATTGTTTCTGGCGAAGAAAAAACTAGAAAGCCCTTTAATGATATCTATGAATTGACTTTGAAGCGTTATAATATCACTTCAGAAAACTCCATATTTATCGATGACAATTTAAGAAATGTTCACGCGGCAGAATCATTGGGAATTAATGGCATTCACTTCAAATCGGCATCATTATTAAAAAAACAACTCGAGGATTTTAATATTTATGTTAGGTAATCCTTTGCCTATCAGTATCACTTTATAAATCTATTTTCAATTCGGCCTACATTCTTTCATTTTTTCAATTATTTGGTTAGATTTGGTATTCCCAATAATTATAGCCCTACATAATGATCGTTATTTATCACAACCCTAATTGCAGTAAATCAAGAGAAAGTTTAGAAATTCTAGAAACAACAAAAGAAGACATTCAAATGATTAAGTATTTAGATCACACTCTAGGTTCAGAAAAACTTTCAAAAATTATCAAACTTCTCAAAATTCGCCCGATCGAATTAATTCGTCAGAATGAAATCCTCTGGAAAGAAAACTTTAAGCATTTAGAGTTCACCGATGAGGAATTGGTTGAAGTTATGTGCAAATATCCTCAATTGATAGAGAGGCCTATCATAATCAACGGTGATAAAGCTGTTATTGGACGTCCACCAACCAAGATTCTAGATGTTTTATAGGAATATTCTTTAACAGAAATTTAACCTTCTTCCTCTAAACCAAGCCTTATTTTTGCAGTCTTATAAAAATAAGCGTTCACCATGATTAAAAATATTATAAGATTTATCTTACTATTGTTCCTTTTTGGATCGATGTCAACAATCGCGCAAAATAGTGATGATGCCCAAAAACAAAGAGAAGAATTTGAACAACAGGCTTTAGAAAAACTCAATGAGCGCATTCAAATGTTTTTGGCAACACTAGAAATTGATGATTTTCAAAAGGAGATCATTAAACAGAAGTTAGACTCTTATTACAATAAGAAAAAAGTAATCTTCATGGATCGTTCTTTAAAATATTATGAGCGCGATGAGAGATTAATGGCACTTGACAATAATCATTTTTTAGATATCAAGAATATGATTTCTGAAGACACCATGAATCAAATTCAGTTGTTTATTAAGGACGCCGGTACGACTTTAGAGAAAGAAAAAAAGAAAAACGAAAAAAGAAAAAGAAAAACGAAAAAAGAAAAATAGTGAATGAATACACTTTACAGATTAACACTAGCCCTAATATTTTTAAGTATAACAGTTTCACATGCCCAAAATGATGTTACCATTACAGGAAAAGTCATTGATAAGGATGTCAATCAGCCATTAGAGTATGCAACTATTGTGTTTTTTAGTACAATAGAGAATAAAATAATTAATGGTGGTATTACAGATTTAGAAGGGAATTTCTCTATTGATGTCCCTGCAGGAACCTATGATATAACAGTTGAATACATTTCATACAAAACCAAAACAATTCCAAACAGGACTTTAGATAAAGATACTGATCTAGGTACTTTAAGCATCGGAATCGATGCTCAAGCCTTAAATGAAGTTACGGTTATTGCCGAAAGAACGACAGTGGAAATCAAATTGGACAAAAAAATCTATAACATAGGCAGTGATCTTACTACTGCTGGTGGCACGGTAAGTGATGCATTGAATAATATACCTTCCGTAGCTGTAGACATTGAAGGAGGTATTAGTCTTAGAGGAAATGAAAACGTGAGGATTCTTATAAATGGAAAACCTTCTGCTTTGGCAGGTTTTGGGGATACAAACATCTTGAGTCAACTTCCTGCGGAAGCTATAGAACGTGTAGAGGTAATAACATCTCCATCAGCGCGATATGATGCCGAAGGAACAGCTGGAATATTAAACATTATTTTAAGACAAAAGGAAACTTTGGGTTTTAATGGCTCCTTAAATTTGAATGCCGGTGATCCTGATAATTATGGACTTTCTGCGAATCTAAACTTAAGAAAAGAAAAATTTAATCTTTTTACCAATCTTGGTTTCAGATATTTTGATGCTCCAAGAAATAGTTTTAGTGATACAAATTACTTTGAAAGGCTAGTCAACGATACAATTAGAACTCCAGAATTTGAACGAATTCGTGAAGATCAACAAGTGGAACGTTTGAATCGTAATTACAATGCCAATGTGGGGATGGAATATTTCATCGATGACGCCTCTTCCATAACAGGTAGTGTTTTTTATCGATATGGTGAAGACGCCGACCTATCTTTCAATAACAGTGACCGTTTTAACATGGGCTCTATTGTTGAGCAAACATTACGCCGTGAAAAACAGACGGAAGAAGATAATAGCTACCAGATTTCATTAAATTATGTCAATAGATTTGATGACGAAGGTCATCAATTGACCGCTGATATTCAATATGGTGGGGACAAAGAAATACAACAAACAGGTATTTCAGAAAACTATATAACCACCCAACAATCCGATCCAGAGCGATTCCAACGAGAAGAAGTCTTTAAGACGGAAAAACAAATTGAATACTTATTACAAGCTGATTATGTGTTACCGTTGGGAGAAGATAGCAGGTTTGAAGCAGGTTTCAGAGATAATTTTGAAAATCAGCGTACCGATTACAATTTAGAACAAGAAAACATTGCCAC
>JAGXIE010000074.1 GCA_024635765.1 Flavobacteriaceae bacterium | reverse complement strand
CCCATTTTTTTCGCCAAAAAAACATTCGATTACAGACAGGGCATAATTTTTCTGGGAGATGTTGTTTTTTCAACAGTACATTATTTGACTTCAACTAATTTATTGATCATCCCACGAAAGATAAACCCATGAAACGGCAATATACTATACCAATATAAACGTCCTGCCAATCCGCGAGGTCTAAAGGTGGCCGTTTGCTTTAGTAAACCATCTTCAATCTTAAATTCCAACCAGGCTTCTCCAGGTAATTTCATTTCGGCGTAGAGCAATAATTTTTTTTCTTTTCTATCTGCAAAAATCACACGCCAGAAGTCCAAAGCGTCACCTGTATCCAATTCAGAGACATGCGTTCTACCTCGTCGTAAGCCGATACCTCCGAAGAGTTTGTCGAGATATCCACGAACTTTCCATAAGTAATTTCCGTAATACCAGCCTGTCGATCCTCCAATCGACCAAATGCGATTGATAGTGCTCTCTTCATCTTCAACTTTGCGTTCTTTGTAATCTCTAAAGCAACCATATTTAGGAACATTAATATATTTATGTAAATTATTCTGCAATCTTCCGCTGCTCACCATGGAATCCTTCCAACTAGACACGATACTATTTTGTTCGATTTTTTCAAACGCAAGTTCAACCGCTTCCTTATAGGTAATGGGTTCAACATCCAAAATCTGATTTATGTCGCTTTGTTTTCCAATAATTTGAACTCCCATACTAGCAACTAAAGACGATGCTAATTTGTAGGATGTGGAGGTCACAAAATAGAGCCAATAGGAGGAGAGCTTCGGTGTCATTACAGGAACCGTCAATATATAACGTTTAAGTCCTCTGATGTCGGCGAATTTTAATAACATTTCTTTATAAGTCAATATTTCTGGACCGAAAATATCGAAGCTTTTATTATAAAGCTCTTCCTTTCCCTTCGCTTTTGTCAAAAACGCCAACACATCCCTTACGGCCAAAGGCTGGGTTTTAGTATTTAACCATTTCGGAGCTACCATGACTGGTAATTTTTCGACCAGGTCACGGATGATTTCAAAAGAAGAGCTTCCAGAACCCACAATGATACCAGCCCTAAAAATGGTCAGGGCATATTGTTCAGATTCTAATATGTCTTCCACATTTTTTCTGGACTGTAAATGCTTTGAAAGTTTTTCTTCGTTCGTGATTCCACTTAAATAGATGACTTGTTTAACTAGAGTTTTTTCAGAATATGCCTTAAAGTTTTCAGCGCATTTTGCTTCCAAAACCTCAAAATCTTTAGAAGTATTAGACATCGAATGGATGAGGTAATATGCAACATCAATATCTTTTGGAATGTTTTTTAAGGTGTTGAATTTTAAGAAATCGGCCTCTACGATCGTTATGTTCTCATCGTCTAGATATGTTTTATCAGCCCTTAATTTGTCACGGACAGCGCAAACAACATGATGCCCTTCGTTGATTAAAATGGGAATCAAACGTTTTCCAATATAGCCTGTGGCGCCTGTAACTAGGATTTTCATGTTAAGAATTGATTTCTAAACTGTCTTTTGGTCTTTGGTAATCCAGTCGTGTTTTTAATTGTGGAATGCTGTATCCATTAAGACCATTAATTGCAGCAATTTTTGCTTGAGATAAATTAAGGAATCCATCCTTATCAAGCAAATTATCATTGATATATAAATCTTTTATTTCACCTATCAAAAGAACAGTGTTGTTGGCTTTGATATGATATTCTTCGACATACGTCATTGCTATTTGTACAGGAGCATTATATACAAAAGGTGCCGAAAAACTGTCTTTATAAACTTCTTCTAAAGCAGTCCGATCAAACTCTGATATGGAAGCATCATATTTTGCAGACGTATGATGAGCCTCTTCTAAAATGGATTCGTGAATGTGATTTATGGTATAAACCCCAGTTTCCTTAATGTTATCATAAGTGTTTCTAATGACCGTCGTAGGTCTTAAAAAGAAACCCAAAAGCGCTGGATTAGAACCAATATGCGTAATAGAGCTAAAAACAGCTACATTAGAGATCCCTTCAGAAGATTTTGTGCCTATAAGATTTGCCGATTTATACCCAGAACAACTGTTGATAAGGTTGATTCGGTATAAATGGTGCATCTCATTAAAATCATCTGAACTAAAATGAAGCATTATAAGGTTTTAAAATTATTGATTTTTATGTCTTTGGCTTTCAGGTCAAATATGAGGTTATAAAGTCCGAAAAATGTTCTGTTCATGTATATAAAATGCTTTGAACCTCTGTTGCCATTCATTTTACGGAGCTCTGTACTCTTTGAATAGCGTTGGCCCAATTCGGTAATTTTACCAAAAAATTCACCATCGGAAAAATCAAAAGTTTCAGCATGGAAAGGTTGGGTGAAAAGACTTAATAATTCGTGGAACATTACTGCAAAAAAATCAGCTTCTTCTTTTGAATCGTCTTCACGGAGGATTTCCAATTGGTATAATTTTGATATGAAAAATTCTTGATTTGTGATGTTTTCTGGCTTGGCTAATTCAAAATAGGGACTGTAAAAATCATCAGGAATGGTTTTCATACAGCCAAAGTCCAGGGCTATCAATTTACCTTCTTCAGAGATTAGAAAATTTCCGGGATGCGGATCAGCATGTACTTTTTTAAGCTTGTGAATTTGGTACATATAAAAATCCCATAATGCTTGACCTAGTAAATTCGCTTTTTCCTGATCTGTATTATAGGCAGTGAACTCCGAAAGATGCTCACCTTGCATATAATCCATAGTGATGATTCTATCCGAAGATAATTCTTCATAATATTGAGGAAACAAAAGGTTAGGAATGTGGGAACAAGCACTCGCAATTTCTTGGCTTTGCTTCATTTCTAACACATAATTTGTTTCCTCAATGAGTTTTCCTTCAACTTCCTTAAAGTATTTGTCCGAATCTTTCCCTTTGATATTAAACATTTTCATAGCAATTGGCTTAACAAGAGCCAAATCGGACGCTATACTTTGGGCAACTCCAGGATATTGGATTTTCACAGCAAGTTTCTTCCCATTTTTTTCTGCCAGATGGACTTGTCCGATACTGGCAGCGTTTACTGAAGTTGAGTTGAAGGAGTCATATAATTCATTTGGCAGTTTGCCAAAATAATTTTTAAACGTTTTTAAGACTAATGGCGGTGAAAGCGGAGGCACTGAAAATTGGGCCAACGAAAATTTTTCAACATAAGCCTGTGGCATGATGCTTTTTTCCATGCTCAACATTTGCGCTACTTTTAAAGCGCTTCCTTTGAGTTGTTTTAAACTGTCATAAATGTCCTCTGCATTATTTTCATTCAATCGTAATCGGGCTACATCTTCTGTTTTTGTCAATTTATCTCCATAGTATTTGAGATAATTGACACCCACTTTTGCACCAGTTGATACTAATTTTGAGGCACGATGTATTTTTGATACTGGAATTGAGTCTATGGTTTTCATCTAAAGAATTTAGTTCATGTGCATTTTTTCCTTGAAAATGAATTTTCCAAAGTCAATCACACTTTTTAAAGGGGCAATATTTAATACATCGAAACTTGTATTCACTGATTTTTCAATAAAAATGTCAGTTTTTTCGAAAGATGGAGACATGTCATCCATCCAAAACTTCATAGTCAACAGCAATTGCAGCCAAGCAGATTCTTGCAACGCACGACGTTGAATTTTATCAATTTGTTCCTGCTTGATGTCAAGGGTTTCAATATCCAAACTATCAATATAGTGCGTAAACCCTTTTTTCAATTCAGATAAGAGTTGTAAGCCCTTCATAGTATTTTTGTGCTTGTGGAGGGCATATACCACATAACTTCTGTTAGCAGTCAGTATTTCAAAAAAAGTGAAGTAAAAGCTCAATAGTTTATTTCGAGCATCGAATGATTCATAATCTTCACTTTTGTGTAAGACGTTTGTGGTATTATCAAAAAATGCTTTGAATACGTGCTTTTCAATTGCTTCAAAAGAACCAAAATAGTCATAGAATTTTGACTCTTCAAAGTTATTTGATTTCGCAAACGTATAAACTGATTTTTGTTGCTCATCGTTTACTAGGACATAATCCATGTAGAATGAAATGATGTCGGATTCTGAAATTGATTTCTTTTTTGCCATAACTTATATTATTACGGTAAAGATACAAAATGTTTAATGTTTTTGGTTAAATATTAAACAATAATTAACAGATGCTGTTTATTAATTCAGTTTACTATCGAAAATAGGCTAGATGAAATACCTGATATAAGTTCTGATTTGTTATTTAAGATTTCATTAACACTAAAGGCATATAGAATCCGTAAATTTATGAGCAACTATTATTAACTTATTACAATACTAATTATTATGAAAAAAATTATACTGTTTCTGGCTGTTTTAGCTATGACTTTTTCTGTGGATGCACAGATACAAACACCACAACCGAGCCCTTTTGCCAAAATGGAGCAAAAAGTTGGTTTAACTGATGTCACACTTGAATATTCCCGTCCTAACATGCGAGGTCGTACTATTTTTGGTGATTTAGTACCTTATGATAAAGTATGGAGAACAGGAGCAAATGCTAGGACTAAAATTACTTTTAGTGACGACGTAACTGTCGATGGACAAACATTGAAAGCAGGGACCTATGCTATTTTCACAAAACCTTCTGAAAAAACTTGGGATGTTTATTTTTATACAGATTATGAGGGTGGTGGAACACCTCAAAACTGGGATGAAAGTAAAGTGGCAGCTAAAGTCACCGCTGATGTTTACCCATTGCCAATGAAAATTGAAACATTTACAATGACTTTTGATGATTTGACCAGTAATTCTGCTGTTTTAGGTATGCTATGGGAAGATGCTTATGTAGGTGTCAAAATTGATGTTCCAACAGATAAAATGGTAACTGCGGCAATTGAAAAAACATTGAATGGCCCTAGTGCTGGAGATTATTATGCTTCTGCAGTTTATTATTTGCAGGAAGGGAAAGACATCAAACAAGCTAAAACATGGATTGACAAAGCAATGTCCATGATTGAAAAACCTGGTTTTTGGCAATTAAGACAGCAATCCCTGATTTACGCGAAAGCTGGTGATAAAAAAGGAGCTATAGAGATTGCTAAAAAATCATTGGCTGCTTCTGAAGCTGCTGGTAATGATGATTATATAAAAATGAACAAAGAATCTCTAAAAGAGTGGGGAGCCATGTAATTTGATTTCTCTATCATAAAAAAACCTCGAAGAAATACTTCGAGGTTTTTTTATTTATAATCCAGACCGATCAAATTCCGTATGTCATCCATTATCTTTATAAGATTGCGACTGAATTCGAAGGTCATGATAGGACTCTCTGTTTTCCCTAGACGAATCAAATCATTAAAGTGAAGCACTTCAAAATTGTAACCAATGGTAGTATAACCAAAATCAAGAGTTTCCTCTTTTCCATCGCGGAACAAAGTTACAGTGGAAGGCTGATGAAATCTGGAATTAACTTTAATGGTTCCTTTTTCACAATAAAAAACGGCTTCAGTAGGAGTATCTTTAAGCAACGTACTTTTGAGAAAAGCTTTGACACTATGATCATAATTGAAAATCATTTCACAGGATGAATCGACACCATTCTCAAAGAATGTAGCTTTGGCATCAATATCAACTGGTTTGCCTAATGTGGATAAGGCAGCAAAAATAGGATAGATACCAATGTCCAAAAGACTTCCGCCACCGAGGGATTTTTTAAACAGTCTTGAGGTCATATCAACGGATGGTTTAAATCCGAAATCTGCTTCCAATTTTTTGATGTTACCAAATCGTTGGGACCGCAATTCCTGCAGTACAAATTGATAGTGTGGTAAAAAGAAGGTCCAGAGCGCTTCCATTAATAATACGTCATTTTCTTTGGCAGCGGCTATCATCTCTTCCACCTCCATTAGATTCATGGCAAATGGTTTTTCGCATAACACAGCCTTTTTATGAGACAAACATAACATAGCATGTTCTTTATGAAAACTATGAGGCGTTGCTATATAGACAGCATCGATTTCTGGGTTGTTTACTAAATCTTCATACGCTCCATAGGCAATTTGTGCATCGTACCGTTTTGCAAAGGAGTCCGCTCTTTGTTGGTCTCTTGATGCCACTGCAAATAGTTTTGCGTCTTCAACAGTTAAAAGGTCTTGTGCAAATTTATTGGCAATTTTACCAAGTCCAATAATTCCCCAATTAATAGTTTTATGTGGTTTTGTTTCCATTTCGTTTTGTTGTTAATTGAATTAGTACCGCAATTAAAATTACTAAAACGCAGCCAAATAAATTCAACCAGAGATAAGGCATCCAGTCAAACCACCATACATATAGTACGATTGCTTGTGTAATCAGGGCGGCAATAAAAACGGCATTTCCCTTTACCATTTTGAAGAAAAAGGCTAAAAGGAAAATCCCAAGTACATTTCCATAAAAAATAGAACCAATGATATTCACCAATTGAATCAGGTTATCTGCCAAATAAGCAACAGAAGCAATAATAATCGCAAGAATTCCCCAGCCTAATGTGAACCATTTTGTAGCTTTTACATAATGCATTTCGTCAACGACCGCTTTTGTGTTGCGCTTATACAAGTCGAGTGCCGTTGTGGATGCTAATGCATTGAGTTCACTTGCAGTACTCGACATTGCTGCACTTAAAATAACAGCCAATAACAATCCAATCAGACCACGAGGCAGATTATTCAATATGAAATGAATGAAGACATAATCCTTATCATTTGTTTCTACCGTTATATCTTTTTCTGCTGCAGCTTTGTCAATCATTAATTTGGCGGCTTCACGATTGGCTTTATCAGTTAAATTTAGCGCTTGAATCGCTTTCTTATATTCTGAATTTTGGTTATCTGCAAACTTCTGAATGACCGATTGCTTTTGCTCAAAAATTCTCTCTTGTTCATTCTGAAGCTGTTTATAGTCATCCGCAAAAGAAGAATTTACAATAATATTATCAGATACAGGGTTGAAGTTAATTGGCGACGCATGGAATTGATAAAACACAAACACCATCACACCAACTAATAAAATAAAGAATTGCATCGGAACTTTTAGCAATCCGTTGAAAATCAAACCCATTTGCATTTCTTTCATAGATTTCCCAGAGAGATAGCGCTGCACTTGACTTTGGTCTGTTCCGAAGTAGGAGAGTGCTAAAAAAGTACCACCAATCAATCCCGTCCAAACGGTATAGCGATTATCGAGATTAAATTCAAAATTCAAGATATCCATCTTGCCACTGGCGCCCGCAATATCGAGTGCTTTTGTGAAGGTGATATCTGCTGGAAGGTAACTGACAATCAAAAAGAAAGCGATGAACATTCCAGCAAAAATTACCGCCATTTGGTACTTTTGGGTGATACTTACTGCTTTTGTACCGCCTGAAACCGTGTATATGATTACCAATATGCCTATGATTATATTAAGGTACGTAAGGTTCCACCCTAAAACCGCCGATAGAATAATAGCAGGCGCATAAATGGTAATTCCCGCGGACAGTCCTCGTTGTATCAGAAAGAGAATTGCTGTGAGACTTCTGGTTTTCAAATCGAATCGATTCTCCAGAAATTCATAAGCAGTGTACACTTTAAGCCGATGATAAATAGGAATGAACACCATGCAAATAATAATCATTGCAATTGGGAGTCCAAAATAGAACTGCACAAAGCCCATTCCATCATGGAATGCTTGTCCTGGAGTCGATAGAAAGGTGATAGCACTCGCTTGTGTTGCCATTACCGATAATCCTATGGTCCACCATTGAGAGGTATTACCACCTCTTACATAATCTTGTACATTTTTACTGCCTCTTGTTTTTATAGTGCCATATATGACTATGGTCAAGAGGGTTCCGATGAGTACAATCCAATCTAATGTGTGCATGGTTTAGAAGGATTTCATGATGATATAAAACAGTAGAATATATACTGCATTTGCAATTAGGACTAAAGTATAAAGTTTTAACCAAGGTTGTTTTTCGGTGGTATTTTTCATTTGTAATTTTTTATCCACTTTTCAATTAACTTGAACTGATTGTTCTATCTATTCTGGCGTTGTCACTATCTAGTAAGCTTCTCGACTCCACTCGAAGTGACAATAAGCATCAATCATTCAATTTTTTATCAGTCTTAATAGTTTCTTTGCCGATAGAGAGCATATTGGCAAACAAGCGATAGGCACCAGAAACACCTTCGGGAAATTCCCTAAAAAAGCTCAAACCTGTATAGATATAATTGCCTTTACCATATTTAGCGACGAGTAAACTTCCTTCTTTAGGGGTTTCATCTTTATCATTCATAGAGAGCATTGGCGTAAACTCACTGGACCATTTGTCCGGAAAATACAAACCTCGTTCTTGTGTCCAACCTTCAAAATCTTGTTGCGTGATTTTGTTGGGATAATTCATCAATTCATGATTAGGTGCAAGAATCCTAACTTCAGCATTCTCATCAGCAACTCGATCACGTGATAATTCTAAAGGGTATGGTGCCAGTTCACCCATGACGAGTCCGCGACTCGTATTGTATTGTACAATAAGGTTCCCACCTTCCTGCACATAATCCATTAGTTGTTTTTGTTTGAATTTTAAAGCGTCAACGGTATTGTATGCTCTAATTCCAACGACCACAGCATCGAAACGATTTAAGTTTTCTGTTGTAATGTCTTCTGGTTTAAGAATCGCAACATTATATCCTATTTGTCTCAAGCTTTCGGGAACAACATCGCCAGCACCTTCAATATAGCCAATGTTTTCACCTTTTTTCTTGATGTCTAAACGAACGACTTTACTTTCGCTCGGCAGTAACACCGTTTGCAACGGAATATGGTCATAGTTGATTTCAACAAGTTCTTTTGTATAAATAGCCTCTCCAATATGTACCATTGGTGTAATTAATCCTTCACTTTGGTTTTTAGGTGGAATAATCGTGAATACGACTACTTGTTCTTCTCCTTTATTTGCAATGTTTATTTTTTGTTTCTCCGGATAGACATTCCAATTCTTTGGATGTGCAATTTGTACAAAGCCTTCTACAGTGTCGCGACCAGCCTTTATAATCACTGGGATATCTTTCGGTTTGTCTGTTTCAAAAATGATGACTTTTTCAGCAATTTTTGCGGATACTTCAGATACGATTTCAAAAGGCTTGTAGACTTCACCTTTCACAGGGTCGTTTGTTTTATAGATGATTTGCTTTGTGTATGAAATGGCTTCACCATCTATCGTCAAATTAAAAGTTCCTGTTGTTTTATGGGGCGTTTCGGGTAAACCGATTAAATTTTGATCTGTTACTTTATACATTCCGAGTGTTCCTTTCTCATTTAACCAATAGGGTGTAGAATAGGTTTCTTTGGAAGACACATTATAAATCGCATCGAAGCGTTGTGAATCATTTTGATTGAGCTCAATATTTTTCTGTATTGAAGTAGCATCAGACAATTCCACCGAATTTAAGATGATGTTTTGAGGACTCCTATTGATAGCTTCCAATCTTAAATTGACTTTGCTGTTTGGAGTTGCGGTATTTGAATTGGCAGTAATTTCCAAATACAAACCTGCACAAGTAGCAATTACGTCTTTAATGTCTTGTAATTTGATTGTTTTCCAATGTTGGTCTTCAAGTTTTTGAATCAACTTATAGGCTTCCATCAATTTCGGAATTGATGCTGATGGGTTTCTAAATTCGTAGTTGTCTTGGACATGCTTCAGGAGGTCACCAATCGCTTTTCCACCTTTGACACGATTCCATGTGGTATCGATGCCCTCGAATATGTTCGATTTATCTTTTGGCAATGCTCCATTAATGAGCTCAATATATTCCGTCTCGTCGCCACGACTTCCTGTATTTCCGAAGCCTTGCGAACTATGTGAACTACGGCTTAAGGCAGCAATCTCACTGTTTGAAAGTCCAAGGGACGGAAAGTAGGAACCCACTTCCAATGAAAATAAATTGGTTTTATCTGCTTTGTCAAAATTCTCCTGACTGCCATAAAACCACCAAGATGTATTGAAAAATTGCCGTTTTGGTTGCCACGTCGAAGTGTATTGCAATTGGTCTGGATATGCTGATTTTTTTCCTGCCAAATCAAAGGCTTCCACGCTTAACATCGCAGAACTCGTATGATGACCATGTGTACTGCCAGGACTGCGATGGTCAAAACGATTAATGATGACATCTGGTTTAAACGTTCTGATAGCCCATACGACATCGCCCAACACTTCGTTTTTATCCCAAATTGCCAAGGTTTCGTCGGGATGTTTTGAATAACCAAAATCATTCGCACGCGTAAAACGCTGTTCTCCACCATCAATCCGACGTGCAGCCAATAACTCTTGAGTTCTGATCACACCTAATAATTCCCTCAATTCAGGACCTACCAAGTTTTGACCACCATCACCACGAGTCACTGATAAATAAGCTGTACGTGCTTTAACGTCATTTGCCATATATGAAATGAGTCGTGTATTTTCATCATCTGGATGCGCAGCCACATATAGAACGGACCCAAGAAAATTAAGCTTTTCGATGGCTTCGTATAATTCTGAAGCCGTAGGTTTTTTAGGTTGTTGCGCTTGGGTCGAAAAGCAATAAAATAGAGTAATTAATAGTAACGAGTAATGTTTTAACATGGTTAGATTCAATTAGCTTAAGTTTCAAATATAAAAAAGAAACCAGCGCAAGGGCTGGTTTTAATGTTTATTTAACGTTGGTTATATCATATCTGTTCCATCTTCAAACATATCATGTATGGCATCTTTTTCAATCAAAGTTACCGCTTTTTGAAGCATTAAATTATTTGGGTAGGTGACCAAATTGCCATTGTCCAATCTCAAATGGAGTTGAAAGGCTCTAATGTCTTCAATGATGGCTTCTATCGGGAA
Organism: Flavobacteriaceae bacterium; assembly: GCA_024635765.1. Taxonomy (GTDB): domain Bacteria; phylum Bacteroidota; class Bacteroidia; order Flavobacteriales; family Flavobacteriaceae; genus JBPOFM01. Next base: position 16,565 of record JAGXIE010000074.1, on the reverse strand, counting down.
ATCTTTATCATGAATTTGAATTTTATCTCCTACTTTATATGGAAACGAAAAAAACATAATAATCCCGGAAGTCACATTGCTCAAAATGGACCAAATGGCGAACAGTCCAATCCCGATAACGGCAAAAATAGAGGAGAAAATAACAACCAAGTCATGTGCTTGCGTACCGAAAAGAAATGGAATGATGACCATGGCAATCAAAAACAAGGTTACAGACACATATCTGTTCATTAAATGGATACGGGCTAGATTGATGCCGTTTCTTCTAGAAATCTTTGTAATGAGCGTTGTTAAAATAAAACGAATCAACAATAAGAACAGTAATAAAAATCCTGTCGTGATGAGTGCGAACTGATATTTTTCAAAAAACATATATGCTGCTTATTTAATGAGTTACAAAGATACGCTAGAAAATGGATTGCGTTTAATTCAAACCCAAACTTTCGCGAAGTGTTTCATCCGCATTTGTGTTTTTATTCCAATAAGTAGATTTGATAGTCTTTAACTTTGTGGCTTTTGTAGTCAATTCTTTGGCGTTTCTTCCAAAACCACTGATAAAGGTTTCTTCCCAACCTTCAATCTCATATGGGAATTGTGGATTAAAATGAATCATCAAGCTTCTGTTTAGTTCTGGATACGTAATCGAATAGGAAGTATCTGCCAACGTAGCGTAAGACTCATACGCTTTAAAAGGAACATGGCGTAATCGCAAAAATTCAAATGACGGAATGACTTGAAGGTTTCCGGTTGGTAAGGATTTCGGATTGATACGCAATTGTGTCCATAGTTCATTTTCCAGAATTGTTTTGTTCAGATTAAAGTCTTCATCAGCTTCGTTCTCAAAATACGAATGTGACATGACCTCAAATTCTGTTCGATTATTCAACTGCATATAAACGTGCCCACACCATTCCTGCACCGAGCATGATATTTTTAGGGCGTGTTGATTGTTTGCTACCGGATAAAACACACTCTGCATGATGGAATAAGGATAGATGCCAGTATTGAAATTTTTGGTAGCATTTAATTTCAAAACCTGAATATTTGAAGGATTGCTCCTTTCGGCTTTTACCTGTTCATCGCGCAAAAAAGGTTCAGTAACATATACTAAAACAGCCGTTCCGTCTCGCATTTCGCCGTAGCGTGCTTGTTCTAACTTGTAGGAAGTAATCTCGGCTTCATTGTTATACCAGTAGTCCTTAAATTGTTCGGACAAGGGCTCTGCATTTTTTGTTGGCTCCATTTCAGTTGTTGAAGTGTCGTTTGCACTGATCTCATCAGAATTGGTATTGTCTTTACACGACAGGGCTGTCATCACCACTAAAAAGCAAAGAAATTTAATCATTTTCATGTACTTATATTTTGAATAAAAATACAAAGCCCTCAACGGTTGACCATAGCATTTAACGTTTTGTAAACAAGATGTGTTGGTAAGCCCATCACATTAAAATAGGAGCCTTCGATTTTGGTTACACCGATGAGACCAATCCATTCCTGAATACCATAGGCGCCAGCTTTGTCAAATGGCTTATAAGTGTCAATATAGAAGCGGATTTCTTCATCAGTAAGTTCTTTAAAGGTTACTTTGGTGACTGCATTGACGGTTTTTTCAAAATCAGTGGTGGTGAAACAAACAGACGTAATGACTTCATGAGTGGTATTGCTCATGGATTGAATCATTTGGAATGCTTCCTCCGAATTTGCAGGTTTTCCCAACGCCTTTTTATCGTGCCAAACAATGGTATCGCTCGTAATGAGGATTTCATCAGACTTGAGATCTTCCTTAAAGGGAATGGCCTTCAACTGTGCCAAATAATCACTGATTTCAAAATGTACCAATCGTGATGGGAATTCTTCAACGATAGGCTTCAAGCGAATTTCAACATCGAGCCCCAAGTCCTTAAAAAACTGTTGGCGCCGCGGCGAACCAGAGGCGAGAATTATTTTGTGATTTTTTAGCTTTTCGTTGTGCATTATTGTATCAATATATATCTGTACAGTAGCAAGGAGAACATCCCAAAAACCATTACCAATTTGAGCACATTACTGATATGATGAAATTCTTTTTTTGTCTTGGCACTATATGTTTTGATGGTGATGTAAAGCAAAGGCGCAATGATGAACAAAAGAAAATAGGCCACCGCAATCGGTTGTTTATACAAATAGGTCATCAAATAATACACCACAGCAAATAGCGGCAAAAAAGTCAATGCAAACAGTACTTTTGAAGCGCGTTCTCGTCCAATGGCAATAGGCAAGGTGTTCATATCTGCTTTATAATCCCCATCAATATCTTGTAGATCTTTGGTGATTTCCCTCACGAGGTTGATGATAAAGGCGAACAAGGCATAATCCAACAATATCTTGAAAAAGAACAATTGGGTAGGCTGGTTTTGAGGCGTGATGGCTGGCAGTAATTCAAACAATCCAACAATCAGGATGCTCATGGCTACCAGAATAGAAATCACAATATTTCCAATCAAAAGTGTTTGTTTTAAATAGGTAGCATACACATAAAGTAATGCCGATATAATCACAAAAAGAGCGAAGAAACCACTTCGTCCCACCATATGCGACAGGTAAAATCCAATTAATATCCCGACGACGTTGAAGATAACAAACAGATTATAAGCCATTTTTTCAGATACCTTTTTTCCAACGATGACTTTATGGGGCCTATTGACCCTATCCGTTTCAACGTCATAGATATCATTGATAATATTCCCAGCTGCCGCCAGACAAAGTGTCGAAAGGATCAGCAATGCCATCCCAAACCAGTTGAACATGATATCGGCATCAAACGGATCCAAAAAAGCATATTTGATCAGCAATTGCACAGTAGCAATCATTAAAAGGTTTTTCCAGCGGATGAGGTTGAGGATGTTCAAGGGTTGTTAGTTGTTAGTTGTTAGTTGTTGGTTGTTGGTTGTTGGTTGTTGGTTGTTTGTTTTTTTGTCTATTCACTATTCACTATTCACTATTCACTATTCTCTATCGTCTTGGTTCTTGGCTCATTGCTCCTTTCTCTCGGTTTGTTGTCTGTTGGTTTAATGACGATAAAGCACGCCTTCAATCATTTTTATGGTACTGATAATTAATACAACGACAATAATTAAGGATAATAAAAAGATTTTTAAAGTTTTTAATTTATTCGATTTCCGAATGGTGTTTTTGATTTGTAATCTTTCGGATGGTGACAGTTCATTACTGTTAAATTCAACTGAATTCGATTTGAGACTAGCTGAATTCAACGTATGCTTAATTGCAGAAAAATCAGCTCGTGCATTTGGACTATCAAATACATGACCATAGCCTATTCCTGTTTTATGTCGTCTTTTATTACGTGCCAAATTGTATTTTCTTCTAACTTCTATTGTCTTGGCTTTTAGCCATTAGCTGTTTGGTTTTTTTTCTATTCTCTATTTTCTATTCACTATTCACTCTCGTCATGGCTCTTGGCCGTTGGCTGTTAGCTTTTAGCCATTAGCTGTTTGCTTTTTTTTCTATTCTCTATTCTCTATTCTCTATTCTCTAAAGTCTAACCACTAACCACTAACCTCAATCATACTTAGCCCCAAAATCGCCATTCCATTTGCCTTGTACTTTCAAAACTTGTTCTATCACATCCCTTACACATCCTTGACCACCGTTTTTATGGGATACATATTTTGCAATAGCTTTAATTTCCTGCACAGCGTCTTGAGGGCAGGTTGGTAGTCCGACTAGTTTCATCACAGGATAATCAGGAATGTCGTCGCCCATATATAAAACATTTTCTGCTTTGATGCCATGGAGGTCGAAATAATGGTTCAATTGTTCGATTTTGTTATGCGAACCCAGATAGACATCCTGCACTCCAAGTCCGTTAAGCCGCATTCGGACGCCTTCATTGGAACCTCCTGAAATAACGCAAATGTTATATCCAGACAAGAGTGCTGTTTTCAAAGCAAAACCGTCTTTTGTGTGCATGGTACGCAGCATTTCTCCAGTAGTGGTCAATGAAATGGTACCATCAGTAAGGACGCCATCTACATCAAAAACGAAGGTGGTGATATGATTGAGATATTCTTTATAGCTTTTTTCTTCCATGTGTTTTTTGAATCGAGGAGGTGAGGAGCTCATAAATTGCTTTATGCTGCTCGTTTTCTAATTGTTTCATATGTTTTTTGATGGTGCGTTTGTCATTCCGTTTTGCAGGACCAGTTTGTGCCATGTAAGGTGACAAATCTTGCACTTTTTTTGCAGTTTCTAAAATCAAAGGTTTTAAAATATCAAACTCTGCACCTTGAGATTCTGTAATTTCATGAGCCACCCGATAGAGCTGATTGGTAAAATTATTAACGAATACTGCTGCCAAATGTAAGCTTTGTCGTTGGTCACTGTTCACTTTATGGCTTTTACTGCCAACGGCAGTTGACAATGACTTCAATACTTTCAAATCGGTTTTATCGATCACTTCAATACAAATCGGAACGGTCTTAAAATCAACGTCGGCATTCTTGCTAAAGGTCTGGAGCGGATAAAAAACACCACGTCGATGCTTCTTGTCCAGATCATAAATACCGACACTACCAGAGGTATGGACGACTAATCGGTTCTCAAAAGGAAGTTCTGAAGATAGGTCAGACACAGCATCATCGCTCACAGCGAGCACATACACATCTGCTTCTTTCAGTTGAGATAACTCGTTCGTAATCTCAACCTCGTTCTTATAGGTTTGAATTGGCTTTAAATGCCGATTGAACCATTGCTTCACCACAACTGTTTCCGAATTTCGAAATGCTTTATAGAGATGTGTGGCCACATTGCCAGCACCAAGAAGGACTACTGAAATCATAGTGCTAAAATAAGCAAGATAAGTTCAAAGTTCAAAGTTTATAGTTCAAAGTTTCTCATTTGTTTATCATTTAATGCCGTCATTTATTTATTGGGGAGCTTGATAACAAAATCAAAGGATTAATAGTAACTTTACGGTTCATGAAACAGGACATACAAAATAGGGAAGATGTATTTTTATTGGTGGCTGAATTCTACAATAAAGTCAGGAAGGATCCAGTATTAGGGCCTTTCTTCAATACAGCCATCAAAGATTGGGATGCGCATTTGCAACACTTGACAAGCTTTTGGGAAACGAGTTTGTTTATGACTAAAAAGTTGGAGCACAAATACAAGGGCAATCCACTGGAAGTGCATATCAAAGTCGATCAAGAACATCACCACAGCATCACCGAGCTCCATTTTGGCATTTGGTTAAATCTATGGTACCAAACACTGAACGAGCTTTTTGAAGGTGAAGTTGCTGAAAACGCAAAACGTCGTGCACGAAAAATGGGTACGTTCTTGTACTTGAGTATTTTTCAGGCAAGGCAGCACCAAAAAAATTGAAATGAGCATCCATTGGAACTTCGATAATTACATCAATTTTAACATCCTTTTACCCAAACCATACCAACTAAAAGCATTAAATTTGCACTGCTGAAATTATAGCTCCAAAAAATAGCCACTTTATCATGCAAAAAAAGCTCGCTAACATCCTTTTCTCGACTCGTTTAACTGCCATTTTATTTGTCGTTTTTGCTGTAGCGATGGCTACAGGGACCATCCTCGACAGAAATATGGATACATCACCCACGCCATATACGCGAACCTTGATCTATAACGCATGGTGGTTTGAGGCGATTATGGTGTTTTTTGTCATCAACTTTATTGGCAATATGTTTAGATACCGTTTGTTGCGAAAAGAGAAATGGGCCACCTTGTTGATTCATTTATCCTTTATTTTTATCATTGTTGGTGCATTTATAACACGCTATGTCAGTTTTGAAGGCATGATGGCCATTAGGGAAGGTGCTACCGAAAATCAATTCCTATCACAAAAAACATATCTCACCGCCTACGTTGATGGCGATTATATGGTGAACGGGGTCGCGCAGCGTAAAGTGATTGAAGAAGAAGTCGATTTTTCGCCGCGTTTGGATAATGATTTCACAGTTGAAACTGAATATAACGGCAAACCGATTACAATTGAACTCGAGAAATTCATCTCTGGTGCCGAAAAAGATATTGTTCCAGATGAAAATGGTGAAGAATATTTAAAGATTGTCGAAGCAGGCGAGGGGCAATCCCATAACCACTTTTTAAAGGCAGGAGAAGTCCAGAGCATTCACAATGTATTGATTTCATTGGACAAACCGGTTGATGGCGCTATCAATATCACCAATACGCCAGAGGGTTTAATGATTGAATCACCCTACGAGGGCGAGTATATGACCATGGCCACCCGAGTACAAGGTGTGTTGGTAAAAGACAGTATTCAACCCCTCATATTGCGTTCTCGTTACCTGATTGGCAACATGGCAATGGTGTTTCCAAAACCGGTAGTCAAGGGAACCTTTGATATCGTAAAGAAACCAGAAATCCTTAAAGGGGATGAAGATGGTTTGGTGCTGAAAGTCACTGCCAATGGACAGACGGAACGTGTGAAACTACTTGGTGGCAAAGGCATGAACAACGCTTTTGAGCAAGTAAAAATGGGTGATCTGGACATCGCAATGAAGTATGGTTCTAAAGTCATTGAATTGCCTTTTGAAATTAAATTGAATGATTTCATTGCCCAAAAATATCCCGGAACAGAAAAAAGCTATTCTTCTTATGAAAGCAAAGTGACCGTATTGGATGAGGAGCAAGGCGATTATGATTACCACATCTACATGAATAACATTCTTGACCATCGAGGGTATCGCTTCTTTCAGGCGAGCTTTGATCCGGACGAAAAAGGAACCATACTGTCTGTGAATCACGACTTTTGGGGCACTTGGATCACTTATATTGGTTATTTCTTGCTGTATTTTGCCTTACTCGCCATCCTATTTGATAAGCACACACGCTTTGCAGATCTCAAGCGCATGCTAGAGAAGGTAAAGAAACAAAAACAGAAAGCAGCAGTCATCGTGTTGTTTTTGATGTCAACTGTTGGAGTTTCACAAACACATTCTGCTGAAGATGGTCACGACCGCAATCGGCCAACGAAGGCACAAATCGATTCCGTTTTAAGAGCGAATATCACGCCTAAAGCACATGCAGAAAAGTTTGCCCAAATGGTCGTTCAGGACTATTCGGGACGCATGATGCCTATGGATACCTATGCCTCGGAAATGTTGCGTAAGTTGAGCAAGAATGACACTTACGAAGATTTTACCGCGAGCCAAGTCTTTCTATCCATTAACGAAAGTCCGTTGCTGTGGTACAATGTGCCTGTCATTTACTTAAAGCCTCAAAAGGCAGATACAGTTCGCAGCATTATCGGTGTTCCGAAAGACCAGAAATACGTTCCTTTGGTAGATTTCTTTGAAGAAAATGGTGCTTATAAATTAGCTCCCTATATCGAAGAAGCCTATAAAACACAGGTGCCCAACGGCTCTCAAAAGGAATTCAAAGAAGCCGATCAACGCGTCAATTTACTATATAATGTCATCGAAGGTAGAGCCATTAAGATTTTCCCAGTACCCGAAGACGATAATAACAAATGGATTTCGGCGAGGGAATTCCGTGAAGATGGCTACAGAGATAAAATCATGGATTCCTTGTATGGCAATTTCATCAATAATGGGTTCAGTGCCTATTTGTTAACGCTCAATAATGCCAAACAGACTGGAGATTATTCCAAAGCGGAAGAACTGTTGTCAGGTATCAAAAAAACACAAAAGAAATTCGGAAGCGAAGTCATGCTCTCTGATCAAAAGATTGAGACCGAAATCAAATACAACAAATACGATATTTTCAAGAAATTGTTCAGTTGGTATATGTACGCAGGTACCTTGATGTTCATTGTCTTGATCATCCAGATTTTCAATGACAAACGCAAGTTTGTGAACCTCTCGGTTGAGGTCTTTAAATGGATTATTGTTGGCTTATTCGTCCTTCATACATTAGGATTGGCCGCACGTTGGTATATTTCTGGCCATGCGCCTTGGAGTGATGCCTATGAGTCGATGATTTATGTGGCTTGGGCGACGATGTTCTTCGGATTGGGCTTCGGACGCAAGAGCAATTTGACCATTGCTTCCACAGCCTTTGTAACCTCTATCATCTTGATGGTCGCACATTGGAACTGGATGGATCCGGCCATCGCCAATCTCCAACCAGTGCTAGACAGTTATTGGCTGATGATTCACGTGGCAGTGATTGTGATGAGCTATGGGCCGTTCACCTTGGGAATGATACTCGGTTTGGTGTCCTTGTTCTTAATGGTGTTCACCACCGAAAAGAATAAAGAGAAAATGTTGCTTAATATTAAAGAACTGACCATCATCAACGAAATGGCATTGACGGTAGGATTGGTATTATTGACTATCGGAAACTTCCTCGGTGGCATGTGGGCCAATGAAAGCTGGGGACGTTATTGGGGTTGGGACCCGAAAGAAACCTGGGCGCTCATCAGTATTATGGTCTATGCGTTTGTGATTCACATGCGTTTGGTGCCAGGACTGCGCGGACGCTTCGGATTTAACTTGGCGTCTATCATTGCTTTTGGTAGTATCATGATGACCTATTTTGGTGTGAATTTCTACCTGTCAGGATTGCATGCCTATGCCAGTGGTGACCAAATAGTAAGCTTTCAGTTTATTGCCATTACGATTGGCATCATTGCTGTTCTAGGGTTCTTTGCCTATCGCAAATACCTCGTTTACTACAAGAAGTGATTTTTTTATAGCATTTTGTAGGATGCTGCGCTTATTAACCAATGCAACCCATAGGTGGCATTTGCTTTTAGGAACGATGCAAACAGTTGTTGTTGGTATAAATTATTCACATCAATTCAGTAAAATCAGCAAGAATACTTCATTCAAATCCTCTTTTAACGACACATAACCCCATTTAATTAACGTAATTCATTGAAAAATACGTAGAACTTTGTATTGTGTATGTTGTTTTTTTGTCGTTATATGCACCTGATTTACGAGCTCTTAAAAACGCTATGAAAAGGCTTGAACAATTCCTAACCTAACACATTGTTCGCAATTTATGGCAGACTTCACAAATCCAAATAGCCATCGAGATCAATTTAACGATGAGCAGTGGATTGTAAGCTTCCCTAGTTTCGAATTAAGGAAACGTTAGATTTATAGTTGACTTTAGAACTGAAAATAAATGGATTGAGATTGGGGAATTTAGTAGAGATGGTATAAACTGGATGAAATTCCTTGAAATGGATCTTGATAGAATCAAATAATTGTCAGTTGCGAAAACCGTGTTTAAAAAATTCTAGTTTTAGATAAACCAATGTCAGTTGCTGGTTTGCAAATTTGAGCTCCATAATTCGACAGTTCAGTCACAAAATTATTTATTTGATTTTAAATTTCGCAACTTTATAGAAATTAAAAAAAATGAACATTCTAATAATTGGGGGTACAGGGAAAACAAGTAAAGAACTTATTAAACAAGGTTGGAATAAGGGATATAATTTTAGGTAAGAACATTTCAGGCAATGAATAAAGTATCTTAAAAAATGCTACAAAAGATTAAACAATTAAGAAAAGAACTTCATCAAAACCCAGAACTATCTGAACAAGAAGTTGAAACTGCTGCGCGAATTAAAAAATTTGTAAAGGAACATCACAATACACAAATCATCGAAAAAATTGGAGGTACAGGACTCGCTGTAGTTTATGATTTTTCGAATGATGGAGCAACAGTTATGATTAGATGCGAATTGGATGCGCTACCTATTGAAGAAACAAATATCTTTGACCATAAATCCAATAAAAGGGGTGTTTCACATAAATGTGGACACGATGGTCATATGTCAATTGTTGCGGGTTTAACTTTTTGGATAAAAGAAAAAAAATTCCAGCACGGCAAAATAATCTTACTCTTTCAACCAGCAGAAGAAGTGGGAACTGGTGCTTTAAATGTGATCAATGACTTAAAATTCAATAAACTCAATCCAGATTATATTTTTGCTTTACATAATATTCCAGGGAAAGAAATCAATTCGATTATTACTGTAAAAAATAATTTCTGTGCCACGGTTCAAAGCGTTGCAATCCAATTGACCGGTAAAGAATCACATTCTGCACAACCTGAAGAAGGTATTAATCCTGCTTTATGCATAGCTGAATTAATTCAAAAATTTGATACTTTAAATTTTAGTGACTTAACAAGTGCTGATTTTACGGTGTTTACACCTATTTATTCAAACATGGGTAAAAAATCTTATGGTATTTCAGCAGGTTTTGGTGAAATACATTATACTTTAAGAACTTGGAATGTCGAAAAAATGGAGTCTTTAAAAGTCAAAATTGACAACATACTACATAAGGTTGCAAAAAAGCATCGTTTAACATTTTCAGTAAAATGGTTTGATTTTTTTCCAACTGTTATCAATAATGAGTTTTGTAATGACTTGATTAATACAACTGCACAAAATAATAATTTTAAAATAATACAAGAATCATATCCCTTCCGTTTTGGTGAAGATTTTGGCTGGTTTTCCAAGAACTATAAGTCCGCTATGTTTGGATTAGGTGCAGGAATAAATTCTCCTGCATTACATCATGCAGATTATGACTTTCCGGAAGAAATAATTGAGACTGGTATGGATATGTTTAAGGGAATAATTGAATTAACACTAAGTAAAAACAGAACATAATGAAGAATAAAGAATTACAAACTAAACAAAACGGGACAAAGGCAGTTTGGGCAGGTCAAAGTGAATTATTTTATCAAGGCGCAACTCAAGTGCCAATCGTAAATAGTGTAACATTTGGTTATGATAACGTGGATGACTGGTTTGATGTAGCTATAGGTAAAAAAGAAGGACATATTTACAGCAGAAATACCAATCCAACGGTTGCTGTTTTTGAGGAAAAAGTAAGGGTTCTGGAAAATGCCGAGGCAGCTACCAGTTTTTCTACTGGCATGGCAGGCATTAGTAATACCTTATATACTTTTTTAAATCAAGGAGACAGAGTGGTTTCCATAAAAGACACTTATGGTGGAACAAGTATTATTTTTTTAGAGTTTTTACCAAAAAAGGGGGTTGATGTTACACTTTGTGAAACGACTGATCATAGTGAAATTGAAGCTGAAGTGCGTAAAGGTTGTAAACTACTTTATCTCGAAACACCGACAAATCCTACCTTAAAAGTAATGGATTTGAAACGGTTAATTTCAGTAGCCCAAGAGGTTGGTGCTATAGTTGTAGTCGATAATACATTTGCTACACCCATAAACCAACAACCACTGGCACTGGGAGCTGATTTAGTACTGCATAGTGCTACAAAATTTCTCGGAGGACATTCTGATGCTATGGGTGGTGTGGTTTGTGGAAGAAAAGCGTTAATCGATCAAATTTTTCATTACAGAGAAATTAATGGTGCCACACTTCATGCTAATACCGCTTATATGCTATTGAGAGGAATTAAAACATTAGAATTAAGGGTTTTGAGGCATAATGAGAATGCTATGAAATTGGCAGAATATCTTCAGAAACACTCAAAAGTTGACGCTGTTTTTTATCCTGGTTTGGCATCCCATCCAAGTCATAAAATTGCGAAAGAACAAATGACAGGTTTTGGTGGTGTGCTTGCGTTTTCATTAAAAGGGGATTTTGAAAATGTAAAAACATTTTTAAATAGTTTAGAACTGGCTCACTTGGCAGCAAGTTTAGGTTCGGTAGGAACTTTAATAGGACCCCCGAAAGTCACAAGTCATGTGGAAGCATCTGAAGAAGAAAGAAAACAATTAGGAATACCTGAAAATCTAATACGCTGTGCAGTCGGAATTGAAAATATTGAGGATATTATTTCTGATTTTGAACAAGCACTTTCAAAAGTGTAATTAAATTTCAGCAAGGATCACTCATGGCATCACTGAATATAAAAAATTGCTATTTTTAGTTAAACCAAATTTAGTTGTTCATATGTAAACTTCTGATTTTTTATTCGGAAAACACTCTGACACAAACACGCCACTAACCATACACAAAACCGTTCTAAAAATAGGATAAGTAATTGAAAATGTGTATGTTTGAATATATAAAGCGAAATGTGGTGTGATCCCTTTACAATTGGTGGCCATATCTAGATTCTTTGCGCATATGGTGTATCACATTACAGAAATTCTACTTCCCAAAAATGCTGTAACCTATAAACAATTATTAATTAACAATATTGAATTATGAAATCAAAAATGGCAATTGCACTGATTATGATTTTCGGTATTGTTATTACAGGTTGCAAACAAAAGGAACAAGAAGTTGAAGAAGTAAAAGTGGACCTCTTAAACGATGAGTTTCCAGATGCAAAACAAGAAGTAGGAAGACTCTGGATAGTATTAAGCAAAGTGTAATGGATAAAGATCTTGACAGACTCATATCTTTCCATGCTTACAGCCCAAAATTTACTGAATTCAAGAATGGAGAAGTTAGGAATGGTGCAGAAGAAAACGAAAAATTTGAAAGAGATGTTTTTGGCTCAGTTACAGAAATATCAAAATTCGATATGAATGATTTGAAAATTGCTGTTTATGATAATGTTGCAAATGTAACCCTTCACACGGATTTTCATTTACAATTCGAAGAAGACCAAGTGGTGGTCAATGACCAAATGACATTGCTATTTTTAAAAACTGAAAATGGTTGGAGAATTGTTCATGAACATCATTCACCCTTAAAGAAAGAGGAGGAGTAAATGCGTTATCCAGTAATGCTTTTAATCTATTGCTAAAGCTGCTCCGAAACATTTGTTACTTAAGATACGAGCGAAGCGAACTGGCTGAAAGCAAGCCCGATTATTATGGTGAGAATTTTATCCTGCAGCCATATGTCAATTCGAGATATTTAAATAATTAGAAATGAAGAATATATTAGTTACAATTGATTTCAATAAAAATGAAGAATTACTAATTGATAAAGCGTTTCAGTTGGCTGAATCTTTCGATGCAAAATTATGGTTGGTACATATAGCTGCGCCAGATCCGGATTTTGTAGGTTTTGAAGTTGGACCCCAATACATAAGGGATAGTAGGGCTACAGAACTTAAAAAAGAACATAAGATGCTTCAAGAATACACCAATACCCTTAAGAAAAAAGGAGTTGATTCAGAAGGCTTACTTATACAAGGCGCAACTATAAAAATGATTATTGAAGAATCAAAAAAGTTAAATGCTGATTTAATTATTGCGGGGCATCATGAACATGGCTTTTTTTACAATGCATTTGTAGAAAGTGTGTCTGCAGAAGTCATAAAAAAATCAAAAATACCCGTACTCATAGTTCCCTTGTATTAATGGGAAATTTACGGCCTAAATTTATCAATAAAAGGATTAAAACTAAAACTTACTCACATCAATCTTGAACAATTCCGCAGCGTTCTTCCACATAATAAGTTCTTTTTTATCATCTGGCAGATCAATCTGTTTCATAAACTTTAAGTATGAATGCATGTTGCTAATAGGCCAGTCAGTACCATAAAGTAAATACTTTGGGTCACCAACGTACGTAATCATTTCTTCAATTTCCTTTTTCATATAGCGTTCAAACTTATCGTTGAAATCGCCTAACACCAATCCCGAAATATCCGCATGGACATTATCATTTTTATAAACCATCTCCATGCAATCCTTGATCCAAGGATTACCGACATGGCAAATCACAATCTTCATCTTTGGGTAATCAACGGCCAAATCATCAATATGTATCGGATGCGAAAACTTAATCTTCCCTGTAGGCGCGTACGTATCACCAGAATGAAACATCACAGGGACATCATATTCAATCGCCATTTCATAAAGCACTTTTAACCTAATATCATTTGGGTAAAAAGGTTCGTAGCCAGGATAGAATTTCAAACCTTTGATCAGCCCAGCATCGAGAAATTCACTTAATTCCCGTAAATCACGATGATTGTAGTGTAAGTAACTGACACCAGCAACAACTCCTAAATTCTTGTAACCTTCGATGGCCTCAACTACAGTTTTTGTGCTAGGTCTATGTTCGTTCACCTTGTAAGATGAAAGCACTAAAGAATAATCGACATTGTTTTTCTGCATTGTTTGTGTTAGTAGATCCAGTGAATCTTTAATGGAAGTAACGCGGTCTTCGTGGTAGTTGTTAATGTGCGTATGTACATCTATAATCATATATTAATGTAATTTTTGGGTTTTTAACAATATCGAAAAATTTTAGCAGATTGACAACCAATTTTTAAAGTAATAACAAAGAATATTGAAAGTTAATGGAAAGTTGAAAAAAGTAACTTGGCAAGTATAAAAAAACAGAGATTTGAAACCTTCTCGGTTTATGAATATTAATTTTTAAAAAATTGATTTATGCGCTATGCTTCTAAAAAATCTCTGTAATCTTCAAAATAGGTTTCAAACGAAGCCATTTTTTCATTGAAGAATTCCATCACCTCACGCCAAGTGTTCTTGTTATGAATCGAAACCTTTTGGTCTAAAGACACATAAATACGTGAAATTTCCTTTCCGTTTTCTAAAAGATACTCTTCTTCAAATATAGCGTCTGGTAGATATTCATCCTTAAGAATGTTTTTGTCGGATTGGAATTTTTCCCAATAGTTAATGCGGTTCTCTAAATCATCTTCAAGATCGAGAGCAACTAATGCACTTTTAGTATCAAAATGAAATTTAAATGAGAACCCTTTAATCTTTGTATCGTACAATATCCATTTACGAGGAAATGATTTTCCAAAGCTAATCCAAAAGTCTTCACGTAATTTTCTAGATTCTTCTTTTGAAAACATAGACTTTGTTTAAAATAGAAAAAAGACTATAAAATAAATATTTCTCTTTTCATTTACTTTATTCTATTTTTTTTATCAAATCAAATAAGCTACAAACACACCTAAAACAATCACCACCAACTTTGACAAGTTGAATTTATGACCTTCACTGCTTTCAAATAATATAATAGTTGAAATGTGAAAGAAAATACCAATCACAACGGCATTGATATAATAAACATAATCAGCGATCAATTCCACAGAGTTGGAAATCAGAGTGCCTAATGGCGTCATCAATGCAAACACAACTAAAAAGCCAACAATTTGAATTTTGCTAAAATGCGATTGAAATAAGTAAGAAGTGATGAGTGTCGCAATAGGAATTTTATGAATCAGAACACCATACACCATATCATTGTGCTGATGAATGGGAAATCCTTCTAAAAAACTATGGATACATAAACTGATAAACAATAACCAAGGAAACGCTGTGGCATGCTTATGAATATGGATGTGCCCATGTTCGGCACCTTTTGAGAAGAATTCGAGAATGATCTGAATGAGAATTCCACTCATAATAAAGAGTCCTGTAATTTTACCTTCGAGATGTTCGTAAACCTCTGGCAGTAAATCGAAAAGGGTCAATGCCAATAAGAATGCCCCACTAAACGAAAGCAGGAGCTTTGTGGACATCGATTTTGATTGCTTGAAAACGAAGGCAAGGACGACTCCAAATGCCACAGCAAATATAGGAAACAGATAGTTGTTCATAATAGTTCCCACGAAAGTGGGAATCTCAATTTAATAGTTAGTATTGAAATATTTATGAAAAATAGTAAAAATTAATTCAATTCGCATCATTCACATTTTATTTGAAAATCATCACAATACGTTCAGAAGTTGCTTTGTAAAACTTACGAAGTTTATAATCGCCAAACACATCTAAAAGATACACGCCTGCTTCTTCAAACAAGGCTTCAAAATCTTTTAAGCTGAATGCCTTCACACGTTCCTGAAACTGAAAATCTTCACCTTTATGTGTGAACTCGATATTCTTCACAATATAACCATCACGCACATAACGTTTTTGATGGAATTCAATGCCTTCAACAGTTTTCACATCTTCAGGCACCAAATTTTCAATGATAAAATCTGTATTCATAAAATCAATGACCCCAAATCCAAACTCATTCAAATCCTCTTTGATCGCTTTGATGGTATTAAAGTTGTCTGCTTCTTTATCAAAATAGCCGAAACTCGTGAATAGATTAAACACGGCATCAAACTTCTCATTGTAAGGTTTACACATGTCATGAACGTCAAAATGAAGGGTTTCGTTTTCATACTGTTTAGCATACGCAATACTGTTTGCAGACAAATCAACACCAGTCACATCATAACCCAACGAATTGAGATACACGGAATGACGTCCTTTACCGCAAGCCAAATCAAGTATTTTGCCATTTTCTGGAAGGTTGAGATAATTGGTCAGATTATCCATAAACTGATGCGCCTCCTCATGATCTCTATCTTTGTATAAGATGTGATAAAAAGGTGAGTCAAACCAGGAAGCATACCATTGTGTAGTGTCTTTATTCATCGATTAGATTAGTCTACCTGCAAAAATACTTTATTTTTGTAACTTAAAGGAAACAGATATCCACTTCCGTGGACAATATTATGGATAATAATTTTAACATGGTTGCCAAGACCTTATTTGGTTTTGAAGACTTATTGGCAAAAGAATTGACACAACTTGGAGCACAAGAGGTAAAAACTGGTGTGCGTAACGTGAGTTTCGTTGGCGATCAGGGCTTTATG
>JAGXIE010000073.1 GCA_024635765.1 Flavobacteriaceae bacterium | reverse complement strand
TTTTGTATTTTTACATGCGACATTAAAAACACTGTATTTCTATGCAATTATCTAAAGAAGATATTTTGGCGAGAGCCAACCAGATACGAAAAAACACATTGTTAGAAACCTTGGATATTGAAATTATTGATTATGGCGAAGATTTTCTCATAGCCAGAATGCCAGTTAATGAAAAGGTCTATCAACCAGATGGTATATTGCATGGTGGGGCCACCGTCGCTTTAGCCGAAAGTGTAGGAAGTTTTGCATCACATATTTTTTTAGATACTGAAAATTTTTTCGTTAGAGGACTGGAAATTACTGCCAATCATCTCAAAAGTGTCAAAGATGGCTACGTCTATGCTAAAGCAACTTTTTTGCACAAAGGGAGAACGACTCAATTATTAGATATTCGTGTCACAGACGACAACGATAATTTAATATCCATTTGCAGGTTGTCGACCATTTCATTGCCCAAAACCAAATAGATGACTTTGGACGATTTTTTTAATCATATTCAGCAGTATTATAGTGACGACTTACCGTTTGTTGTTTATAGAAAACCCAACAAATCTGAATTAGTTGCCTTATGCCAAAAGGATTCCACACTGTATCAAATTTTAGATTTTACTGAAAGCGGCTTCGTGTTTTCTCCTTTTGATTCTAACGAAAAATCTATTTTAATACCTTATTCAGAAGCCGATATTTTTAAGAGCGAAGTTGCAGTCTCGAACGATACCAGAACAACTTATTCCGCAAACCACATTCCAGAGAATTGCAAAGATGAGCATATTGGTCTTGTTCGGAAAGCAATTGACACTATCATGATTGGCGAATTACAAAAAGTGGTTGTGTCTCGAGCGGAACCCATTACACTTTCTGATGAAAACCCAATTGCAATTTTCAAAAATCTTTTAAATAAATATGAATCAGCCTTTGTTTATTGCTGGTATCACCCAAAGATAGGGCTTTGGCTCGGAGCTACACCAGAGACCTTTATACAGATTGAAGGGAATAAACTGTCGACTATGGCTTTGGCTGGCACTCAAAAATTCAATGGGGAGCTGGAAGTAAACTGGCAAAATAAAGAGATAAAGGAACAGCAAATAGTAACTGATTTTATTGTTGAAAGTTTAAAGTCTTCTGTTGAGAAGCTTAAAGTATTTAAAACTGAAACAATCAAAGCTGGAAATCTACTACACCTTAAAACAGAAATTACAGCAAACTTTACGCTTGGCTCATTAAACTTGAAACAAATAATTCAAAATTTGCATCCAACACCAGCGGTTTGTGGACTTCCTAAAGAAACAGCTAAAAAATTCATTTTTGCAAATGAAAATTATAATCGTTCCTATTATACCGGTTTTTTAGGCGAATTGAATTTAAAGGAAAAAAAATCTAGAAACACTAACAGAAATAACGTTGAAAATGATGCCTATTCATCTATAAAGACCACTTCGAATTTGTTCGTCAATTTGCGTTGTATGCAACTAAAAGGAGCCACTGCAATTATTTATGTAGGTGGAGGTATTACAGAAGATTCCAACCCAGAAAAAGAATGGGAGGAAACGGTTTCAAAATCAGAAGTTATTAAAAGTATTTTGTAATTGTAAATGGCCGTCCTATTTCGTAGATTTGTCACAAGAATTAAACTAAATGAAGTATTCAAAAATTCCGCTTGCACAGACAGTTGTACAGCTTTTTAAAGCAAAAAACATTAAACATATTGTAATTTCTCCTGGCAGTAGGAATGCACCATTGACCATTGGTTTTACTAATGATCCTTTTTTTAAGTGCTATAGTATTGTTGACGAACGTTGTGCCGGTTTTTTTGCTGTTGGAATTGCCCAACAATTACAACAACCTGCGGCAGTAGTTTGTACTTCTGGTAGCGCGTTATTGAATTATTATCCTGCCATTTCAGAGGCATATTATAGTGACATTCCTTTAGTGGTTTTATCTGCCGACAGACCTAAACATCTTGTCGGGATAGGAGATGGACAGACGATTAACCAAAAAAATGTTTTTCTTAATCATATTTTATATTCTGCCAATTTAAAATTAGATTTAAAAGACGAGCTTAATCTTTCGGAACAGGAAGAGCTTCCCATGTTTAAAAATTTGGAAGATAAACTAGAGCGATTTTTAGGTCTCCAAGATGATATACAATCCTTTAATGAGGAGGAGATAAATACTGCGATTAATTTAGCCGTTCATAAAGGCGGCCCTGTTCACATTAATGTGCCATTTGATGAGCCCTTGTATGAGTTGACAGATAAACCAACCGTGAAACCCAAATTAAAAACTTTTGAATCAAAAGATAAAAACAAGGTAGAAAAGTTGGTTCTTGAAGAATGTCTTGTGGATTGGAACGAATCTGCTCGAAAAATGATTCTCGTAGGTGCAAATCATCCTAAACATATTGATGAAAAATGGTTGGAAGAACTATCAAATGATAATAGCGTATTGGTTTTTACTGAATCGATTTCAAATCTGCATAATGAAGAATTTTTCCCGAGTATAGACAAAATCATTGCCCCTTTGAATGAAGAGGAGATGAAAAAATTACAACCGGATATTTTAATTACTTTCGGAGGACTGATCGTCTCGAAGAAAATTAAGGCATTTTTAAGAAAGTACCAACCGAAGCATCATTGGCATATCGACAAAAAAACCGCAAATGATACGTTTTTCGTTTTGGAAAAGCATATTGAAGCAACACCTAATCAGTTTTTTTCAGAATTCTTACCACGAATCACCCATGTGATTAAAAGTGATTATCAAAAAACATGGCGACCAATAAAATTTAAAAGGCAACTAAAACATATCGAATATCTTCGTGAGATTCCTTATAGTGATTTGAAAGTTTTTGATGTTTTGAATGAAAGCCTTCCACAAAATTCCGTTTTACAGTTAGGAAATAGTTCAACTGTCAGGTATATGCAGTTGTTTGATACCGACCCAACGATTGAGGTTTTTTGTAATAGAGGAACGAGTGGTATCGATGGATGCTCATCTACTGCGGTTGGTTGTGCCGTAGTCAAAGAAAAACAAACTGTTTTTATAACCGGTGATTTGAGCTTCATTTATGATAGCAACGGACTTTGGAACAATTACATTCCGAAGAATTTTAGGGTTATCATCATTAATAACCAAGGAGGTGGTATATTCAGGATTCTTCCCGGTCATAAAAACACGGACAACTTTGATACCTATTTTGAGACTAAACACAATCTAACAGGCGAACATTTAGCAAAAATGTATGGTTTTGATTATGACAAGGCCTCAAATGAAGAAGAATTAAAGACATCACTGGCCGAATTCTATAACAAGTCAGAAGCACCAAAAATTCTGGAAATATTCACACCTAGAACAAAAAATGATGAAATTCTTCTTAATTATTTTGAATTCATAAAATAATAAATGAAACAGATCATACAAAAGCGTTGCACATAGTTGTAACGCTTTTTTTATATCATTACTTTTGTAATATGATAAATATTGGAGAATACAATACGTTAGAAATCATTCGCGAAGCTGAACAAGGATTATATTTGGCAGATACAGAAGGTGAAGAAGTTTTATTACCTAATAGATATGTTCCTCAAGAATTTAAGATTTGGGACAAAATGGATGTGTTTGTCTATTTAGATAATGAGGAAAGACCAGTAGCAACAACTGATAAACCATACATAACCAAAGGAGAATTTGCTATGTTGAGATGTAGCGAAGTAGCTCCATTTGGAGCATTTTTAGATTGGGGTTTGGTCAAGGAGTTATTCTGTCCCTTTAAGGAACAGGCCTTTAAAATGAAACGAGGTGGTTGGTATTTAGTCTTTTGCTACCTTGACGATGAAACCAATAGGCTTGTCGCTTCGAGTAAAACCAATCATTATTTGGATAATAAAGAATTGACAGTTCAACAGTTTGACGAAGTTGATTTGATTATATCACATCCATCAGATATCGGTATGAATGTCATCGTAAACAACATTCATTCAGGATTGATTTTTAATGACGATATCTATAAAGATTTGAGTATTGGTGATCGGATGAAGGGCACTGTCAAGAAAATAAGACCAGGAAATAAATTGGATATCTCTCTTGGAAAAATTGGGTATCGAAATATTGAGCCCAATTCAGAAACGATAATGCACGAACTTGAAGATAACGGAGGATTCCTTAAGCTAACAGATAAATCACATCCGGATGATATAAAGAACGTTCTTCAAATGAGTAAGAAAAACTTTAAGAAGGCCATAGGTTCTTTATATAAACAACGGATGATAGACATAAAGGACGATGGCATATATCTCGTTTAGTTCTTCTCGTTTTCAAAGCCTATCAATATTTAATTAAGAAAAATCTTAAAATCAAATGAGCAAAATACATTGGGAAACTGTAAAAGACTATGAGGATATTACCTATAAAAAATGTAATGGAGTCGCTCGTATTGCTTTCAATCGACCAGATATACGCAATGCTTTCAGACCTAAAACCACGAGTGAACTTTATGATGCATTTTATGATGCCAATGAAGATGTCAATATAGGTGTAGTATTGCTTTCCGCTGAGGGACCTTCTACTAAAGATGGTATTTGGAGTTTTTGTAGTGGAGGAGATCAGAAAGCGAGAGGGCACCAAGGTTATGTTGGAGAGGATGGCTATCATCGCTTAAATATATTAGAAGTACAGCGACTTATTAGGTTTATGCCAAAGGCTGTTATTGCTGTCGTTCCAGGATGGGCTGTAGGAGGCGGACATAGTCTACATGTAGTTTGTGATTTAACTTTGGCGAGTAAAGAACATGCCATATTTAAGCAGACAGATGCAGATGTTACAAGTTTTGATGGAGGGTATGGTTCGGCATATTTGGCGAAAATGGTAGGACAAAAAAGAGCACGTGAGATTTTCTTCCTAGGACGCAATTATTCTGCTCAAGAAGCTTTCAATATGGGCATGGTTAATGAGGTCGTGCCCCATGATGAATTAGAAGCCACTGCATACCAATGGGCACAGGAAATTTTAGCAAAATCACCGACGTCTATTAAGATGCTCAAGTTTGCCATGAACCTCACAGACGATGGCATGGTAGGACAACAGGTGTTTGCAGGTGAAGCTACACGATTGGCATACATGACAGATGAAGCGAAAGAGGGACGTGATGCTTTTCTCGAAAAGCGCAAGCCTAATTTCGAAAAAAAATGGATACCTTAAGACTGATAGGTTTATGACTAATATAAAAATTTGGTTGTCTGCAATGCGTTTGCGGACTTTACCATTATCAGTTTCAGGAATAATCATAGGAGCATGTTTCGGATATTATGATGGAGCTTTCGATTGGTTGGTGTTTATCATTGCCATTGCCTTGACTATCGGCTTTCAGATATTGTCTAATTTATCAAATGATTATGGCGATGGCATAAAAGGAACAGATAATGAAAATAGAGTAGGACCAGAGCGTGCCTTACAAAGCGGTCAAATTTCCAAGGAAGAGATGCTCGATGCCATTAGAAAAAATATACTTATTGTGATTGCTTTAACTGTAGGACTGGTATTTGCGGCTTTCGGGACAAAATATTTTCTTTACGGCTTACTGTTTTTAACTTTAGGCGGTTTATCCATTTATTCTGCACTGACTTACACAATAGGTGATTCTGCTTATGGTTATAGAGGCCTTGGAGATTTATTTGTGTTTATATTTTTTGGTTTAGTAAGTGTTATCGGAAGTTATTTTTTATTCACAAAGCAATTAGAACATTTTATTGTTTTACCCGCAATTTCGGTAGGCTTGTTGAGTGTTGGTGTTTTGAATCTAAATAACATGAGAGATATACAGTCCGATAAGCTTTCTAATAAGATTACTTTAGCCGTTAAATTTGGACATAAAAAATCAAAAAGATATCACATAACTTTGATCATTAGCACAATAATAATATCATTTGTGTTTTCCATTTTATATTATACTTCGCCTTGGAATTTACTATTTTATATCACTTATATTCCATTGATATTGCATATAAAAAAAATATGGACAGCTAAAGAACCGAACGACTTTGATTCTCAATTAAAGATTTTAGCATTGACAACTTTTATGTTTTCTTTACTTTTAGGAGTGGGTTATATACTTTAAATAAATTGTTAAATATTTGCTAATCAAATATTTAATACGTATATTACAGTCATAAATTTGATACCAACACAAATTTGCTATTAAGTTGGTTAAAAAATTTGGGGCTTAAAAACTCAAGCAATTTCTTAAAATCTGCTTGAGTTTTTTCAGTTATAGATATTTCGTTGATAAATTCAATTTCAATCAGTATATAAATATGATTTTTTGTCTTAAATTGACTATCAAATTATATTCATATGGAATGTCCATTTAAAAATTCAAACCAGCTGGTATTATAATTTGGACATTCCATATGACCAATAAAAACAAATAAATTTAAACAGATGAAAATCACATTTTACGGTCACGCCAGTTTAGGAATCAAAGTCAATGACGTTCATATCCTTGTTGATCCTTTTATCACTGGAAATGAAAATGCATCAAGCATCGATATCGACGCACTTAAAGCAGACTATATTCTTGTGACGCACGCACACCAAGATCATATTCTAGACGTTGAAGCTATAGCGAAGCGAACCAATGCAGTCATTGTATCCAATTATGAAATTGCTAATCATTTTGAAAGTAAGGGCTTTGAAACACATCCAATGAATCATGGAGGTTCTTGGGATTTTGAGTTTGGGAATGTCAAATATGTCAACGCTATTCATACATCTTCTTTTCCTGATGGAAGTTATGGTGGGCAACCAGGTGGTTTTGTGATCGAAGGTGAGCACAAGAATATATATATTGCCGGAGACACGGCCTTGACTATGGATATGAAATTGATTCCACTTCAAATAAAGCTTGATTTGGCGATTCTGCCTATTGGTGACAATTTTACCATGGGAATTGATGACGCTATTCTAGCAAGTGATTTTGTGGAATGTGATAAGGTCTTGGGTTATCACTATGATACCTTCGGATATATTGAAATTGACCATGAAGAAGCCAAACGTAAGTTTTTCGATAAGGACAAAGACTTGATGTTGCTAGAGATTGGTGAGAGTATTGAGTTGTGATGTTATAGAGCCTTCAGCACAAATCATTTGTACCAATACCATAACGACGCAGAAAGAAGACCTAATGTACGCTCCCTTATCTTTTCTGGTAGCTCTAGCGCATTGATGGCCATTAATAATTTTTGCACAACCTCTTCTGATATTTTTTCAGCATGATTTCCTTTAATCAAGGTATTTGTTATACTGCTATTGAGAGAAGCATCCCAGTTTTCAGAAAAAATATGCGGATCTTCTTCTGCCGCTATTTGGAGAAATAAATTCCA
>JAGXIE010000072.1 GCA_024635765.1 Flavobacteriaceae bacterium | reverse complement strand
TATGTCTAAAAACACGCAAAAATCTATGAATTTATTATTGGGATCCATTTTCATTTTCTTTTCGGAAGTGATTCAGATGACCTACTTTTATATATCGGACATCAATATTCTCAATGTTTTGTGTTCGTTATTTTTGGTGCTAGCCTTCTTGTTCTTTTATATTCAAGCGAGAATCCCAAAGGCTTCCGAACAGAAATCTATTCAGCAAGACCTATGGGTTTAACCCGCCGTTTATTAAAGGAACATTTTTTCTTTAGAAATAAAGTGCTTTCAAGGATAAGTTAAAAGTGATCAATGCTGTCATAAATAAGGTGCCCTTATCGTCACTAACTTCAATTCCCAATATAGTCATATTAATATTTCAGTGATAAGCTCTATAATTCTAGCACTAATTCTTCCGAAAGGTTCTAATCCTAATTTTTAAAAAATATATAAACCATCTGTATTTGTGATGAATTTAAATCAAAGTGTCTGCATAAGTATGATAGTGATAATTATTCGAAGGATTAATGGAAAGTTTTTTATTAGTATAGTTTTAACTATCGATTAGACGAAAATCCATCTTTGCATGTTATTGTAAGGTAAAATTTAACATAAAAATCGATGAAATGCATTATTATATCGTTTAAATTCATTTTTTTTAGTATATTTGTCCACCTACTTATTGAAAATCTATGATGAAACGAGTTAATTTAGCCTCACCTAATCGTGTATTGGTTTTACTTATGCTAGCTGCATTTCTGTTTAACGGTATTTCCATTTATAATGAAAATGTCTTAATTCCAAATATTACGAAGTTCACGAGCATTTTAGTACTGCTCACTTTTTATTTTGTCTTAAGAAAAAGAATGGCGAATGTGTTTTTAACCATATTTCTGTTTTTGTTTTTAGGTGACGCTTTCGATGTATTCATTTTTGGAGATTTGTCTGATAAGCTTTCAAAAACGTTTTATTTAGGTAGTTATTCCTTACTTATTTTTGTGCTTCTCGGTAATTTGAATCGAATTAAATATGAAGGGTTGGTCTCTGTATATTTGATTTTAGTTTTATTACTCAATTCATACTTTCTTTATATACTTTATGGAGTGGTCAAAGATAGTTTTTCCGACAATGTCAATTTAGTCTTATCAATTTGCCATGGAATAGTTTTATTAGCCATGTCCTTTTTTGCGTTTGCCGTTTATTTGAGTAAGGAAACTACTCAGTCAATCATTTTTTTAGTGATGGTATGTTGTTTCGTGTTTTCAGATGTGTTGAATTATATCTGTAATTTTTACGTCTATTTTTGGGTATTTGAATTTATGGGAAATATGCTGCATTTGATGAGTTTGGCTCTTCTTTACACCTATATGCACAATCACCATAAAATCATTAATGTGAAACGAAAGGAATTGTCAGATTCTTATCTGATTAAAAATCCCGAAAGGCTGACTGCCTGATCAAACAATAATAGAAACGCCTTTGGCAGATTTGTTTTTGTCCAAATCAAAATAAAAGTCAATTTTACCAAGATTGATACCATAACAGCCAACTTGGTTTACAAGCATATTCTTACCTACAGAATTTCTTACAATGGTCGGTTTGTCCAGAAATGTATGAGTATGACCTCCTATAATGAGGTCAATATCTTTTGTGGCTTTTGCTATTTTTAAATCGTCCGGTTTTTGATCTAGATCTTTGTAACTGTAGCCTAAGTGAGATAAACAGATAATTAAATCACATTTCTCTTTTTCCTTTAGAACACTGGTCATGTCCTGTGCTATTTCCAAAGGATTTAAATATTTGGTTTCCTTATACATATTCTTATCTACCAGGCCGGCAAGCTCAATTCCCAAACCAAAAACTCCAACCCTAATACCATCAACTTTGAAGACTTTATATGGTTTTACGTGCATATCCATTATGGTGTTGGAAAAATCATAATTTGACGAGATAAAATCAAATTTCGCATGTGGTAATTGCGCATAGAGACCTTGAATACCATTATCGAAATCATGATTTCCAATGGTAGCGGCATCGTATTTTAGCATGCTCATCAATTTAAATTCCAGTTCACCTCCGTAATAGTTAAAATAAGGAGTGCCTTGAAAGATATCGCCAGCATCTAACAACAAAGTATTAGGATTTTCTTTTCTAACGGATGCGATTAAACCAGCGCGACGAGCTACACCTCCTTTATTAGGATTTCTTCCATCTTCAGGGCCAAATGGGTCAATATGGCTATGCACATCATTTGTGTGGAGTATTGTGATTTTTTTAGTGGAACTGTCGAAAGATTGTAAGCCGATCCCACTTAATCCTACCAATGCTGAAGCTGTTACGGTGTGCTGTAAAAATTTTCTTCTTTTCATTTTGGGATTAATTAAGTTGAATAAATCGATCGTCAATAACTGGACTTATTGTATCCGTCTTGGAAAAGTAATCAATCAAAGCATTCCTGATTTTGTAATCCAGCACATAAACAGTATCTCTCTTTTTAAAGAAATCCATTCGATCACCGCCATTCATTAAATAATCATTCGTTAATACATAATACGATTTACTATAATCAATTTGCTTTCCATTAATAGTTGCGTCATTCAAATTTCCATTAGAATCCATTACAATCTTTAGTTTTGAAATCGGATGTGCTCGTTTGGCTTCAATTAAGTAATCAAGCAATTCTTTCACCTGTTCGCCTTTTAGTTTGGTCACAACAATTGAATTTTCAAACGGCATCACCTCAAATGCCGTTCTTGTTGTAATATTTCCTTTGGAGATAATCGCACGGATGCCACCGTGATTTAATAGTACAAAATCGATATCCTCACCAGAACGCTTTTTAAAAAGAGTATTCGATTGCTCGTACATCACATCAGCCATAAAATTGCCAATAGCAGTATTTAGTTTCCCATCAGATTTTGAATAGGTGTCAATGGAATATGAGATAACACTGTCTAAATTTTTATTGATATGCTCTCTGTATGGTTTTATGAATGCTTCAATGCTCTGGTCAACTGATAAGGAATCAGTTATAGCAATCTGCTTACCTTCAATTTTATGATAAGAAATAGGCGTCTTGCAGGATGTGATAAACAGTAGTGCAAAACATAAAAAAAAGGTCTTAAAATTCATCTGATAAGTTATTGATGTTTTACAAAATTTGCAGTGCGTTTTACTACCTTTGCACAAAACAAAAATAAATGATTTTAAAAGCATTTAAGGAAAAATCTAATCAAAAACATATTAACAGATTGTTAAATTCCAGAAATGTTGAGGTTAAAAATACTAAAGTTGCATCTATTGGAGTTGTTTTGAATTTGAAGGAATTTGCAGATTTCGATGCGATTAGATCGTTTTGTAAGGAGTTGGGAGTTTTGCCGCCAAAGACCAAAATCATCACTTTTGTTGAGGATAATAAAATAACAGATAAACTTTGGGACACTTATTTCAGTCCGAAAGATTTTGGTTGGAAAGGCACAATTAAGAATATCGATCTTCAAACTTTTATTGAAACTGAATTTGACGCTTTGATATGTTTTTATAAAGAACATTCTATCGAATTGGATATGATTGCTGCGGCTTCTAAAGCAAACTTTAAAATTGGGATATCCATTGCCAACCAGAAGTTATATGACTTTATAATAGATGTGAATACCAATCAATTTTCACTCTTTAAAGTCGAATTAAAAAAATATTTAACTGTATTAAACAAATTATAATGATAACATTTCTTGGAACAGGAGTTGCTTTAGTTACACCATTTAAATCTGACAAATCTGTCGATCACAAAGCTTTGGCAAAAATTGTTGATTACAATATTAAAAACGGTACAGATTACCTGGTTATTAGTGGAACTACAGGTGAGAGCGTTACGATAACCCCAAAGGAAAAAAAGGAAATCATTGACACAATCCACAATGCGAATAAAAGCAGAGTACCCATGGTATTAGGTATAGGAGGCAATAATACTGGAGAGGTGATTGAAGAAATTCAGACAACAGATTTGAGTTATATAGATGCTATTTTATCGGTTTCTCCATATTATAGCAAGCCAACCCAAGAGGGAGTTTATCAGCATTTTAAGGCGATTGCCGAAACCTCACCAATTCCTATTATTTTGTATAACGTTCCTGGTCGCACTTCGTCCAATATGCTTCCTGCAACGACACTTCGTTTGGCAAATGATTTTGATAATATTATTGCGGTTAAGGAAGCAGGTAATAATGTTTCCCAATACCTGCAATTGTTAAAAAACAAACCTAAAGATTTTCTAGTCATTTCTGGAGATGATGATTTAGCTTTGGGGATTGTACTTGCTGGTGGCGCAGGTGTTATTTCGGTGATCGGACAGGCTTTCCCAAAACAGTTTTCCAAAATGATTAAACTAGGACTGGAAGGAAAAGCAAAGGAAGCTTATGATATTCATTTTAAATTAATGGACATCACAAGCGCCATTTTTGAAGAAAATAATCCAGCGGGTATTAAGGCGGTTTTTGAGGCCTTGCAATTGTGTGAGGATACAGTGCGGTTACCATTGGTTCCTGCTTCGGATGCTCTGAAATCAAAAATAAAAACACTTGTTTCAGAATTAAAATAACAGAAAAATTAATTGATATTCCATTTTTGTTTTATTGAAAATTCAATAGTATTGGGTCATTCTGTTTTATATGTAATTAAAAACAGTGTTCTTGGTTCCTCTTCAAAAAAAGTTAAATAATACTTAAACATAATAATAGCCTAATTTGGAGCGTTATTTTAGCGCTAAATTTTTATTTTTTAATACGTTATAAATACGTACTTTTGCAATCTGTTTTTGAAATATGAAGAATTTTTTAGTTATACTTTTAATTGTCATCTCATTAAGCTCATGTAGTGAATACCAAAAAGTGCTGAAATCGGAAGATGTCGCTGTGAAATTTGCGAAGGGAACCGAGCTTTATGAGGCTGGAAAATATAATAAGGCCAATCGTTTGTTTGAGCAGATTGTTCCTCAATATAGAGGTAAACCTCAAGCTGAGAAGTTAATGTTTATGCATTCTAATGCCTTCTATATGATGGGAGATTATTACTTGGCAGCTTACAGATTTGAACAGTTTGAATCTGCCTATCCTAAAAGTGAAAAGGCCGAAGAAGCTCTTTTTCTGTCAGCAAAAAGTTATTACGAACTGTCTCCGGTATATAGTAAAGAACAGAAGGAAACAAGAGAAGCTCTTGACAAACTCCAATTATTTATCAATAAATATCCAGAATCAGAATACATTTCAAACGTTAACGAAATGGTAAAAGAGTTGGATTATAAACTTGAGAAAAAAGCATTTGAAATTGCTAAACAATATGATAGAATCTCTGATTATGAGGCGTCAATAAAATCATTTGACAATTTCCTACTGGAATTCCCTGGTACTAGCTTTAGGGAAGAGGCGATGTTCTATCGTCTAGATGCAGCATATAAATTGGCAATTAACAGCACCGAACGTAAGAAAGCGGCACGTGTGATTAATGCTGTAATGTTATATACATCCTTTAAAAAATCGTTTCCTAATTCAGAGCATATAAAAGAAGTGGATGCTATGATTGCTGAATTAGAAACAATTTCATAATAATACAATATTAAAAAATTAATTTTATATACAATGGATCTAAAGAAAACAAATGCTCCTATAAGTTCTGTGACTTACGACAGAAACGTAATAGATGAGCCTACAGGAAACATCTATGAAGCTATTTCAGTGATTTCAAGAAGAGCAGAACAAATCAATACAGACATCCGCAGAGAGTTGGTTGATAAACTTGAAGAGTTTGCTACGTTCAATGATAGTTTGGAAGAAATCTTTGAAAACAAAGAACAAATTGAGGTGTCAAAATTTTATGAAAAACTACCTAAACCTCACGCTCTTGCAGTTCAGGAATGGTTGAACGATAAGATTTACTACAGAAATACCGAAGACGACGCTAACGAAGCATAATTAGGATGTCAGTTTTAAGCGGCAAAAATATACTCCTTGGCATCACTGCTGGAATTGCTGCTTATAAAACGGCTAACCTAGTCAGGTTATTTATAAAAGCAGGCGCAAACGTAAAGGTCGTTATGACGCCTGCTTCTAAAGACTTCATTACACCTTTAACACTTTCAACCTTATCTAAAAATCCAGTTTATTCTTCGTTCACCGATGAAGAAGATCACAATGCCGTTTGGAATAACCATGTAGAATTAGGTCTTTGGGCAGATGTATTTGTAATTGCCCCAGCAACAGCCAATACCTTATCTAAAATGGCAAATGGAGTTTGTGATAATTTGTTGATGGCCACCTACCTCTCGGCTAAATGCCCTGTTTATTTTGCGCCTGCGATGGATTTAGATATGTATAAGCATCATACGACACTTCGCTCGCTCAAATTATTAAAATCGTATAGCAATTTGATTATCCCTGCCACGAGTGGAGAGCTAGCTAGTGGTTTGGTTGGAGAAGGTCGTATGGCAGAACCAGAAGATATCTTAAGTTTTATTGAAAACGATATACTAGATAAGCTTCCTTTAAAAGGTAAGAAAGTTTTAATAACTGCAGGTCCAACATACGAAGCAATAGATCCGGTTCGTTATATCGGAAATCATTCTAGCGGTAAAATGGGATTTGAGATTGCCAAAGCATCGGCAAACCTGGGAGCCGAAGTGATTTTGATCGCTGGTCCCACCAGTGAGACCATATCACATAATTTAGTTACAGTCGTTAATGTTGTGAGTGCTCAAGAAATGTATGATGCTACTCATCAATATTTTGATTCTACTGATATTGCTGTTCTTGCTGCTGCTGTTGCAGATTATAAACCGAAATTTGTTTCAAACACCAAAATAAAAAAGGAAGATTCCTCGTTTACTATTGAGTTGCAAAAGACAAAGGATATACTCAAATCTTTAGGAGATATAAAAAAGAGCCAGTTTTTAGTTGGTTTTGCATTAGAAACCAATAATGAAATTGAGAACGCAAAATCAAAATTGAAATCAAAAAACCTGAACTTAATTGTGTTAAATTCATTAAAAGATAAAGGTGCAGGTTTTGGAGGTTCAACAAATAAAGTTACTTTTATAACTAATGATGATGAGGTTATCCAGAAGGATCTAAAAACCAAGGAAGATGTCGCTATTGATATTCTGAACCAAATTTTAAAACAAATTTATGCGTAACGCTATTTTTTTTATTGCATTTCTCTTTGTTTCTCAAGGCTTTTCACAAGAATTGAATTGCAGTGTAGTAGTTAATGCCCAACAAACAGGAAACGAAAATGTACAAGTTTTTAAAACTTTGGAGCGACAATTAAAAGAATTTATCAACAATACACAATGGACTAACAAAACATACAAAGCTCAAGAAAAAATAGAATGTTCTATGAATATTATCATTACTGATTACAACAGTGATAATTTTGAAGCTTCTATACAAGTACAATCTTCTCGGCCTGTATTTAATTCGACATATAGTACACCAGTCTATAATTTTAATGACAGAAATTTCAATTTTCAGTATTTGGAATTTCAGAATTTGCTTTATAATGCCAACCAATATGAGTCAAATCTTATTTCGGTTTTAGCATTTCATGTATACATGATTTTAGGACTGGATGCTGACACATTTTCTCCAAATGGTGGAGATGAGTACTTTCAGCAGGCGCAAATTATAACAAACTATTCTCAACAAGGGAACACCTTTAAAGGATGGAAACTGGAGGATGGGCTCCAAACACGTTTTATACTTATTGACAATCTCTTATCTCCCACATATAAAGAGTTTAGGAGCGTTATGTATGACTATCATTTGAACGGACTGGATGTTATGGCAGATAATCCTAAAAGTGGAAAGGAAAAAATCGCGTCATCATTCAATGATTTGAATGCCATGAACCAAAGACGTCCAAATTCATTTTTGCTTCGTGTTTTTTTTGATGCTAAAGGAGATGAAATAGCAGATATTTTTAATGGAGGCCCTAGCGTCAACGTGACATCAGTTATTGACATACTTAATAGAATAGCTCCTTCCTATGCATCTAAATGGCGAAATATAAGTTTTTAGATAAAATAGGTAAGAAGAGGTAAGTCGAAGTTTAGTGATTGTATAAATCTACTTTCTGCTTATGAAAACTGAATACTTGAACCTGCCACTGCAAACTGCAAACCAATAAAAATGCTGACGTCACTTTCCATAAAAAATTACGCACTTATCGATGAACTCCATGTGAGTTTTAGCAGCGGTTTAACAATTATTACTGGTGAAACAGGAGCAGGAAAATCGATCCTTCTTGGAGGTCTGTCTCTAATTCTTGGAAAACGTGCTGATTTGAGCAACGTCAAAAATTCGTCCGAGAAATGTGTCATCGAGGCAACTTTTGATATTGCCAACTACAATTTAAAACCCTTGTTTAAATCTGAAGATCTAGACTATGAGCCTCTGACTATTATCCGACGAGAAATCTTACCTTCTGGTAAATCAAGGGCTTTTATTAATGATACGCCTGTCAACCTCGATAGTTTACAGGTTTTGGGTGAACGTCTTTTGGACATACATTCCCAACATCAGACTTTGCAATTAACAAATGACGACTTTCAGTTTCAGGTGATTGATGCTTTGGCGAAAAATAATGACGTCCTTATTAACTACACCGATAGCTTAAAGAAATTTAGAAGCCTTCAAATTGAACTAAAATCGCTTCAAAATCAAAAGTCAGAAGCAATTAAAGAACACGATTATCATTCTTTTTTATTAAACGAACTTGAGGAAGCCAAACTCACGATTGGCGAAATGACCGCATTGGACGATGAATATGAAACCCTCAATAATATTGAAGACATTAAACAGCGACTGTCTCACTCCAATCAATTAGTGAATAATGACGAAGTTGGGGCAATTCGAATTTTAACGGAAGTAAAGCAACAATTCGCAAAATTATCCAATTATGGGAATGCTTACAAAGTCATTTTTGAACGTATCAGCGCCAATCTTATTGAACTCGATGATATTTTTACAGAGATAGAAACGTTTCAAGAACAATTGGAAGCCGACCCTAATCGATTGGAAGTTGTAAATGGTAGGCTTCAACTCTTACATAATTTAATGCTCAAACATTCAGTTGATGACGAATCCGGATTAATCGAAATTAGGGAATCACTTTCCAAGAAATTAACCGATACAGAAAACCTTGATGTAAGTATCCTTCAAAAGGAAACAGAAATTAAAAACATCAAAACCCAACTTGAAACCGATTCAAAAACAATTCACGGCAATAGGAGCAACGTCATTCCGCAACTAACGGAGCAGTTGGAGACATTGCTTTCAGAATTGGGCATGCCAAATGCAAAATTCAACATTAAGCTTCATCCTACTGAAACTTTTTTCAATAACGGATCAGATGAGCTTGAGTTTCTTTTTTCCGCAAACAAAGGAGGAAATTTCAACGAATTGAAAAAAGCTGCTTCAGGTGGCGAATTGTCCAGAATCATGCTGGCCATCAAATCCATTCTTTCAAAATACATTCAACTGCCAACAATCATGTTTGACGAGATTGACACTGGAGTTTCGGGCGAAATATCCAATAAAATGGCTTCGATCATGCAGCAAATGAGCAAAACGATGCAAGTGTTTACCATCACCCATTTGCCTCAAATCGCCGCTAAAGGCGATACCCATTATAAGGTATTTAAAGAGGATGTTGATGAGGTCACTCAAACCCAGCTCAAAAAGTTGAATGCCGATGAACGTATTGTGGAGATCGCACAGATGCTTGGAGGTGCACAATTGTCAAATTCGGCAATAGCACATGCCAAACAATTATTGAACTGATTGAATTTTAAAGGAAAAATAAAATGGAGGCACTGTTCAGATCGACATTTATTTATGTGTTGTTCATTGCAGTTTTGGGCTGCAACCAAGATCCTTGTGACGTCGCTCATACCATAATTGATGGAGAATGCATTCCTGATTATATATTTCCACCTAATCAAAACTTACAATTTGGAGATAGGTTCTACCATCCCAAATTTGGAGTTATTGTTTTTAAGAATGGCAAATGGTATGATGACCATGATAAGCA
The DNA here is from genome assembly GCA_024635765.1 of Flavobacteriaceae bacterium. Lineage (GTDB taxonomy): Bacteria > Bacteroidota > Bacteroidia > Flavobacteriales > Flavobacteriaceae > JBPOFM01. The sequence continues at coordinate 12,136 of JAGXIE010000072.1, read as the reverse complement.
TTTGGAAGAATTGAATACGAAAAGGAATTGATACATTTAAAGTTTTACTAACTTTGAAACTCGAAACGATAAACATTAAAACAACAAAAACATGTCATACAATTTACTTAAAGGAAAACGGGGAATCATTTTTGGAGCGTTAGACGCTAATTCAATCGCATGGAAGACCGCAGAACGAGTACATGAGGAAGGAGGCACTTTTGTGTTGACCAATGCTCCAATTGCAATGCGCATGGGTCAGATTAACGAGCTGGCAGAAAAAACCGGTTCTAAAGTGATCCCAGCTGATGCAACCTCTTTAGAAGATTTGGAAAATCTTGTAGCACAATCCATGGAAATCCTAGGAGGAAAATTGGATTTTGTTTTGCACTCCATTGGGATGTCCATAAACGTTAGAAAAGGAAAACATTACACAGACCAAAATTATGATTGGACACAAAAGGGCACAGACGTTTCTGCAATGTCCTTTCATAAAGTCATGCAAACATTATATAAAGCGGATGCAATGAATGAGTGGGGAAGTATTGTTGCGCTCACCTATATGGCAGCTCAACGTGTTTTTCCGGATTATAACGATATGGCAGATAATAAGGCCTATTTAGAAAGTATTGCTCGTAGTTTTGGCTATTTCTTCGGAAAAGACAAAAAAGTGCGTGTGAACACCATTTCACAATCTCCAACACCCACTACAGCTGGACAAGGCGTTAAAGGATTTGACGGTTTTATCGCGTATGCCGATAAAATGTCACCATTAGGAAATGCTACAGCTTTAGATTGTGCGAATTACACAGTAACTCTTTTTAGTGACCTTACTAAACGTGTTACTTTGCAAAACTTGTTCAATGATGGTGGGTTTAGTAATATGGGTGTGAGTGATGCTGTTATGGAATCATTTATGGAGCAATAAAAGCAATAACTACAGTGAAAAGTTTCTGTTTTTTACCTTTAGTTGAACGATAGCTATGAACTTTAGATTAATAAAAAGACTGCTTCTATAAGTAGTCTTTTTTATTGAAGTAAACTTTGCTTATATGATTTTTTCATCGATGATTTTTACTTTTTGTCGGTTAACAGGGGTTTTAACTAACAAATACTCTATAATTTATTAACTTAAGGCTTTATTAATCTCACTAATTTAAAACAATTTAACATAAAAAAAAATTACTTTTCTATTAGCATTTGGGATGAACTGTCATGCTCAAGTAAGTGCTTATGGATTTTCTGATATGGTAGGGACCTATACAGAGACTTCAGGAGCTGCAACTTTGCTGCCTAGCGTTAAACCAGATAGTTTTCTCAGTACTACTCAAGAGATTGGTTTTACTTTTAATTACGACAATGTAGACTATACTCAATTTAAGATGTCTTCAAATGGATGATAAGTTTAAATGTTGCTGGGACAAGAAATTTAACAACAAATAATCTTTCTACGGCTAACGCTACATCTAGACCTATTATAGCTCCTCTTTGGGATGATTTGGATGGTGCAACACCAACAACGTCGGTTGTTGCATATGAAGTGACTGGAACGGCACCAAATAGAGTTTTAACCGTTGAATGGAGAAATTGGGAATGGAATTATGTTTCGGGCACCGTGCCAGTTATCAGTTTTCAGGTGAAATTATATGAGACAACAAATGTTATTGAATTTGTTTATAGAGAAGAGGCAGGTGCAGTAAATAATGGAAGTGCAACTATTGGTATTGGTGCAGCTACAGGAAGTGGTGCCGGGAGTTATTTAAATTTGACAAGTGTAGCAACACCTGCTGTTAGTAGCTCTACATCGATGACCACCATTAATACCAAACCAATCACAGGTCAAATATATACATTTTCTCCACCAAGTCCATGTACTGGTACGCCCGGAGCGGGAACATGAACCCCTGCCAGTAAAGAGTTATTGGATAATCAGACCCCACAGACCTTGGTTGCTTCTGGTTATACAACTGGTGAAACGGGTCTTGCATTTCAATGGGAAGAATCTCCTGATGATGTAACTTATGTCGATGCAGTGGGAGACACAGGAGCAACTACTACTTCATATACACCTCCAGCATTTTCAGGAACTATTATCTATTACAGATTAAAAGTGACCTGTACTAACTCTGAATTATCAGACACAACTGCGAGTGTTGTTTTAAATCCTTGTCCTGTATTTACAGTTCCTTCTTTGGAAGATTTACAACATACGTACCAGAATGTTGGCAAGAAGCTGATAATGGAGATTTAGTTGCTGGTCCATCAACTTTTGGCTCTAGCGGTTGGGGTTCGGATGGTTTTGGAAATGTGGGTACTACAGGCGCGTTTGATTATAATTTATATACGACTGGGGCAAATGATTGGATTCTTTCTCCTTTATATGCAATTCCAGCAGCGGGATATGAATTAAAATTTGATGCAGCAGCGGTTCAATTTAGCGTTCAAACTTCTCCAACCACACCTTGGGAAGAGGACGACTTTGTTGAAGTTCTAGTTTCTACAGGCATAGCTAACTGGATTGTACTTTATACATACACTAGTACGAACGTGCCCTCAAATACTGGTTCATCTAATATAATAGATTCAGATGCTTATTCGGGTCAAAATGTCCGTTTTGCATTTAGAGCAGTTGAAGGCAATTCTAATGGAGGTGCGGATATAGAGTTTTCTGTAGATAATTTTGAGATTAGAATGACTCCTTCATGTGTTGAACCGACTATATTGACCGCAACAAATATTACCCCAAATTCGGCTGATTTGGGATGGACTGAAAATGGAACAGCCACAGTATGGGATATTGAATGGGATACAGCCGGATTTACTCCGACCGGAACTCCAAACATTAATGATGCAAGTGATAACCCATACACCTTAAGTAGTTTAACGCCTCAAATGGATTATGAATTTTATGTGCGTGCAGACTGTGGTTCAGATAATACTGATGTAAGTGCATGGTCAGGGCCATTTGCTTTTAGAACTCTTTGTGCAGCTATCTCAACACCGTATACCGAGGATTTTGAGACATTTGCTGTGTCATCATCAGAGTTTAGCGAACAGAACTGTTGGACGGCGACTAATATCGGAGGTTACTTATGGGAGGTTGCGGCTACTACTGACACTTCGTCTTCCGGAACGGGACCTGGAGCTGGAGTTAGTGATGGTAACTATTTATTTACAGAGGCAACTTCGGGTTCAACAGGTGATGCTATTGATTTAACCTCTCCACTAGTAGATTTAAGTGGTTTAACGGTACCCTCACTGTCATTCGATTACCATATGTTCGGAGGTGATATGGGCACTCTAGATGTTATAGTTAGGTCTGGTGGAACCGATACAACTGTCTTTACACTTTCTGGACAACAACAGACTTCAGAAACAGAGCCTTTTATTACACAAACAATAGATTTGTCTGCTTATACAGGTCAAACAATACAGGTAACTTTTAGAGGTACAAAAGGTGCAGATTTTGAAAGTGACATGGCCGTTGATACGGTTGTTTTTGATGAATCGCCATCTTGTCTCTCTCCTTCTGCCTTGACTGCGACAAATATTACGTCAACTTCGGCGGATTTGGGATGGACTGAAAATGGAACTGCAACAGTATGGGATATTGAATGGGGTACAGCTGGATTTACTCCGACCGGAACTCCAAATGTTAATGATACGTCTGACAATCCTTATCTTCTAGTTGGATTGATGGCAGACACGTCTTATGAATTTTATGTTCGAGCGGATTGTGGTATGGATAATACTGACGTCAGTAATTGGTCAGGTCCCTACTCTTTTTATACAGGATATTGTGTTCCATCAGGAACAAGCTCTTCTTCATATATAGATAGCTTTAGTACCACTGGAGGAGCCACTAACATTACTAACAATAGTTCAGGATTTTCAACTGGCAACTATGGAGATTTTTCGTCTTCGATGAGTGTCAGTCTGGCTCAAGATCAAGCTTTTAATTTTAATATAACTATAGTTGGTGGTACAGTGGGTTCAGCTATTTGGATTGATTGGAATCAAGACTTTATATTTGATATTTCAGAGGTGGCTTATAGCACAACTAGTTATGGTGATGGTCCTTTTACGGGCACTGTAACAGTTCCTAATGCCATTGCGGATGGTGTTTATAAAATGCGTGTCATGATTGATTGGAATGATAGCAATCCAGGAGATGATGCAGCTTGTTCTTATGGCTCTGGTAGAGAAGAAACGGAAGATTATTCAATCATTGTAGATGCTACTTTATCAACATCAGATTTTGAAAATGAAAACGCATTTTCATATTTCCCTAATCCCGTTAAAGATGAGTTGACATTAAGAGCGCAAAGCATGATTCAAAATGTGTCTATCTACAATTTGTTAGGACAAGAAGTTTTAAGAACAACTCCTAATGCTATAGAAACTGATGTTAATATGAGCGAATTGCAAACTGGAGCCTATTTTGTGAAGGTTACAATTAATGATTCTATTGAAACCATTAGGATTATTAAACAATAATTAAGTATAGAATTCAATTTTCAAAAGCCACCAATTAGGTGGCTTTTGTATTTTCCTTTAATTACCTTTGTGAGGTATGGAACCTTTGTATTTTTCATTTATAATTCCTGTGCATAACAGACCCGATGAAATCAATGAACTTTTGGATAGCTTTACTAATCTAAAAGGGAATTTAAATATTGAGATTATCATCGTTGAGGATGGTTCTAGTTTGGTTTGTAAATCGGTTGTCGATTCCTTTCAGTCAAAGCTAAATGTAACCTACTATTTTAAAGAAAATTCTGGACCGGGTGATTCTAGAAATTACGGCATGCGAAATGCAAAAGGTAATTATTTTATAATTCTCGATTCGGACTGTTTATTGCCTGAAAATTATTTAGAAGAAGTAAAGCAAAATTTAGAAAATAATTACGTTGATTGTTTCGGTGGTCCTGATGCGGCACATCAGTCTTTTTCCAATTTACAAAAAGCAATAAATTTTGCGATGACTTCTTTCATGACGACAGGAGGAATTCGTGGTGGAAACAGAGGGCAAAAGAATTATCAACCTAGGAGTTTTAATATGGGTATCTCAAAACAAGCTTTTGAGGATTCTAATGGATTTGGCATTATCCATCCTGGTGAAGACCCAGATTTGGCTATTAGATTGACAAAACTCGGTTATAAAACTGCTCTTTTCAATGATGCTTTTGTATTTCATAAGCGACGAATATCCTGGTCAAAATATTATAAGCAAGTTTATAAGTTTGGAATGGTAAGACCCATCTTGAATCGTTGGCATCCTGAAACCAACAAGCTCATTTATTGGATGCCTACATTTTTTATGTTAGGTTTTATGGTCTCAATTTTGCTGTTAATATTTCAGATTATATGGCCTATTGTTTTATATGTGCTCTATTTTTTAACGATTTTTTCTATTGCTTTGTTCACTACGAAAAGTTTTTTCGTAGCCTTACAATCGATAGTGGCAATTTTTATTCAATTTTTGGGTTATGGTTATGGGTTTTTAAAATCGACATTGAAACTCAAAATGTCCAGCAAATCGCCAGAGAGGCAATTTCCAAATTTATTCTTTACACATGTTAAGTAATCTAAAATCGGAATTATTCAAATCCATCAAAAGTAAAAAACTCAATGTTTTTGGATTCTTTTTATTGTTGTCATTTTTGTTTTTGTTTTTTGCTAAACTCTCAAAGAGTTATACCGAAACGATTAAATTCCATGTTAAATACGTTAATGTGCCAGAGCAACATAGTATTGTGCCAAGTCATGATTCTATTATAGATGTAAAAGTAAGGGCCTATGGCTTCAATTTAGTATCACATAATTTCTATAAGCACGAGTTTACTGTAAATTTTGGTGAAGATGTTCGAAGGAATGGAAATGAATACATTTGGGCTACAAAAAACGGATTTTCTAAAATAAATTCCCAGTTGGGATCTAAAATTGAAGTACTTTCGATTGAGCCTGACTCTCTTTCCTTTCCTTACGAAATTATGACAGTAAAAACAGTACCAGTAAAATTAGATGCCGACATTTCATATACTCCGGGATATGATATTGTTGATAGTTTGGAAATACAGCCAGACTCGGTCAAAGTGATTGGGCCAAAAAAGAGCGTTGATAAAATTTCAAGAATTAAAACAGCTAAACTAATTCTAAAAAATGTCAACGCATCAATTAATAAAGATATGAATCTATTAGTCGATAAATCGTTCGAAAACGTTAAATTAAATAAAAATAAAGTCAAGGTGTTTGGAGTAGTTGAGAAATTTACCGAAGGTACATTCGATGTTCCTATTGATATTATTAATTTACCAGCAGACATCAAAATAAATTATTTTCCGAAAACCGTATTGGTTTCCTACTATGTAAGCCTAGAAAACTATAAAAAAGTGAAAGCACTGGATTTTAAGGTTGTATGTGACTATAATGAAGTAAAAAATCGAGACAATACCTTCTTTACGCCACAATTAGTTACAATACCCAAATTTGTTAAAAGTGCTAAAATTAAGCAAAACAAAGTCGAATTTATTATAATCGAATGATCATAGTCGGATTGACAGGAGGAATAGGAAGTGGAAAAACCACTGTAGCAAAGATGTTTGAAGCACTCGGAGTTCCTATATATATTGCTGATGTCGAAGCCAAACGTTTAATGAATTCTTCGAAAGTCCTCAAAAAAAAACTCACAACCTTATTTGGGGAAGAGACTTATATAGACGACGAATTAAATCGTCCTTATATTGCCTCCAAAATCTTTAATGATGCTTCTCTTTTAGCACAAATGAACTCTGTTGTTCATCCAAAAGTTGGTAAAGATTTTAAGCAATGGCTAAAAAAACAAAAATCAAAATACATCATTAAAGAAGCTGCTATCATTTTTGAGCATCGCATGCAATCGGAATATGATTATATTATTACAGTAACTGCCAGCACTAAAGACAAAATTGCTCGTGTCCTCGAACGGGATAATACCAGTGAAGCTAAAATCTTGAATATTATAAAAAATCAAATGTCGGATGAGGAAAAAGTAAAAAGATCTGACTTTGTGATTGTTAACAATCGTCTTGAAGAGACCAAGGTTCAGGTGCTTAAAATCCACAATAAAATTCTTAAAATTATAGCAGATCGTTAGATTTTAGCGTATTTGTTAATGTAAGGTTAAAGGCGACAATTTGTAAATGTTAAAATGTTAAATTTGAACGATGGGCAGAAAGCTTTTCATTATGTTGATTGTGTTGATGAGTCTATCACTTATCGGTATTATTTTCGTTCAAGTCTATTTTATTAACAATAGTTTAGAGAACGAAAAAAATCAATTCACACTCAACGCCAAGCGTTCTTTAAGTTTTGTTTCTGATGCTATTGAGAATAATGAGTTTAGGGATTTTTCCGAAAGGATGTATCAATTGATTTCCAGTGGAGCAGTAGCTGATTCCACTGGTTTCAGGGAATTGAGAGTAGAAACAGACAATGATACGTTAAAACAGACCATTATTTATAGAAATGGAATACTTGAGGAAAGTTACAAAGTGCCATCGTTGTTCCTTGACATTGGTTTAGATAGTGTGAATATCAGTCGTATATCCAGTCAGAGAGAAACGACCATTTACGATAAAAATACTCTTGAAGGTAATTTGAATATCACTTCTGAAAAGAAAATCTATGAATTCAGCAAGCTGAAAGAAGTAGAAAAAAAACAATTTGAATTAGCTTATCGCGATCTTTTTAAAAATTACCCCATGTATAAAAGGGTTTCAAGAGATGAAGTAAAAAAAATGCTTCAAAAACAATTGCATGAAGATGGTATTGACACAGATTTTGAATTTGCCATTTATGACAAAGATTTAGCGACTAAGGTGCAATCGAATAATTTTGAGTTTATCAAAGACATAACTTACGGAGTTCCGCTTTTTTTGGATAATAATAATGAAAGTACCTATAAATTGTATGTGAATTTTCCGGAGCGAAACAAATATTTGTTCAGAAATATATTGGGAATGACACTATTGTCCATTGTTTTCACCTCAATTATCATCATTGCATTTGGTAGTGCTCTTCATCAATTGATACAGCAACGTCAAATATCACAGATTAAGACAGATTTTATCAATAATATGACTCATGAGTTTAAAACACCAATTGCGACAATTAATTTGGCATTAGATTCAATCAAAAACCCGAAGATTATTAACGATCAAGAAAAGGTGATGAGGTATTTGAAGATGATAAAAGATGAAAATAAGAGGATGCATGCACAAGTTGAAAATGTATTGCGCATCTCGAAGCTTGAAAAGAATGAACTTAACATCAGTAAGGATAGAGTAGAGTTGCACGACTTAATCGAAGATGCTCTCACCCATGTGGAGTTGATTGTAGAAGATAGGCAGGGATATATTAAAACTCATTTGGATGCTGAAAAATCATCTGTTTTGGCTAATGAAACGCATTTTACAAATGTGATTGTAAACATTTTGGACAATGCGATTAAATATTCGGACGAGGCACCAAAAATTGATGTCTATACCGAAAATGCAGGAACCAATATTTTATTAAAGATTTCCGACCAAGGTAACGGAATGTCAAAGCAAGTACAAAAGAAAGTGTTCGAAAAGTTTTATAGAGAACACACAGGAAACGTACATAATATAAAAGGACATGGTTTAGGTCTAGCATATGTAAAACGTATGGTTGAAGACCACCAAGGACATATATCAGTAGAAAGTGAAAAAGGAAAAGGTAGTACCTTCACAATTAAACTACCATTAATATCATAATTATGGAAGAACAAAACAAAAAAATTCTGCTAGTTGAGGACGATCCAAATTTCGGAACCGTATTAAAGGACTATTTGACAATGAACGACTATGATGTTGTTCATGCTAAAAATGGTATGGAAGGTTTTGAAAAATTTAAAAAGGACGATTACGACTTATGTATTTTAGATGTCATGATGCCTTATAAAGATGGATTTACACTAGCTAAAGAAATCAGAGAGAAAAATGCTGACGTCCCGATCATTTTTTTAACAGCGAAAGCTATGAAGGAAGATGTATTGAAAGGATATAAAGTCGGAGCCGACGATTATTTGAATAAACCATTTGACAGTGAAGTCTTGTTAATGAAAATCAAGGCGATCATGCAACGAAAAGCAACTGACGTTGTCGCAGACAGCAAGCAGTTTGAGTTTAAGATCGGTGGTTTCGAATTGAATTCAAAATTAAGATTCTTAAAGTACAATGGTAAAGACCCAGTAAAGTTATCTCCTAAAGAAAATGAATTACTGCGTTTACTAGCCTTACATGAAAACGATTTGATGCCGCGTGAATTGGCTTTAACAAAAATCTGGAGAGACGATAATTACTTTACATCAAGAAGTATGGATGTATATATTGCCAAATTGCGTAAATATTTAAAACTTGATGAGAATGTTGAGATTTTGAATATTCACGGTGAAGGATTTAGATTGGTGGTCAATGAAAAAGCGTAAACATTAGCTTTCAAAATGTGAGAATATAAAAAAGCCTATCAATTTGATAGGCTTTTTAGTCTTTTTAAAAAGTTTAAGCGGAAGTATTAGATAACTTTTACGTTTACTGCGTTCAATCCTTTTTTACCTTCTGTCAATTCGAATTCTACTTCATCTCCTTCGCGAATCTCATCGATTAAACCAGAAATGTGCACAAAATGCTCTTTGTTGTTTCCTTCTTCAGTAATGAAACCAAAACCTTTAGCGTCATTGAAGAATTTTACTGTACCTTTATTCATAATAAATATTAAAAAATTAATTAGTTGCAAATGTAGGGTTAATTAATTGGATTAGAGATTTTTTTGGATTTTTTTTCAAAAAAGGTTATTTATGATCCTGTTATTTTATGTCTCATTTATATAATTTTTTGAGTGTTTTGATAATTGTATGAATCTCAGTTTGATAATCAAACCAAAGAATGTCTTCTTTTTTTTTGAACCAAGTTAGCTGACGTTTAGCAAATCTTCTAGAGTTCTTTTTTATTTCTGAAATTGCAAATTCAAGAGTCCATTCATCATTTAAATAGTTAAATAATTCTTTATAACCAACTGTATTCAGAGCATTCAAATGTTTTTTTGGTGTTAAACTTTTCACTTCATCGAGTAATCCTTCTTCCATCATTATATCCACTCGACGATTGATTCGGTCATAAATAATTTCTCTTTCTGCAGTGAGACCTATTGTAATTGTTTTAAAATTTCGTTTTTCCTTTTTCAGATTTAAGTATGAAGAATATGGGTTTCCAGTTCCTATTGAAATTTCCAAAGCCCTAATGACACGATGTGGATTATCAATAGCAATTTTTTCATACGATTCAATATCCAATTGTTTCAACTGTTCTTGAAGATAGCTTAAACCATTTGTTTGTAGTTGTTTGTTTAGCAATTCCCTTATATTAGAACCAATTTCAGGGAATTCGTCTAAACCATGTAAAACCGCATCGACATATAATCCAGAGCCACCAACCATGATTACAACATCATTAGATAAGAATAATTCTTTAAGCAACTTAATGGCGTCTTTCTCAAAGGCCCCGACATTATAATCGTCTTCAACAGATTTGTGATGAATGAAATGATGCTTTGCAGAAGTCATTTCGGTTGGAGTTGGGGCTGCAGTCCCAATAGACATTTCTTTAAAAAACTGCCTAGAATCTGCAGAAATGATTTCGGTATCAAAATGCTTGGCAAGCTTGATACTCAAAGCAGTTTTACCAATTGCTGTTGGGCCCACAATTGATATAAGAAATTTTGTGTTCACCAATTTTGAGTTTCTAATTGATTAGCTAGGCTCATTGAGCAAATGTCCACATTTATAACAATATTTTGCATTGTCTTTATGTCGGTCTGCAGAGCAATTAGGGCAAGACTGCGAGTTAAGATGAACTTCCCTTCTTGGTAAATTGCTCTGATCTTGGCCATCCTTTTTACCTTGAGCCGAATATTCTGCAGAGACAATTCCGGTCGGCACAGCGATAATGCCATAACCTAAAATCATAATAATTGCGGCGATAAATTGACCTAAAGGAGTTACAGGAGCGATATCACCAAACCCTACAGTAGTCAATGTTACAATACACCAATAAACACTTATTGGAATGCTTGAAAAGCCGCTTTTATCACCTTCAATAAGGTACATTAATGTACCAAAGATGATACATGATATAAGTACTGCAAAAAGAAATACCATGATTTTGGCGCGACTTGCTTTTAGCGCATTCACTAACATGTTTGAGGCACCTAGATATCGGGCCAATTTTAAAATTCTGAAAACCCTTAGTAATCGTAATGCCCGCAATGCAACCAATGCATGTGTACCTGCAAAAATTAAGGAGAGGTATTTTGGTATGGTTGACAGGAAATCTACAATTCCATAAAAACTAAAAATATATTTGAAGGGTTTTTTTACTGTGATAATTCTAGCGATGTATTCAATACTGAATAGAATCGTAATGATCCATTCAGAAATATTCAAAAAATCATGATACTTAGTATCGAATCCTTTGATACTTTCAAGCATAACCAAGATGATACTCGCAATAATTGCAATGAGAAGTATGATATCAAATAGTTTACCCCCTGGTGTATCGGCCTCATAAATGATTTCATGAAGTTTGGATTTCCAGCTTTTATGAGGTTTGTTATATTGCATTGGTTTCAAAAGTACTAAAAAGATTGCTTACTTTTTTTGTAAAACAATTAATGAGTTTTTTTGTATATCAACTGCATTACCCATAAACTCTTTAATTGATGGATAATATTCTGGATTATATAGAGAATCAGTAAAACTAATTTTAAAGTATAAAAGCAAGATGTTCTTATCAAATTGGCTAGTGAATATCATATTACCTTTGTTGTTGGGTAGCTTGAGAGTCATGTCTTTTGGTTGTTCCAATAATTCATAACCATCATGTATTGTGAGTTTTAGGCTGTAATTATAGGAGTCTTTGTAGCCAAAATCAATGGGATAAGTGCGCTCTTGAAGTTTGAAAAAGTTTTCACTGAAGAATTTAAAAAGAAAAGGATTAAGATATAGTTTATCTCCTACTGATTCAGTTTCTAGTTCTATTGAAAACTCTTCGTTAAATTCAAAATCAGTTTTATCTTCAGTCTGAACGGAATGATCAGT
>JAGXIE010000007.1 GCA_024635765.1 Flavobacteriaceae bacterium | reverse complement strand
CATAATCTTCCTTGCTCGTTGCTTTTACCTTGCCAATCAATTGACCATCCACTGGTGAAAAACTCTCCAATATATTACCATTTGAAAAATTGTTTGAACCTGTTGATGTCCCTTCGTTTATGTCCTTAACTCCTAATTGTTGTAGTGCTTTTTCTATTCCGAAATCGGTAGCTACTGCTTCCATATATAGATTATTTTAAAATTTAGTATTAATTTCTGCGAAGATAAGAATAAATTGGGCGTTTATAAAGGATATAGCAATGCTTTTGCCTTCTAATAAATTATGAAAACATTGTGAATTCAATAGCAATTTAATTTTTTCTGCAAACGTTAAATTTATAACTTTAGTCACTATTCATTTCAACCCCATCAGTTATGTCTTCAAGCAAGTTCCTCTCCATTATACTTATGTTCTTTTTAGTCATTTCGTGTAAAAAAGAGAAACCAGAAAATCAAGAAACAGATAACCTTTTTAAGTTTAAAGACTATATCAGTTATACAACTGCAGGACGTGTGTCAATTGCGGATGCTATATTTGTAAACCTGGCAAATGATGTTGAAGGATGGGAAGCTGGACAAGACATCAAGGAAAAGATTTTAAACATTACTCCACATGTACAAGGAAAATTAACTGTTGGAAATACGCACGCTCTAAAATTTCAACCGGATGAAAACCTCAAGCCAGACACAGAATATACTGTAACGGTAAAACTCAGTAAGATTTATAAAAATCAACCGAAAGGTTATGAAGAATACACCTTTCAGTTTAAAACGATTGAGCCTAACTTCAATATTATAACCAACAACCTTCAATCTTATTCCAAAGAATGGCAATATTTAGAGTCTGACTTAAAATCGGCTGATGTTATAGATAAAAATGATGCTAAAAAACTGGTTGAAGCATGGCAGGGAACTAAAAAACTAAAACTTCAATGGAATGAAGTTAATGAAAAAGCAAGAGCATTTGAATTTAAAATAGATAGCATCAATCGTAAAATCAATGATAGTGAAATCTTAATCAAGTGGAATGGTAAGGCCATCAAAGCAGATAATAATGGCGAAATCAAGGTGACTATTCCTGGTATCAATAATTTTACGATCGTAGATATTGACGTGATTCAATCACCAGAACAGTATTTAACAATCAACTTTTCTGATCCTTTGAAGAAACAACAGAATTTTGATGGTTTAGTCACTATTCAGAATGCGAAAAATCCAAAATATGTAGTCGATGGTAACGTCCTGAAGGTCTATCCAGATAATAAACTGGCAGGTAATATGCAGGTTGACGTATTTCAAGGTATTATGAATACAGATGGATTCAAATTAAAAAAACCGTTCTCAAAAACCATCTCTTTTGAAGAACTCAAACCACAAGTTCGATTAATTAGCAACGGAACGATTCTTCCAAATTCAGAAAAACTTCAATTCAATTTTGAAGCTGTCAATCTCAAAGCTATTGATGTTCGCGTTATCAAGATTTTTGAAGATAACGTGCTTCAATTTTTACAAGATAATAACCTTCAAAGTAATAATCAATCAGCTATAAGACGTGTAGGTAGACGAATTGCCAAACAAACCATCACTCTTCAAACTGATGCAGTTGAAAATGAAGGTCGCTGGAAAGCTTATAGTATTGATTTATCAAAATATTTCAAAACAGATGCAGGGGCTATGTACAGAATAGAAATAAGCATCAAAAAAGAATACTCCTTATTCAATTGTGACAATTACACTAATATTAATAATGCTGAAGATGGGGATAATCATTATGATGATTACTATTATGAAGACGATTATTATTACAATGACAACTATAATCAATCTTCAACTGAAGATGAGGATTTGCGAGAAGAAGAATATTGGGACAATCTAACGTATAGCTACCGCAACTATAACTACAATTGGCGAGAACGTGATAATCCTTGTCACGAAGCCTATTACAACGAAAACAGAATTATTTCCCAGAATCTGTTAGCTTCCAATCTTGGAGTCATTGCCAAAAAAGGTGCAAACAATACCTATTATTTTGGAGTAACCGATATTTTGACCACAGAACCAGTGAAAAGTGCGAGTATCAGGCTTTATAATTTTCAACAACAGGAAATAGGACGAGTTGATACAGATGGTGATGGATTAGCAAAGTTGAAATCTAAAAAACATGCCTTTTTCGCTATTGCCTATAGTGGTAAAAACACCACTTATATTAAGCTTGATGATGGAAATTCTTTATCGTTAAGCAAATTTGACGTTTCTGGAAATACCCTGCAACGCGGTCTCAAAGGTTACATCTATGGCGAACGTGGTGTTTGGCGTCCAGCTGATACTTTGTTCCTCACTTTTATGTTGAATGATACCGATAACAAACTACCAAAAGGTCATCCCGTGAAAATAGAAATCACGGACCCAAATGGCAAACTGATTTACAAAAACATCACAACTGATAACGTCAACAACTTTTACCGATTTACTGTTCCGACCGATTCTGAAGGGAGGACAGGAAGTTACAGTGCAAAAGTTTCTGTTGGTGGTGCAACATTCTATAAAAGTCTCCGTGTAGAAACAGTTAAACCAAATCGTTTAAAAATAAAGGTTGATTTCGAAAACAAAATATTAACCAGCAACAAACCATTAAAAGGAACCTTGGATGTTCAATGGCTTCATGGTGCACCAGCAAAAAACTTAAAGGCTGAAATCAAGGCAAAATTCAGTACGTCTTACAAAGGCTTTGAGAATTATAAGGAATATGTGTTCACAGATCCAACGCGTTCTTTTTCTTCGGAAGAAACAAATGTTTTTGAAGGGAAACTTGATGAGGAAGGTATGGCAAAAATAAACAGCTCATTGAATGTCGGAAAAAATGCACCCGGGCTGTTGGATGTGCAATTTTTAGTTAGAGCATTTGAAAATGGAGGTGGTTTTTCACTTGATGCCTTTACAAAAACCTATGCGCCTTATGAATCATTTGTCGGAATGCGTTCGCCAAAAGGAAATATGTACGGATCTTATTTTACAGATGAAAATCAAACTTTTGACTTGGTAGTTGTAGACCCACAAGGGAAACCAATTCAAAGAAATGACCTCGAAGTCAAAGTCTATAAAATTGAATGGCAATGGTGGTGGAATTCGTCCTATGATAATCTTTCGAGCTATGTATCGAGCAATTATCACCGACCGTATCTTGATCAAAAAGTCAATACAGACGCCAATGGAAAAGGAAAGTTTACTCTCAAAATCCCTGAAAACGAGCGTGGTCGTTACCTCATCAGAATTGTAGATCCTAAAAGTGGTCATGCTACTGGAAGAACAGCTTATTTCTATAAAAACTGGAGTAATTCAGCACCTGGAAATGATAAGGAAGCTGCCAAAATGTTAGTCTTTGCTGCTGATAAAGAAAAGTACACTGTGGGTCAAACCGCTAAAATCAAATTCCCTTCAAGTAATGAAGGTAGAGCCTTGATCAGTGTCGAGAATGGTTCGGATGTGCAATCTTATAAATGGGTGAAAACCTCATCTGGAGAAACAATGGTAAACATTCCTATTACTTCGGATATGGCGCCAAATGTGTTTATCAACATTTCATTATTACAGCCTCATGCTGTCACTGGAAATGATTTACCGATACGATTATATGGCGTCATTCCAATTTTGGTTGAAGACCCGAATACGAGATTACAACCGCAAATCCAAATGCCGAATTCTCTAAAACCTGAAGAGGAATTCAAAGTAGTTGTATCAGAGAAAAATAACAAAACGATGACTTACACCATTGCGATGGTTGAGGAAGGTTTGCTGGATTTAACCCGATTCAAAACACCAAATGCTTGGGATGCATTTTTTGCGCGTGAAGCGTTAGGAGTCAAAACCTGGGATATATTTGATGATGTCATTGGCGCCTATTCAGGAAGCATTGACCAAGTATTTGCCATCGGCGGTGATGGAAATGCTGCAGCTGGAAAAAATAAAAAAGCAAACCGCTTTAAACCCGTTGTAAAATATCTTGGCCCCTTCAACCTTGAAGCTGGCGGAAAAGCCTCGCACACTATAAGAATGCCAAATTATATTGGAGCTGTGAGAATGATGGTCGTTGCTGGAGACGCTAAAACTGAAGCATATGGAAGTGTGGAAAAATCAGTTCAGGTTAAAAAACCTTTGATGGTGCTGGCTACCTTACCACGTAAATTAAGTCCAGGTGAAAAAGTGACTTTGCCTGTGACCGTTTTTGCTATGGAACCAAATGTGCAAAATGTCAATATCAGCTTAAAACTGAGCAATGGTATAGAAGTCATTGGTGACAAAACAAAATCATTAAACTTTTCACGACCTGATGAACAAATGGCTTATTTTGAACTGGACGTTAGCAAGGCGAATGGTTTTAATACTATTGAGGTCATTGCTTCTGGGAATGGTGAAAAATCGACCTATAAAGTAGAAATTGATGTTTATAATCCAAATCCTATTACTTCGAAAGCACTAGACAAGACATTGGAGGCAAATGCGACTACTACTTTGGATATTTCAACATTTGGAGTTCCTGGAACAAACTCAGCTACTGTAGAATTTTCTACAATGCCACCAATGAATTTCTCACGTCGCCTTCAGTTTTTAGTGAGTTATCCTCACGGTTGTTTAGAACAAACCACATCAAGTGTATTCCCCCAATTATATTTGAGTGATATTTTCGATCTACCGTACAAAAAGAAACAAGAAATCAAATCAAATATCGAAAATGGAATTAAGCGACTAGGAAATTTCCAGCAACCTGGTGGAGGCATGAGCTATTGGATGGGCGAGAATACCGCGAACGATTGGAGTACGAGTTACGCAGGGCACTTTATGATTGAAGCGGAGAAAAAAGGTTACGTGCTACCTATGACCTTCAAAAGTAATTGGTTAAAATACCAAAAGCAAGCGGCTCAAGATTGGCGACCAAGCTATAGAACTGCCAATACCGATTTGGCACAAGCATATCGTTTATATACTTTGGCATTGGCTGGTAGTCCAGATCTGGCAGCGATGAATCGTTTGCGTGAGTTCAGCGAAATTTCCAATGAAGCAAAATGGCGATTAGCAGCAGCGTATGCTTTAGCAGGACAAAAAGAAGCGAGCAACAAAATTTCGAGTACTGCAAACATCAATTTTGAACCACCAAAATATAATTATTACACCTATGGTTCTGTAAACAGAAACCGAGCAATGGCTCTCGAAACAATGATTTTAACTAAAAATCCGAAGCAACGAGAATTGGCACAATATATCGCAAAAGATTTGTCGAGCGATCAATGGATGAGCACTCAAACTACAGCCTATAGTTTGCTGGCCATGGCAAAAATGGTTGAAGCAAATGGTGGAAAGTCTCTTAAACTGACTTACTCCTTTAATGGTAAAGAAGAAACAATTGATACTAAAAGTGCCATTGCACAGCGAGAACTCTCTGTTAAAAATGGCGGCAATTCCTTTAGCTTCAAAAACAATCAGGATAATGTTGTGTATATAAGAGTCTTGAATTCAGGGAAATTGCCTTTAGGTAAGGAAATTGCAGAACAACGCGGCCTGAGTGTTTCAGTAGAATACAAGGATTTAAAAGGAAACAAAATTGATATCGGCAAATTAAATCAAGGTCAGGATTTTGTAGCAAGTGTGCAGGTGACTAATCTAAAAAATGAAAATGTGAATGATATTGCCTTAACGCAAATTTTTCCTTCAGGTTGGGAAATCGTGAATACGAGATTTACAGATTTTGGAGATACCACAACAAGCCAAGCTAGATATACTGATATTAGAGATGACCGAGTGAATTTCTATTTCGATTTGAACAAGAAAGGTAAATATGACACCAAAACCTTCAATGTAATGTTGAATGCATCCTATCTAGGAACCTATTATTTACCAGGAGTTCAGGCTGAAGCAATGTATGATAATGAATATTTGGTAAGAACAAAAGGACGATGGATTGAGGTTGAGAAGTAACTAATTTCTACTACGTAATTTTGTGTTTTATAGTACAAATTATAAAATTCCTGTGAAGGCAGTGATTTGTTATCGTTTTAGAGTGAAATGTCCCTTAAACTCACGAACATTCATACTTCCAGATTCCAGATATTTAACAACGAACCAATAATCGCTTGTTGGTAATATTTTACCATTAAAAGTGCCATTCCACCCCTCACCATTGCTGAATATATGTTTCAATAATTTTCCATATCTGTCGTAAATATAAATGTCTGCATATTCGATACACGATACACCTTTGATATTCCATGTTTCATTAATATTATCGCCATTTGGCGTGAAAAATTTAGAATAGCCTATCAAGCAAACGTCAATGCTAGTATATCCGCAACCATTTTTATCTCTTGCTGACACTATATGATCTCCTGCAGTGACATTAGAAAAAAATGGTGTGTTTTGCCATGGTCCGTTATCTAAACTGAATTCATAAACACCTGTTCCTGAAGCAGAAACCTCAATGGTTCCTTCACTCGCAAAAGCTCCCGAAGTAGAATTTAGTTCCATGATTGGAGGACTACTTTCAACAACATTTGTTGAATCTTCACTTTGACAACCAGTAATCAAATTCGTTACAAGAACTGAATAATTCCCACTGACCAAAGGTTCAAAAGATGAATTAGTGCCAACAATCACTCCTATTGCATTCGTCCATTCAAACGAATAATAGTTTTCAGATAAATTAGTGGATATCAATGAAGATTGAAACACTTCTGTTCCATTCGTATTTGTGCAAATCGCATAAATATCATCCAAATCAACTATAGGTCGCGGATTGACTACAATTGTAAGCGTAGTGATGATGGGACATTCACCTACGGCAGGAGTAAAAGTATAAGTTGTTGTTGCCGTATTATCTAGAGCTGGTGACCAAGTTCCGTTAATGCTATTTGTTGATGTCGTAGGTAACGGCGAAAGTGTGTCTCCACTGCATATAGCTGGAACAGGATCAAATGTTGGTGTGACTGATTGATTTACAACTATTGTTAAAGTTTGAGTCGTCGCGCACTCATCAGGAGCTGGCGAAAATGTATAAGTCGTGGTCATTGTATTATTAAGCGCAGGAGACCAAGTACCTGTAATATTATTAGTAGAAGTTGTTGGTAATGGTGAAAGTGTGTCTCCATTACAAATAGGATTAACCGGATTGAAATTGGGCGTCACAATTGGATTGACAATAATTGTCAATGTTTGAGTCGTAGCACACTGTCCAGCGTTTGGAGTGAATGTATAGTTGGTGGTTGCGGTATTATTGAGTGCTGGAGACCAAGTCCCTGAAATATTGTTGATTGAAGTTGTCGGTAACGCTGCTAAATTTTCTCCATTACAAATGGCAGGAACAGCATTGAATGCTGGTGTAGTGGGTTGATTGACTTCTATAGTTAGCGTTTGAGACGTTGCACATTGCCCAGTGTTGGGAGTAAATGTGTAAGTCGTAGTTGAAGTATTATTAAGTGCAGGTGACCAGGTTCCAGTGATATTATTTAGGGACGTTGTGGGTAAAGCAGAGAGCGTTTCACCACTACAAATTTGTGCTATTGCATTAAACGTTGGAGTTACAGGCTGATTAACAACAACTGTCAAGGTGGTGGTCGTTGCACATTCTCCTGTATTTGGTGTAAATGTATAGGTTGTAGTCGTTGTATTATCAAGTGTTGGAGACCAAATTCCACCAATATCATTTGTAGATGTTGACGGCAAATTGAACGTATCTCCAGTACAGATCGGTGCAATAGGAGTGAAACTTGGTGCAACAGGTTGATTGACTTCAACTGTTAAGGTTTGATTTAAAGCACATTGGCCAGCATCTGGAATAAAAGTGTAAGTTGTGGTGGTGGTATTATTTAATGCTGGCGTCCAGTTACCTGTTATATTATTAGTGGATGTCGAAGGCAAAGCGAAGGAGTCCCCATTACAAATAGGTGACAAAGGATTAAAAGTTGGTGTTTCCAATGCATTAATTTTAATTTCAAAGCTTTCTGATAGGGAGTTGCAGGATGAATTTTGAACATTACCGGCAGTTTCAGCAAATTTAACCCTATAATACAACGTGCCTGAAGGTGTCGGTGCAGGAGCATTATAAGTGTTGTTTGTTGCGCCTGGAATATCATTCCAATTTAAATTATCAACACTCACTTGCCACTGATAGGCATGAGTTGAAAACACCGAAAAATCAGGAATCGCGGTCAAGGACACGTTATTTATCATATCCTCAACACATGCTTCAAATCGATTATCAGCACTAGCATTTTCTATAACAACACTATCGCCACAAGACTTAAAGATAATATCGTCTATCGCTAAATCATTCCCACAACCACCAATACCATTATTTAACATTTTAAGAATGACGGATGTTTGTCCGGCAAGAGTCTGAAAAACAAGGCCATATTGTTGCCAATTTGGGCTAGACGACCCAAAGATATTTCCGGTATCTCCAGTAGCCAATAAATTTGTATTGCTTACATCCCAAATTTCAAATTTTACATTTACAGGAATGCCTCCACCTCCACAACCAGAACTTGGCAAAATATTGATCAACCATGCTGAAAACTCATAAGTTGTATTTTCACAAAGTCCATTGATGGTAGTTTTATAAAATTCTCCAGCAGTGAAACTTGCATTTACAATTAGGCATTTTCCATTTGTATCATTAGCGGTATGGTCACTGGGTAAATTCCAGCCGTAGGAAAAAGAGCTGCTACCTATGGTGTACTGACCATCTTGAGGATCAGAATTACCTACGAAATTATAGGTGGTCGTTCCTCCGGGCAATGCTGGCCCATAGTTTGTGCCAGTTCCAAAATCTTGAGTAAAAATAGGATCCCCTGAATTTCCTGTACAAAAACCCAGTTGCGCCTGGGATGTTTGTACAAAAAAAAAGAATAAAACTAACTGTATACTTTTTCTAAACAATTTCACGTTTTAAAAATAATGATAAACCATTAAACAAATAAGCAATGTTATATATTAGTAGTGCTATTTTAACATTATTAACAACGCAATAGTTTTCGTAATCAATTATTAATGATGAATGATGAATTTATCCCGTATTTCGCAGTGATTTTCACTTCAAAAAGAACTGAAATTGAAAATGGATATGATGACATGTCTATATCAATGGAAAAATTAGCTAAACAACAAGATGGTTATCTTGGATTGGAAAGCGCTAGAAATGAGGTAGGAATTACTGTAAGTTATTGGAAAAATTTGGAAGCCATCAAATCATGGAAACAACATACCGACCATATTATTGCACAAAAAAAAGGAAGAAGCGATTGGTACAGTTGGTACCAGGTACGTATTTGTAAAGTGGAACGAGAATATGAGTTTATACTTTGAGACGCTTCATTCATTATATCAAACGGCACAGAATCAAATCTGCCATAATATCTAGTATGTTGGCTGCATTCTATTTTTGTCTGCCACGCCAACTTTTCACAGACCCAACGGCGACTGTCATCACAAGTTCCGATCATGAATTACTCGGTGCTATGATTGCCAATGATGGCCAATGGCGATTTCCTCATAATGATGGTGTTCCTAAAAAATTCAAAGCCTGTATTGTTCAATTTGAAGATGAATATTTTTATAAGCATCCAGGTTTTAATCCAGTTTCAATATTTAAAGCTTTGCGTGATAATATCAAATCGGGTGATGTGATACGTGGAGGAAGTACCCTGACACAGCAAGTCATTCGCCTATCGAGAAAAAACCAATCGAGAACTTATTTAGAAAAATTTAAGGAAATAATTCTAGCTACACGACTTGAAATTCGTGATTCAAAAGAAAAAATTCTGTCTCATTATTCCAGCAACGCACCTTTTGGCGGTAATGTAGTTGGTTTAGATGCTGCATCCTGGCGCTATTTTAATAGAGATGCCAACCAGTTGTCTTGGGCAGAAAGTGCCACACTTGCAGTATTGCCTAATGCTCCAAGCCTGATGTATCCAGGCAAAAATCAACAACGATTGGTGGATAAACGTAATCGCTTGCTTGCAAAGTTGCTGCAAAACGAAATTATTGATTCACTTACTTATAAATTATCCGTTGCAGAGGACCTACCACAGAAACCTTACGCATTGCCTCAAGTTGCTCCTCATTTATTGCAAAAGATTTCTAAAACTAAAAATGGCCAGCGTATTGTAACAACCATTCGGAAAGAGCTTCAAGAACAAACAAATCGGATTGTATCAAATCATTATAATACATTAAAGCAAAATGAAATTTACAACATAGCTGTACTAATAATGGAGGTTAAAACTCGAAAAGTGCTAACTTATGTTGGTAATTCTCCAACGGATATATCGCATCAAAAGGATGTAGATGTGATTGATAAACCAAGAAGTACAGGTAGTATTTTAAAACCCTTTCTTTATGCAGCGATGCTAGATGCTGGAGATCTGTTGCCGAATACATTGGTGGCTGATGTTCCGACCCAATTTGGAAGTTACAATCCTGAAAATTTCAATAAGGGTTTTGACGGAGCTGTGCCTGCAAGTCGTGCCTTATCGAGGTCTCTTAATGTGCCTTCTGTAAGGATGCTTCAAGAGTTTGGTTTAGATCGTTTTCATCATTATTTGACGGCATTAAAATTGAAAGATTTGAAATACAATGCGAATCATTACGGACTCTCATTAATACTTGGTGGCGCCGAAAGCAACCTTTGGGATTTGTGCAAGAGCTTTGCAGCGATGTCTTCTACTTTGAATCATTTCAGTGAAACTTCAAGTGAATATTTTTCCAATGAATTTTGCGAGCCGACATTTTTTTCAGGATCAACTATTAACTTTGGACAGAAATCATCCGAAAAAACCTTATTCGATGCAGCAGCCATCTACCTGACATATGAAAGTTTAAAAGAAGTGAATAGGCCAGAAGGTGATGAAAACTGGGAGTTTTACGATAGTTCAAAACAAATTGCATGGAAAACCGGAACGAGCTTTGGTTTTAGAGATGCATGGGCCATTGGCACAACCAAAGATTACGTCGTCGGTGTCTGGGTGGGCAATGCTGATGGAGAAGGTCGACCTGGTTTGGTTGGTGTACAAACTGCTGCGCCAATTCTATTTGATGTTTTTGATTTACTCCCAAACAGTGATTGGTTTTCGAAACCATATGATGACATGCAAGAAGTGGATATTTGCAAAATAAGTGGTTATCGAGCCTCTCAAAATTGTAATGAAGTAGAACAAAAATTCATTCAAGTGAGCGGATTGAAGACATCTCCATGTCCATACCATGTTCTGGTTCATCTTGACAGAAATGAACAATTTCAAGTTAATTCTTCTTGTGAAGAGATTAACAGTATGGTACATAAATCATGGTTTGTATTACCTCCATTGATGGAATATTATTACAAGGCCAATAATCCGTTTTATAAATCCTTACCTCGATTTAGGGAAGATTGTTTGGGAGAACTAACCATATCAATGCAATTTATTTACCCTAAGGACAACAATACGATTTTTTTACCCAAGGATTTTGATGGACGAACAAATAATTTGATTATAAAAATTGCACACTCAAAATCAGAAGCCATTGTGTTTTGGTATTTGGATGAACGGTTTTTAGGTACTACGAAGGACATTCATGAGTTTGCAATGCTCCCAAAACAAGGGAAACATTTAATAACCGTTGTGGACGAACTTGGCAATGAAGCAAAACGTTGGATTCAGATTTCGGAATAACCATCTAAAGAAACTTTAAAATCACTATTTTTGTGATTCTAACATTTACAAACTGACATTATGTACGATACTCTAAAAATTTTGCATTCATATTGGGCTTATTTGGTGCTATTGATATTAGTTCTTGCAACATTTAATGCACTTATTAAATTTTTTGGCAATAAAGAATTTCATGCCAAAGATTTTAGAATTTCTTTATTCACGTTAATTGTAGCACACATTCAACTGATATTAGGCTTTATATTTTACTTTGTATCAGACTATTTTAGTTTGATAAGTGATATGGGCATGGGAGAAGTCATGAAAAATGCGACAATGCGTTCAAATATTATTGAGCATCCATTAACTATGATTATTGCTATTGTTCTAATAACTATCGGTTATTCAAAACACAAAAAGAAATTAACGTCGCAATCAAAATTCAAAATGCTAGCGATATTTTATACACTAGCATTGATTTTAGTCTTGGCTAAAATACCTTGGAATACTTGGTTCGCATAAACCTAATTAGATAAAATAAAAAAGCGCAAATTTTGATAATTTGCGCTTTTTTATTTTACTTGATTTTTATTCAGTAACTTCCTTTATCAAAAAGACATATACCGGAAAGTGGTCACTGAATCCATCAGTAAAGCCGCCATCTCCCCAACTTCTATAAGGATATCCTTTCCAACGACCTCGTTTGGTTGTCAAATAATACTTATTATAGATATTAGCCTTATAAAGTCGGTAAGACGAATAATCTTTTTCTAATAACGGTTGGGTCATCAAGATTTGGTCGAACAAACTCCAAGCATCTCTGTATGCGGTTGTTCCCAGTCCAATTTTGAAAAAATGTTCGTACGGATTATAAATTCCTTTAATCTTAACATTTTCTTTATCTTCAACAGCCTTCAATACCTCTTTTATACTTGCGTTTGTCGGATCGTCATTAAAATCACCCATCGTAAATATTTTTGCATAGGGATTGATTACTTGCAGCGAATCGATAATATGCTTGTTCAATTTAGCGGCAGCGACACGTTTAGGTCGACTACGTGCTTCACCACCACTTCTAGAAGGCCAGTGATTGACAATGACATGTATGATCTCGCCATCTAATTTACCAGTCACCAATAATTGATCTCTAGTATAAACTCGTTCTCTAGATGCATCATCATAAATTTTTAGTTCATGGCTACTCGTACTAATCGGAGTGAAAAGTGATTTTTGGTATAGTAAGCCCACATCAATACTTCTTCTATCAGGCCCATCAAAATGGACAATACCATAATCTTTCGCCAATAACAGTGGGTCATTTACCAAATCAACTAAAACATCTCTGTTCTCAATTTCACAAACCCCAATTATTGCAGGTGTATTTCTCGCTTCATCAACTCCTATATCAGCAATGACTCTTGCCATATTATGAACCTTCTTACGATACGCTTCCGGTCTTCCTGTTTTCATTTCCATCATCGGAGAGGCCTCGTCATACTTTATTGGATCGTTGATCGTATCAAACAAGTTTTCCAAATTATAAAATGCGAGCGTGTGAATTTTAAATTTTTTAGCCTGATTTTCTTGCGACCAAGAACTCATTGTTAGTGTTAAACATAATACAATCAATAGGGTTTTAGAAATTTTCATATATGGTCAAATTATCTTCTCGTTATCTTATTTACAATTTGTGCGCCAAAAGTATGATTTTATTATAAATAATGTAAATTTGTGCGCTTTAAATGACTAAAATTTATTGCAATACAACCACTAACTTTATAAGGCATGAAAAAAAGTTTTTTAATTTTCTTATTTGGAATTTTTTCATTGGCTACGGCAGTTTCACAAACTATTGTGAAAGGTAGTGTCGTTGATGGCACTTCCGATGAACCTATTCCAGACGTAACCATTATTATGGAAGGCACTAATTTAACCGCTCAAACTGATGCCAAAGGTGAATTTAGCTTTACTGCTAATGTTCCACTTGGTGAACAAGTGCTTATTCTTGAAAAAATTGGATATTCCACTAAACGTTATCCAATAATTGTCAACGAAGGTAAAACAGTTAACATAACAGATATGTCATTAAATTTTGACATATCAGACTCACAAGATTTATTCACGGTCACATTATCTGATGATCAGTTGAGTGATGATGCAAGTGGTGGCGCGGATAACATCTCTGGATTATTACAATCATCACAAGATGTATTTCAAAGAACCGCTGCTTTTGAGTTTAGTTCTTCGTTTTTTAATCCTAGAGGACTCGATTCCGAAAACGGTACTGTTTTGATGAATGGTATCGAGATGAACAAAGAATATGACGGACGACCTCAATGGGCAGATTGGGGAGGTTTAAATGATGTCATCCGAAACCAAGAATTAACAAATGGCCTTTCTCCATCTTCATATACTTTTGGTGGGATCTTGGGGACTACCAATATTATTACGCGAGCATCTCAATATCGTAGAGGAGGTCGTCTAACTTATTCATCTTCTAACCGTAGTTATACGAATCGACTTATTGCAACTTATGCATCAGGATTGATATCAGATGGCTGGGCGTTTACTTTTTCTAGCGGACGACGTTGGGGAGACGAAGGCTATCAAGACGCTACCTTATATGATGCAAATTCGTTTTTTGCCTCGGTTGAAAAGAAAATCAACGATAAACACAGCATCAACTTCACTTCAATATACGCTCCTAATAGAAGAGGAAAATCTTCTCCCAATACGCAAGAAGTGTATGACTTAAAAGGAATTCGATATAATGACTATTGGGGATACCAGAATGGAGAAAAACGTAACTCACGTATCAAAGAAGTTGAAGAACCTATTTTAATGTTAAATCACTACTGGGAAGTCTCTTCAAAAACAATAATCAATACCAATGTAGGTTATCAATTCGGAAAAATAGGCAATAGCCGTTTGGATAATAATGGTACTGATTTGGTCGATGGATTTCCAGAAGGTGGGGGATCTAATCCGAGCCCAACATACTATCAAAAATTACCGAGTTATTTCTTAAGAAATAATCCAGACAATTTAGGAATTGCCTATGGTGCTCAACAAGAATTTCTTAATGATGGTCAAATTAATTGGAATCAGTTATATCAAGCAAACCTTACAAATGCTGCAACAGGCGGAAATGCGGTTTATGCTTTATACGAAGACCGCACAGACGATAAAAAATGGACATTCAATTCTATTTTAAATACTGAATTTAATCAGAATATACAGTTCAATGCCTCTGTGAATTACACAAAATTGAAGTCTTCTAATTTTGCCTCCGTTATCGATTTGCTGGGAGCAAGTACTTATTTAGACGTAGATTCTTTCGCTACCGAT